>DAOVFB010000126.1 GCA_030668705.1 Candidatus Stahliibacteriota bacterium
ACTCTTGACACACCTTCTTAATATTGTATTATAAAATAATAATATGGGATACTATGCGGACCTTCATCTACACTCAAAATACTCTCGTGCTACCAGCAAGTCGATGGATCTGGAACATATTGCCGAATCTGCAAAGAACAAAGGCATAGAGTTGATGGGCACCGGAGATTTTACGAATCCAGCCTGGCTTTATGAGCTCGAGAAGAACCTGGAGCCCGAGAGAGAAGGCATCTATCGATACAAAGGAATTGATTTTATACTAACAGTGGAAGTCAACAACATTTTTGATTTTAAGGGTGGAACCAAGAAAGTCCATTCAGTTATAATACTTCCAAATTTTGAAACGGTCAGAAAATTTAACAAGAGCATACGAAGGTTTGGAAGTCTGGAATCAGACGGAAGACCCATCCTATCATTAACCCTTATGGACCTTGCTGGAACACTGTTTTCCATCTATCCTGATGCAATACTCATACCTGCACATCTATGGACTCCATGGTTTGGACTCTTCGGGTCGAAGTCGGGTTTCGACTCAATCGAGGAAGCATTCGGAGAGTACAGTGATAATATCTTCGCTATAGAAACAGGGTTGTCATCTGACCCTCCAATGAACTGGCTGCTTTCTTCTTTGGATAAGATAACACTTGTTTCTAATTCAGATGCACATTCCCCTGACAATATAGGAAGAGAGGCAAATTGCTTTGCCACTCCAGTTGATTATCCGGAATTAAGAGAGATACTAAAAAAACAGGATAGGGAGAAGTTTCTATATACATTGGAGTTTTTCCCCGAGGAGGGTAAATATCATTTTGACGGACATAGAAATTGCGGGGTTACCCTATCTCCAGAAGAGTCCGAGAAGAATAATAATATTTGCCCTGTTTGTGGCAAACCACTAACCCTTGGAGTACTCCATCGTGTATACTCTTTAGCAGACAGAAAAGAGCCCGTGTCCCAGGGTAGAATAGATTATAAACGCCTGGTACCACTTTGTGAGATTATTGGGGATTCCTTAGGTTTGGGTAAGAGTACAAAGACGGTTAAAGGGATTTACGAAAAACTTACCTCGTATTTTGGTAATGAATTCAGGATATTACTTGACATACCTCTGGGGGATTTAGAGAAAAGTGCCGATGGAAAGATTGCCCGATCGATAATTAAGGTCAGAGACGAAAAAGTCGAGATAAAACCAGGTTATGATGGAGTTTATGGCGAAGTAAGAATCCCAGGGGAAGAAAAAGGGAAGAAAGTCAAACAACAATCACTATTTTAATGGATAGAATTTATGCTCCCTGGCGTTCCGAATATATAAAGAATCCTGGTGGAAAGGAATGTATATTCTGTAGGGCAGCCAGGACGAAAAGCGACAAAGAGTGTTATGTCCTCCTGCGAGGTAAGTATTCCTTAGTGGTAATGAATATATATCCATATAATAGCGGACATATAATGATTGCTCCCTACAAGCATACCGGAGACCTGGGAGATTTGACCAACGATGAAATGAGTGAACTTATGAGTTATTCTCAAGTATGGGAAGCAGTTATAAGAGAAGCAATGAACCCGGAAGGTTTCAATATGGGAATGAATATCGGGAGAATTGCTGGTGCTGGAATCCTTGACCACCTTCATATTCATCTTGTTCCACGGTGGAGTGGGGATACGAATTTCATGCCTATAATTGGCGAAACAAAGGTTATCCCTATATCTCTTGAAGAGTCATATGAACTATTGAAATCAACCTATGAAAAGCAATTTAAAAATTGAATGGGTATCTTTCCCTGCAATTGAAAATCCGCGGAAGACAGTAATTTCCACCATATTTATACTCGGTCTTTCAACGGTCTTATATTTTCTCTATGGCCTTTTCTATGGGCTTTTGAGTATAATCGTCCTTGGCTTTTCATTACTTCCTTATTACACTCCAACAAGATACAAACTCGATAAAAATGGAATAGAAATAAGGAAAATTTTCTATACCGTAAAAAAGAACTGGAGTCAATATCGGTCCTTCTATCCTGATAAGAATGGTGTTTTACTTAGTCCTTTTCCAGTGCCTTCAAGGCTGGAAAACTTCCGCGGTATTTATATGTGTTTTGGAGGTAGTAGGGATAGAGTACTCTCTTTTATAGAATCAATGATGAATGGATCAAATGAAGAGGAGACTTAGGGCAGCAGCTATCTCTTTCTTTATCCCCGGTGGGGGACAGATCTACAGAAAGAGATTCCTCTCCGGCATTTTTTTTCTTGTATTTTTTGTATCTTTAGTCCTCTTCCATAGAATTGTCTGGATAGGATTTCATCCCTTTTCTTACTTTGTCCTATTTTCATATCTTGTTTTATGGATTGGAAATATAATAGATGCATATAAAGGACCTTACTATTTTCCCGCCCCCTGTGATATATATTGCCCTGCAGGGATTAGACCTTCGCTCTACATATTATATTTATCTGAAGATAGAGGAAGAGAAGCATTAAAGGGAATATTGGATACCGTTCCATTTCCCGGAACGCTTGGAAGGATCTGCTTTGCTCCCTGCGAATATCCGTGCTCGCGTAGCGGCACTGATGAATCAATAAGGATTAGATATCTCAAGAGATTTATTTTCGACAACGAGTTTAAGGATGATTCTAAAGTTCCGAAAATAAGGAATAATGGGAAAAAGGTTGCAATAATTGGGGGTGGAGTGGCAGGGATTACCTCTGGATATAATCTAAGGATAAAGGGCTATCAAGTAGTTATATTCGAGAGAGAGGAGGTTGCAGGAGGGATGTTAACCATGGGTATTCCCGATTATCGTCTTCCCAAGCGGGTGGTGGAGGAGGAGATATCTTATGTGAAAAAATTTGGTGTAGAGATAAAAACAGGTATTGAGATAGGGAAGGACAGGAGTTTTAAGGGTCTAATGGATGAGTTTGACGCTATCTTTATAGCGACAGGCAGTCATCTGAATAATGAACTGAATGTAGGAGAGAAAGAATTGAAGGGTATATATTATGGACTTAATTTCTTAAAAGCCCTAAAACGAGGTTCTCCTCCATCCGTTGGCGAGAAGACTGTTGTAATAGGTGGTGGAGATTTAGGTGTAGATGCCGCACGTTCAGCCCTACGATTGGGCTCCCGCGTTGCGCTCATCCCTCTTGAGTCCCGGGAAGAGATGCCTGCTTTTGAGAAGAATGTGAAAAGAGCAATGGAAGAAGGGGTTGAAATAATTAATTCATGGGGAATAGATGAAATACTGGGGGAGAGAAAGGTGCGCGCGGTTAAGCTCAAAAGGTGTTGTTCAGTTTATGATGAAGTGGGGGAATTCAAACCTTCCTTTGATGAAAATCTTATAAAAGTGGAGGGATGCGAGACCTTGATTCTTTCGATTGGGCAGAAACCGGATTTGGATTTTCTCCCGGGAGATATTATCGTAGAGAACGGGAGAATAATAGTAGATAATGCCCTTCGCACATCGGTTCCAGGTGTATTTGCAGGAGGGGATGTCCTTTTGCCCTCAACAGCCGTTAATGCAGTATCGGATGGTAAGAAGGCAGCTCGCTCCATAGACCTGTATCTAAGGGGAATTCATGCAAGAATAGATAATCTGCTCTCATTTGTAGAATATCCTGTTCCTCGGTGTCCTCTGGAGAGTAATGCCCCGAAGGGAGAACCTTTAAAGATTCCAGCGAAAGAGAAGAATCATAATTTTGATGAAATTGAAGGTAGCTGTTCTTATAATGAAGGAGTTCTGGAAGCCAAAAGATGTCTTAGGTGTCCCTTACGTTTTGGGAGTTTTTAACCCTCCATCCCAACCTCCCTTTCATTTCTATCAAAGGTCACAAATACTGCGAAGGAATGAATGTAATCTATAATAAAGCGTAGCAAGCTCGCTACTCCAGAAGGAACGGAGTAGCGAAACTTGTTTCGCGTTCTCCGAGTGAAAATCTAAAAAAGGGGCATAATCTAAAAAGATAGTTATACTTTTTCCTGTCAGCCTTTCCCGGAAAAAATACCCTACTACTTGACATAGTTGCTACAATCAATATATTGTTCAAAAGACAGATGGTGTCTTTCATGAATTATAAGGAGGCATACTATGCGTAAAGTGTTTATGGCTGTTTTATTGATAGGCGTGGTTAGCCTATTTGCCCAGATACCAGTAGGGACCAAATCCATTGGTGTTACTGCATCAATTGGAGATGTAATGGCCGATGATTTCGGCTACACCATTGGTGTTTCTGGTGGATACTTCTTTATGGACGGAATTGAAGGTGTATTAGGGATGCGTATACAGGGAACTACTGCTGATGTAATTGGTGATGCCAGTAGTATGGTTTTTGATTTTACCGCTGGTGCTTACTATCATTACCCTATGGGAGAAACATTTGGCTTTTTTGCAGGCGCTCTGTTTGGCTACCAAAGTGGAGTATTATATACTGCAGCAGATGGCTATATGTATATTCCCATCGATGCAGGCGTCGAGTACTTTGTGACAGAGAGTTTCGCTATCAGAGCATTTAATCGCTTCCAAGTCAACCTTGAAGAAGGTGCGGATAATAGCGATTATATAATGATAGGCACTGTCAATTATTTTTAGTAATCTGTAAACCGAAAGTCTTTTTTGTTTAGGCCCATCTGTCTTTTTTTCCTAAACTCAAAAGTTACTTTTATACTTATGTTCTAAAAAATGG
>DAOVFB010000082.1 GCA_030668705.1 Candidatus Stahliibacteriota bacterium
TTCTTTTCCAACCTACTCAACTATTCAACTAATCAACTATTTAACTATATTCATCTGCGGTTAAGTATAGAAGGGGTAAGGAGTAAATGGGAATTAGTATATGAGCCGAAAAACAAGAGGAGAGAGGATCGGAAACGGAAGATGAATATATTAATGCGGTATCTTTCTATTATAATTCTCATACTCTTGATTCAGTGTACGAGGGCAGAAGAAGAAAGGACAATTGAAATCCAGGGAATAGTGATTAAAGTAGAGGTTGCAGATTCACCTGGAGAAAGGGCGAAGGGACTATCAGATAGGGATACCCTGCCTCCGGATCGTGGTGTCCTTTTTGTTTTCCCGGATGAGGCAAGAAGGGTATTCTGGATGTATCATTGTAATTTCGATATTGACCTTGCATATATTGACGAGTATGGCATCATAAGAGAAATAATAACTATGGAAAAGGAACCGTTTAACCGCCCATTAGATTCCCTTAAAAAGTACATCTCTAATTCATCTAAAATAAGGTTCGTTCTGGAAACAAATGGGGGGTGGTTTGAGAAAAATAATATCCATGTAGGAAACCAGATAGACCTACACAGCTTTTACGCTATACATTGAAATTTATAATGTTGGAAGAACATATAACGGTTGAACTCACAACAGTCTCTTAAAGGATTCAATAATCTTTAACAATGGGAATTAAAAGAAACAAACTTATTACAATACATTTTATCATCCTTATTTCTATCTTTCTTTTACTAACATTCCCATTGATTATAAAAACCGATCTGGACATTCCTAATTCTTTTGATGAAACTGTTTTTCACTACCCGACGATTAAAAGTTTTGCTAACCAATATCCAAAGTTAGATTTGAGCAATTACAAATCAGGCCCGACACCACTTTATTATATATTAATGATGTTCTTTGTTAAAGTCTTTGGATGTGGCATTATATCACTCCGAATAATAAATCTCTTCATCAGCGTTATATGCCTTATGGTTTTCTTCTGGTATCTATCAAAACAACGGGACTTAACTAAAGCACTCATGATTTCTTTTTGTTTTGCATTATCTCCTTATTTTCTGGGACCTTCCATTAGATTGGCTACGGATAACCTTGGGCTGCTCTTTATGTTCCTTGCAATGATGGAATTTGATAGCAAAAAAGCCATTTCAATACGACGTTTTTCTGGAGCTAATATATTCTCTACGCTCACTGTACTAACAAGACAAATCAATCTTTGGCTTGTCGGCGTAGGATTATTTAGCTCTCTACGATATGAGAATGAACCATTTGGGTTAAGGCTAAAAAAAATTATTCTCCTCCTCATTCCTCTTCTAAGCCTCCTACCCTTTTTCTTGATGTGGAAAGGCTTGACCCCCCCATTCGTGCAGGCGAGTCAGCAGGCTAGGGCTCTTGTTAACCTTGATGTAATTGTCTATAGTATATCTGTCCTTGGGTTTTATGGTGGTTTTTTCCTACCATGGTATTTACGTTATTTTAAGGAAAATAGTGGAAAATTAAGACATGTCTTAATGATTCTTTTACTGTCATTCTTGTTTCTATTCATCCATCCGGTCTCCTACTCCCATGATGCTGGTCGCTGGGGTGGTGTTTTATGGAGTGCATCCCTATACACACCAAACTTCCTCTCTACTTCATTAATCTTCTGGATTTTATTCCCTCTGGGTTGTTTCTTTTTCTACACGATTGTGTTGAGCAGGAAAACTAACAAGGATTACTTTATAATCGTTAGTGCAGTCTTATGGCTTATAGCCAATTTGCACGATGGACTGGTTTTTGAGAGATACTATAGTCCGTTTCTCCTCTTTTTCATCGGTTATTCTATTAAAGAAGAAAAAACAGAACCCTTATACTATTGGATTGGACCTGCCGTCCTGATTCTTTGTTTCTTTGTAGTGGACTTGTTTCGCTTCTTTTTCTAAAAAGAAGATAGTAAATCTTATTAGAACTATGCCTTCCCCCCGTCCTCACTCATACACTTAATCCTTACTACATTGATTCTCACTCGTCTCTCCTACACAAACACATTAATCGATTCTTTATCCCTTTTAGGTAACTTGACAGGGAGAAAATCCTCTATATCATTATATTATCAGGAGGGTATAAATGAATAAGAACAGTTATTATGCTCTTAAAGTTTTATTACTGTCTCTTTTTGTTTTCCCGGTTATTCTATTGGGGCAATCAGGGAGGATTTCAGGCAAAGTCGTAGATAAATTAACAGGAGAACCATTGTTCGGTGCAAATGTATTCCTGGAAGAAACCAATCTCGGCAGCTCGGTAAATCTCATGGGTTACTTTACCATTAAGAATGTACCACAGGGCGACTATAGACTCATCGTCTCAATGATGGGATACAGGAAAGAGAGTCTTCTTTTATCCGTATCTCCAGATTCTTCTATCTGCCTGGAGCTAAAGTTAGAAACCGAAAGACTCGAATCCAGAGGGGTGATTATAACAGGAAGAAAGCCTATGATTGAAATCACAGAACCCGCTGCACACGTCTATATAAATCTATTAGAGGCTGAGATGAGCCCTATATCCACAATAACAGATATAGTGGCAACACAGGCAGGGGTTGTGAAGCTTAAAGAGAAAGTCTACGTAAGGGGTGGCCGCCCCGGTGAGGTTGCGTATCTCCTGGACGGATGCATGCTTCAGGACCCCTATGACCATACCCTGGATGTCCTTATCCCGGAGTATAGCGTCAGGGAACTCACGTTCTACAGGGGTGGGTTTGGAGCAGAATACGGTGAAGCTCAATCAGGTATTATAGATATATCCACAATGAGCGCATTGGGCAAACCGACCTTTAGAGTAATGATTATGAGTAACGATTTACGGGGAAGTGCAGAGGGGGTACAGGACTTCCTTGACCAGGAATCCAATAAAGAGAAGTTCAACCGTTTGAACTTCAGATTTGGTGGTCCTATACCGCAATGGAAACTACCCGGAAATAAAATTTCAATTTTTACGGCAGGGGAATTTAGGGCAGAAAAAGGAAGGATGGGAGGGGACTATGATTCCACCTTTAGTGTGTTTGGCAAATTTACCTACCTACTCGGGAATAATACCAACTTGCGATTCACAGGGATTTTCTCTAGGAAATCATACCACGAATATGATGCTAAATGGAAAAAAATCCACACCCATTGTCCATACAGTACACAGGGAACCAAGCATTATAACCTTGTTCTCGAACAAAACTTTGGGGAAAATGCACTCCTACACTTCCAGATAGAACATCATTCAACTACTGTGAAGTCAAATGTGTTCGAGGATGGGTACGTGGATATCAATGGAGATGGCCTGGCGAATCCTAATCCATACGATAGCATAATCATAGATCCATCTACAGGAGATACCTCTCGCTATCCTTCTGACATTGATGGTATAGATGACTTCACCGATTTTGATAATGATGGCTTTGTGGAAATAAACGGGGAAGAATCCATTCTCTCGTGGGAAGAACTCTGGAATTACCCCGTATCCAGCAAAGTGGATAGCCTGGGTTTCTATATAGATGGCTACCACTGGATGAGGTGGCTTTATCGAGAATCTTCTTTTTACTCAATAAAAGCAAACTTTCTCTCCAGGATTCTTCAATGTCATGAAATAAAAACTGGAATTGAATTCAAACCATATAAACTCTCCTTTTATGTAAGTAACGAAGTGTCCCCCTATCAATGGGGTGGTTATATCCAGGATAAGATAGACCTTAAATCCCTAAAGATTACAGCAGGTCTAAGATATGATTATTTCAATTCCAATGTGAGCACAGGAAAATCTGCATCTCAATTCAGCCCAAGAGTGGGGCTTTCCTTTCTGGTTACCGAAAGAGATGTTGTTCACGCTACCTATAGCCACTATTTCCAAATTCCGGCACTCCAGTATTTTTATATAAATCCCCTTTTTGACCCATATATAGGAAATCCTGAACTTGGATATGAGCACACGGCAACTTACGAAATGGGGGTCGTGCATTATCTTCTGAGTAACTTATACATAGATATAACTGGCTATTATAAGGATATTACTGGCCTCGTCGGTATTGAACAGTTACCCGTATCCCTCAACTTTTATTATTTGAACGAAGACTATGCAAATGCCAAGGGGTTTGAGGTAACCATCAGGAAAGAGCCAGGAGGCGATCTTGGATACCTGTCTGGCATAATCAATTTTACTTATTCAAGTGCTGTCGGGCAGAATTCGTTTAAGGTAAGGGACCCAAGTCAAATATGGGGAGATTATAAAAGGGAATTCCCGGAATTTCCTATGGATTGGGATGAACGAATCAGGATAAACGCTCATCTCATCTTATCCATTCCTGAGGACAGGTCCCTATTCAATCTTAACTGGTTAAATAATTTCTCGATTGGTATTATTGCTGAATATGGTAGCGGTTTTCCATATACGACCATTCTCAAACAAATGAGGGTTGTGAGAATAAATGATGGAAGACTTCCTTCAAGATTTACATTGGATATGCGTCTCAGAAAGACCTTCACTGTAAAGAATGCTTCTATTGAATTATTTACCGATATACAGAACCTCTTCAATAACCACAGACTCTTAAAAATAGCTGATCTTGCGTGGTATAATAGCACTGGCGACCCCGAAGGACCTTTCAGAGACCCTACTGTATGGGAACGTGCAAGGCATATCCGCCTTGGCCTGGGAGTGAATTTTTAGGAGGAAAACAGTGGGCTAACCTCTGCCTTCAGTACCGCTTCTTGCTTCTCTTACCTCTCTTCGGTCCTCCGTCTTCCGTCCTCGGTCTTTCGAATCACTTCACCCTAAACTCAACCCTTCTGTTCTTTGCCCTTCCTTCTTCGGTTGCATTAGAAGCTATGGGCTTTTCTGTACCATATCCTCTAACAGATAACCTGGCGCGGTCAATACCCTGCGAAACGAGATATTCTCTTACAGCCTTTGCGCGGGCTTCTGAGAGCCATCGGTTATGTGAAGCATTGCCCTCTGCGGAAGCATGCCCACCAATCTCTATACTGACATCCAGATTCGATTTAAGAAGCTTTATTAGTTTATCCAGTTCGCCATAGAAGGTAGCAGGGATACCAAACTCATCAAAAGAGAAATTAACACGAAGATTCTCGATTTCCTTCTTCAATGTCTCGAATTCTTCCTTCTTCTCTTCAGGCTCTTTGTGAATCACTTCCTCTTTCCTTAGCTCCGCAATCACATCTTTTGTCTCTTCTGCCTTAACATAGACCTTCGCTTGTTTTGCTATATAATCTGGGGAATTAAGCGTGACCATATACAAACCAGGATCCACAGAAATTGTCTTCACTTCAGTAGCTAGAACATCTATAAGAATTCTTCCTTCTCCATCTTTTATTAAAGCACTCCCGGAAATAGGATCACCGGACTCCTCATCCAGAATCAGGAATGTAAGTTTCCCCTGCTTCTTTGCCATTAGTGTGGCAACTTTAAAGGATAAACTGGCATCTATTCTTGGGGTATTGGGTGACCCTTCATCGGCAGCAAATTGATCCAGTTTAGTCAAAGCAAGAGTCCCTTTAAATAATCCGGTTTCGTATTGTACTCCGAGGTTGGCATCACGTCCATCTGCCTCGAGAATAAAAGACACTCCTCCAGGCACCATGAACTTCACCCCTCCAAATAACCCAAATACGAAATTTTCATGATATTCATCGAAGAAAACATCAAAATTCAACAGATGGCTTCGAGGCCCATAGCCTACGAACTTCCCCCGCCCAACCCCAACGGTCAGCTCAAGATATTCACTGATAGTTTTTGTAGCTACAAGATAAGAGGATGCAACCTCCGGAGGTCTTGGGACATATTTTTCATCATCATAAATTTCATCCTCTTCTGACCCTACGGGAGAGATAAATTTACTATAGGTTAAATTATCTATCCCTATGGATAGGGTTGGAAGACCATCTCCACCTTGAAGTATCTGGTATACCAGATCAAGTGCAAAATCAGAACCATTATACCATTTAAGAATCGCATTTAAGTTTGCATAGGCGATCTCAACTCCCACATTAGGATCCATCCCCACTTCACTTTCTGACCTAATAGGAAAATTCCCGTTCAGATTAAGATATAACCCCTGATTATAGTGGGCTGTAGGAATATCCACATAAGATTCTCTTTTGAGCTCCTGGGCGTCTAAAACTAATACAAAAACAAACATAGTACAGAGAAGAATGCGTTTCATAAACCCTCCTTTTTATTTTTTTCTCATCTCACAAATCCAATCTATATCCAACCCTTAACTATTTGACTATCTAACTGATTTACCGTTTCCCGGCCTCTCTCACTCTTCCCCAATTTTCTTAAACCCTTCTCCGAGAACCTCTCTCACATGAGAAACCAGCATAAATGCTTCTTCATCCTCTTCCCTGACAATTTGTTTTAATCTTACGAATTGTCTTCTATTCCGAAGGACCGTAAGGATAATATAGGAACTCTTCTCCCCGTACCCTCCTTCGCCTTTTAGTAAGGTTGCACCGGCTTGTAATTCTTCTAAGAGCCTATCAGTTATCTCGTTATACTTCTTGGAAACAATCATTACCTGAATTGAAGTAGTAACACCTTCGAGAACCGTATTGATAGTAAACGTATTTACTATAACAGTCAGAATGGAATACATCCCAACTTCTTTGCCAAAGAAGAAACCCGCAGCCAGGCTTATGAAAAAGTCCACCACAAGTAATCCCCAGGCGGGTGCTACTTGAAATACTTTCTTGAGGACCATTGCAATAATATCAGTCCCCCCTGTGGAAGCGCCTGCCGAAAACACTAAGCCCATCCCTGTGCCCGTGAGAAATGAACCAAAGAGAACCACAAGAATAGGATTCTGAGTCAAACCCTCTCTGGGCAGGAACTGAGCCAAAACATCGACAAAGACAGCCAGGATAATAGTGCAGTAAATAGTTTTAGCTCCAAAGGAACGTCCCAGAATCTTAAAGGCTATCAAAAAAAGTATGGAATTCAAGGCAAGCATAGATACACCAACAGGGAAATGAAATAGATAAAAAAGTATTGTAGCAATACCACTAACCCCACCCGCAACTATTTTGTTTGGGACAAGGAACAAATCTAACCCCAATGCTACAAGAACAGCACCAATAGTAATTATAATATATTTACCAATTGCTCTTTTCCTATCAGCCAAAATTCGCCACCCTTTTCTGTCTTGTGGTTACCTTATTCCCAACTCCAATGTAGAAAATACCCGGAACTTCCAAGCAAACTTACATATTAAATCAATAATACACACCTTACTATAAAAATTCAAGTCCGCTAACTTTCTTTTTCTCTTAAAAAAAGGTGCGTGCGGGGAATTAGTTGAATAGTTGAGAAACCAAATAGTTAAATTGGTCTTCCGTCTCTGGTATTTCCATTTAGCTTTCAACTACAGAGGAGAATGGATATATGAGCGAATGAGAAATCGAAGGTTAAAAGAGGGCCTTGCCCTATGGGGGGGGAAAAGGGCATTTGGGACTTTGCTTGACTGTACACCGTCTATCTGTGCGTTGCACAGGGATGGCTGCCGACGGTACACGGAAGCATTTTTTGCATTGTATTGAGCATACAGGATTTCTCCTCTCGGGTTCCGCTCTCCAGTCAATTTTTGACTTCCGAGATATGTCTCCTGAAAGTTTCTACCCTGCCGCATTCAAACTCCCTATATAAAACCTCTCATTCACCCATATAACCATCTACATTCTCCTGTCCGTACTTTCCCAACCTCCCCCGAACGTAACCAAAAACGAAAGGAGGATGAGTTTAAGGTCAAGTAGAAAACTCTGCTTTTTTATATACAATAAATCGTACCTGACCTTCTTCTCAGTTTTAGCTTCTCTATCACAAAAAACCTGAGCAATACCGGTAAGACCGGG
>DAOVFB010000159.1 GCA_030668705.1 Candidatus Stahliibacteriota bacterium
AAAGGCATCTTTCTAAAAATTTTTCTCCATTGTAGTTTACGACTACAAAACTGATGAGAGGAGTTTTGAATATTTCCTGCTTAGATTTCTCCACGAATAATCCCCGTAATTTTTTATTGTTTTGAACTGGTCGGGATTCTCTATTACTTTCAGAATAGCCTGTGCAACGCTCACTGGATTAAAATTACAGCACAACCCTGCAGACCCGATGAGTTCTTCTATTTCTTCATTTACAGTCACAGCGATTATAGGAATTTTTGATCGGAGGTATTCATAAAGTTTCCCCGGAATTATCTCTCTGTCCTGCTTTCCTTTCTCCCCCAGGAGTAGGAGTATATCTGAATTTAGCAATTCTCTAAGAGCAAATCGGTGAGGGAGATAACCGGTGGCAATAAACTTTCCTATCCCTACTTTCTCTGTCCATCTTTTAACATCTATGCCACTTCCGTGCCCTATATGTTTGAGCACAATCTTGTTTTTGACCCACGGTCGTATCTTAAATAATTCCTCCAACCCTTCAAAAAATACCCGTGGATTATGATGAATGTTGAAAGTTCCCATATATGTAATGATTATGTCTTCATCCTTAACCCTATACTCTGCCTCTGGAAAATTCTCCTCGTCATAACCATTCCTTATCAGATGAATCTTCCCCTGATGTTCCGGATAGCGGGAGATGAGATATTCCTTATGGTTCTTTGTCACGGAAATAACTACAGAGGCATGCTTTATCGCATACTTCTCCAGACCATTCGCGAGTTCCTCCTCCCACTTAAATCTGTATTTGCCAAGGTAACTTCCCGACCATGGGTCTCTAAAATCAATAATCCAGGGTGTTTTATTTTTTACCAGCCCAGTAAGAAGAAGAGAAAATGGAGGACATGAGGTAATAATTGTATCCATACTTCCTAAACTTTTCAGGAGAAAAGGAATCCATGGAATCTTATTATCTGGAAATGTAAAATAATCTCGTCTTCCTTTTCCAACCCCTGAAAATTTACCAGGAAGAAGATGCAAAGGATCAGGAGAAAAGGTTCTTATCACTTCGAGATTATTCCCCTTAATAAGGGTATCATCAATCGGATATCCTCTGGGAGTATATGGTGTATATATGTTAACCTTCCAACCCAATCTTCTTAGATTTTCAGGTATATGGAAAACACGCTGGATACCTCCCATACCCATTGGTGGATAATAATAGGTAATCCAGCCTATGGTCGGCTTATACGTATCTTTCCTCTTCTACTATTTACCTGTAAATCCCTTCAAAAATGGTTTAAAAAGATCTATCGGTATAGGGAACAGAGTGGTAGAATTATGCTCTGCAGCAATCTCATTCAAGGTCTGCAGGTATCTGAGTTGAATAGTAATAGGAGATTGTTCCATAAGTTTAGCTGCTGCTACCAACTTTTCTGCAGCCTGGTATTCTCCCATTGCATTAATAACCTTTGCTCTTCTATCCCTTTCTGCCTCTGCCTGGCGTGCCATTGAACGTTGCATATCGGTGGGAAGGCCAACATGTTTGATTTCAACCATTGCTACCTTGATGCCCCAGGGGTCTGTTTCTTTATCTATGATACTTGCTAGTTGTTTATTGAGTTTTTCTCTTTCCGAGAGTAGTTCATCTAATTCTGCACCACCCACAACGCTCCTCAGGGTGGTCTGAGCTATCTGAGAAGTTGCAAACAGGTAATTTTCCACCTCAATTATCGCCTTTCCTGCATCCATTACTCTAAAATATACCACAGCATTTACCTCAACCGATACATTGTCTCTTGTTATTACATCCTGGGTCGGTACATCGTATGTTACCACACGAAGGCCCACCCTCACTATTTTTTCTATAAATGGGATAATTAGAACAAAACCCGGTCCTCTTATACCCACGAATCTCCCGAGTCTAAATACTACTGCCCTTTCGTACTCCTGCAAGATGTTTATTGCGTTTGCGATAAGTATAAGAACTATTATTCCTACAACTATTAATGCAGCCATTATTCCTCCTTTTTTATGACTTTGAGCCTTAAACGTTTGATTTCTATAATTTCTACTTCCTCACCCTTGTTAATCTTTTCGTCTGATACAGCATTCCAGTATTCACCGTGGATGAATACCTTGCCTTTGGTGGAGCTTATATCGTCCTCTGCAACTCCTATTTCGCCAGTAAGTCCTTCCTGTCCTGTGGAAGGCTTACGTCTCATCGCTTTTATCACTGCTCCCAATGCAAATATAAAGAACGCAGCAGTGGTCCCAACAACTGCGAAGATTATGGGTCTGGAAATCTGTAAGAATGGCGCATTGGTATTCATTAACATCATAGATCCTAATGTCATAGCAACTATCCCTCCCATAGTTAAAGGTCCATAGGTAGGAGTAAGAACCTCCATTACAAACATAGCTATCCCCAGTATAATAAGTCCTATCCCTGTATAACTGACGGGAAGTGTTTGGAAGGCAAAGAATGCAAGCACAAGACAGGTTGCACCAAGAAGACCGGGGATAATAGCACCTGGGTGTGTCATCTCAAATATCAGTCCATAAAATCCTAATATAAATAGAACATATGCAATATTAGGATTAGATATCAATTTTAGAAACTCTTCTCGCCTGCTCATTGGGATTTCCTTTTTCTCGGCGTCCTTTGTATTCAGTTTCCTTACACCATCGGGTAATTTTACTTCCATCCCATCTATCTTTTCCAGTAGTTCATCTACTGACTCTGCAACAAGGTCAATTATATTTAGTTCCAGGGCTTCCTCTGCAGTAACGGATACCGATTGACGGACAGCTTTTTCGGCCCAATCAGCATTTCTTTTCCTTTTATCGGCGATAGAACGTATGTAGGCCGCTGCATCCTGAGTCATTTTTTCCTTCATTGTCTCATCCACTTTCTTCTCCTCTCCCCCTCCAGGACTGATAGCAACAGGATGGGCCGCACCTATATTGGTACCAGGCGTCATAGCTGCTATATGAGCCGCGAGGGTGATAAATACTCCAGCTGAGGCATCCCTTGCGCCTGAAGGGTGTACATAAACAATAATTGGTACAGAGGCATTCAATTCCTCCTTGATTATCTCTCTCATCGACTCGTCCAGACCACCTGGTGTATCGACAATAAAGATTAATGCCTCTGCCCTGTCCGCTTCTGCCCTTTTGATCGTCCTGGTAACATAATTAGACGTTACTGGACCGATAATACCCTCGATATCCCCTATTATTACGAAACTTCCGAATAGTAATAAAATAAGATTCATATTTTCCATATTACCCCCATTGTTCCAAAAGTCAACCCTCGTCAACTGCGCTATAGCAATCAG
>DAOVFB010000173.1 GCA_030668705.1 Candidatus Stahliibacteriota bacterium
AAGATCTGATGAAAGAAGCAGATTAAATTGATTTCGGCATGTTTGAGAACACTTGACTTTTGGTAAGAATCTTTTATTATTACATCAAAGTAATACTTCAAAGAGGAGAGAGTAATGCCCAGGATAACCAAAAAAGGACAGGTAACCATTCCTAAGAAAATAAGAGAGGCTATTGGTATCAAACCAGGTAGTGAGGTAAATTTTCAAATTCATAGGGGAGAGTGCGTATTAAAGAAAGCAGTAAGGGATGATTCCTTTAGAAAATGGGCTGGTTATCTGAAAATAAAAAAACCAACTGATAAAATTATCCAGGAGCTAAGAGGAGAATGATTGTAGCCGTAGACACCAATATCCTCATCGACATTCTAAATAAGGATGAAAGACATTTTGAATTCTCTAAGAATTTGCTCAATAAGGCTTTAAAGCGCGGAGCTTTGGTCATTAACGAGATAGTGTATACAGAACTCGCTAATTTGTTTAAAGAAAGAGAAAAGCTTGATGAATTCCTGAGTGATTTTGACATAGTGCTTAAACCCTCCAATGAACGAACTCTTTGGGAAGCTGGTAAGGCCTGGGATACCTATACAGCAGGACGAGATAAGCAAATTCAATGTCCTCATTGTGGAACAAAGTTTGTTCTGAAATGTAAAAATTGCTCAGAAATTATTGCTCCTCGTCAACACATCATTAGCGATTTTTTAATCGGCGGGCATGCCAAGGTTTTAGCTGATTCTATACTCACACGAGACAGAGGATATTACAAAACTTATTTCAAGGATCTTCCACTATTCTCATATCCAGCATAGAAAAACATTTTGCTCCGAACTTGCAATTGCTCTCAAACAGCCTTTTCTGAGAGGAAGTCAACAAAAATTTCACTAACCGCAGGCACCACCGATTCGCACAGAATTAAGAGTAGTTGCTTCGGGCATAGATAAAGAAAATACATCTTTGGTGAGAAATCTTGATCAGGGATTATCACGTAACCTAAGAAATACTAAATGTCATTTTCAATTAGACTCTTGGATAATGTGAAAGCCTTGTTATTACAACATTTACCCACCTAACGATTTCTAGAGATTTATAAAAGTAGTATTTAATATTGCAAGTATGGAGCTTGGAAAGGAAATATTCTCGGGAATATCAAGGATAAAGAATGGTTATGTTTATCCTAATGAAAAACCAGGATTAGGTATCGAATTTAATGAAAGCTTGGCTCAAAAATATCCCTGTGAAAACAAAACTCCAGACTGGACAGTAGCTCGTCTTCCAGACAGTACCATCTGGCGTCCTTAAAAAATTTTAATAATATTGGAGGATATCATGGCTATCTCAACAAAACCCAAGATTGAAATAGTTGACCCTGAAATGAAAGAGTTAATTGATCAGAATAAACCTATACTTCGTGTTGAAGGTAATTTTCAATTCACTGAGGGTCCGATATGGATGAAAAGAGGTCAATACCTTCTTTTTAGCGATATACCTGCTAATACGATTTACAGTTGGTCTCCTGAGCAGGGTCTTAGTGAATGGCGTAAGCCATCCAATAATGCTAACGGTAATACTGTAGATAATGAAAGAAGATTAATCACCTGTGAACATACTTCTCGTCGTGTTACCCGCACAGAAAGAGACGGTAAGATTGCTGTACTTGCTCGAACCTATCAAGGTAAGCATCTTAACTCACCTAATGATGTTGTGGTAAAAAGGGATAAAACAATTTGGTTTACAGATCCTCCCTATGGAATTAAACCCGAGATGCAGGAGCAGTCTGCTAATTATGTTTTTCGTTTGAACCCTGAAAAAGAGGAGCCTATGCCAGTCGCAGATGATTTTTCCCGTCCCAATGGTCTATGTTTTTCCCCTGATGAAAAATTTCTCTACATTGGAGACAGCGATACTAAGATCCATCATGTCCGGCGTTTCATAGTCTTAGATAATAATACCTTAAAAGAAGAGGAAATATTTACCATTATCTACCCCGGTGTTCCTGATGGAATACGAGTAGATTCAGAGGGTCATCTCTTTTGTGCAGCAGGAGATGGTATTCAAGTATTCAATGTCAATGGGAAACTCATTGGAAAAATTCTTACACCGCAGACAGCTTCCAATTGCACTTTCGGTGATTCTGATTTAAAAGAACTTTTTATCACAGCTACCGAAAGTGTTTGGAAAGTATCACTACTGGTAGCTGGTGCTCGCTAAGGGATCTTTGTACTAGTGGACAAAAAACCTCTGTTATTTTAATCGGTGCCCTTATGGCGATTATTTTATTTCCTCTGTTCTCTCTTTGCTCTCGTCATAAGCCTCAAGATATGGGTCTTTTGCCAGATGGAATCAATCTTTCAGAAAAAGAAAATTTAGGCGGGTTCCTCTCGGATAAAATAGGCAGAGAAAAAACATGAGAGGGAAACTGAGAATTGCTGTGATTGGTTGTGGTTGGGCAGGAGAACGCCATGTGCGGGCATTGAAGGAATTATCGTCTAGAGGAAAAATTATAGCACTGGTGGATACTGACAAGACATTTCTGCAGGAGAAGGCTAAGAAATGGGGGGTCTCAGAATGCTACACAGATTACAGGGATGTTCTCTCACGGGAGGAT
>DAOVFB010000162.1 GCA_030668705.1 Candidatus Stahliibacteriota bacterium
TGGCAGAAAAATCAGTAAGAATCAGTGTTAATCAGTGTCGAATTAGGATTTAGGGGTTGGGGATTGGGTTTTAGTTTTGCACGAATAAATTCGTGCCTACATGCGCTCTCCCACAAAGGGTTCGATAAATCAAACCCCTACGATTTGGGCGACTCACCGAGTCGCCCCTACAATTGCACGAATAAATTCGTGCCTACAATTCGCTAAACTTGTAGAGGCAATTCATGAATTGCCCCTACTCCAATTTTTTTTGACTCTGGACATTGGACGTTGGACCTTGGACTGATGTTCACATATCACTTATCACGATGATGTTCACATACCACTTATCCCTTATCCCTTATCACGTTAATCCTGACTTATCCTATCTTAAACCCCTATTGACATTGAATAATAATTTTACTATTATAATAGAAGGGGGGCACGATACTACAATTTTATAATATCTTAACCTTTTTGGTTATAGGGATTATTTGTATTCTTTTTATAATCCTTGATGCAAAGGGTCGAGACCCAATAAGGCGGTCTTATTCCTTAAATCTTATGCATTGGTTATTCTTCCTGATTTTCTTTTCCCTTATACCTTTAATTCAATATACTACGGGTCAGTTTCCTTTATGGCTTGATAAAGAAGAAGCATATCCTATTCTCCTTACGAATCTCCTTCTTATTACCTGGATTGGTTTTTATGTGGTTGGCTATTATATCAGGAAACCTCACAACAAGAAAACATCTTTTACAGAAGAGCGGTTAAGGATTGGGAAGAGAGGTGTTTTTATATCGGTTTACCTTTCCTTCCTTGTTCTAATTATTTTTCTCTACGTATTCGGACTTCGGAATATGCTCATAAGGGGAGCATACAGGGAAGTTTTATATACCATTCACCCCCATCACCTCATGATGTTCCTGGACAAGTTCCTGAAGGTTATCCCCGTGCTTTCACTCATAGGACTCCTTATTATGCGGGGCAGATGGAAGAATAAAAAGCAGTGGTGGTTTTTGACCAGTTCTTTAGTCCTTATCAATCTTCTTGTTAATAATCCTTTTGCTTGCTCAAGATATTGGGCAGGCACGGTTATCCTGGGATTCATCGTTTTCCTTTTTATAGGAAAGAGAAAAAAGAGAGGGTGGGTGCTTTTGATATTGCTTTTGGGAATACTCATACTATATCCCTTAAGTAATGGGTTCCGGGATAAAGCATTGAAAACGATCAAAGTGGGACAATTCAATGTAAATAAGCTTCCCATGCTTTATACCTCACCAAACTTTGACGCATATGAGATGGCTGTCCATACAGTGCAATATAGGAAAAGAACTGGAATGACTTATGGGCGGCAGTTGTCAGGTCCGCTCCTGTTCTGGATACCAAGGAGTCTCTGGAAGGGGAAGCCCGTAGGATCCGGTAGAGTTATTGCCCGTTTTTTTTCTATTCCCTATGAAAATTTATGTTGTCCCCTTCCTTTTGAAGGTTATATTAATTTTGGGGTATGTGGGTTGATATTATTTGCATTTGGATTTGGGTGGATACTATCGTCATTGGATGATTACTACTGGAAGACTTTCGGTCTTATGTTCCCCAACATTCTCTCTGTGTACTATCCTTTTCTCCTCGGTTTTGTATTCTTTATGATGAGGGGTGACCTCATATCGAGTTTTTCCTATACTGCAATGTTCATTATAGCAGGACTACAGCTTTTGATAAAATGAGCATGAAGATAAGGGTCCTAAATGTTCTTCTGGATGATAGGATCGGTGGACCATCAAGGCGCGTCTTATCTATGGCAAGGAAATTACACGATAAAGGAATAGAATATTTGATGTGTTTGCCAAAGGGCAATGGTGAAGTGCCTCTATATGCCAGGAAGCAAGGGATGACTGTCTATCAGTGTGAATTAGGAACGCCCCACTACATCCGTAGTATAGTGACCTTCTTTTTGAATATTCGTTATATCTTTAATTTTATCCCATCTATTCATTCCCTTGTGAAAATCATTAAAAAAGAGAAAATCGATGTTGTCCATGTCCACGGATTATTGAATTTACAGGGAGCCTTAGCAGCATTTCTTACCCGAAGGAAGGTCGTATGGCATCTCTTTGGAACACTCTACCCGGAATATCTGGTTAAGGCACTACAACCATTTATAAAGCGCACTGCAGATAGGGTTGTAAACATATCAGAGATTACCAGGGATTATTATATTAACGGCTCAGATATTGCGGATGTTGTAATCAGGGGACCTGTGGATGTTCAGGTATTTAACCCACTTTCCATCTCTTTAGAGGAAAAGAGCGGGCTAATGAAAGAGTTAAATCTTAATGATGATGATATCATCTTGGGCTCGGTTGGTAATATAACCTGGGTCAAGGGATATGAAAACCTGATAGAGGCGCTGGCTATAGTTAGAAAGAAATACAGCAGAATAAAGTTGCTTATCGTTGGAAGGATACTGGATACGCAGATAAGTTATTACAGACGACTTACGAATTTAACGTCCTATTTCGGACTCGATGAAAATATTCGTTTCCTCGGAGAGAGAGAGGGAATCCCACAACTTCTCTCGCTTATGGATATCTTTATTCAGTCTTCCTTTGTTGAAGGAACACCGATCTCAATAATGGAGGCAATGGCGATGAGGGTTCCTGTTATTGCCAGCAGTGTTGGCGGCATTCCCGAGCAAATTACCGGGTGGGAAACAGGCATGCTCGTTCCAGCAGGTGACCCACCGGCAATTGCACTTGCTGTTTTAAACCTGATGGAGTCGGTAGAGTTGAGAAAGGAGATGGGAAGGAAGGCAAGGGAAACTGTAAGGGAAAGATTTTCACTGAGACACTGTGTAAGAGAGCATGAAAGATTATATAAAGAACTCATAAAATGAAACCGTAGATAGACGCAGATAAAAACACACACCACCAAGGAATAGACACAGATTTACACAGATATAGTTAAATAGTTAAGTAGTTGAGTAGTTGAGTCGTTGATTAGGAAAAAACTCAATGAACTCCACGAACCCTATGAACTCAATAAACCCATAACACACCACCAAGGAATAGACACAGATTTACACAGATATTAACTGATTAAAAACCCCTAACCCCCACCGAAATGAAACCGCAGATACACGCAGATAGATATGAGTAGAAGACACACACCACCAAGGATTATGCCACGGCAAACTCACGGTTAAAGAAAGAGATTAGACACAGAGACAGGAGAGGACACAGAGAAATATAGTTAAATAGTTTTTGTTAGTCCAATGTCCGATGTCCAAAGTCCAAAGTCAAACG
>DAOVFB010000035.1 GCA_030668705.1 Candidatus Stahliibacteriota bacterium
AGTCTGGATTACCAAGAGTAATAGGTTGAGTGGTTAAATCGTTGAGTAGTTGAGTTGGTAGGAAAATAAAACTAAGACCTAAAAGACGAACCCACATCCCAACCCATCCACCCACTTTATTCACCAAACCCGTAAATCGGAGTAGTGGCAATTCATGAATTGCCTCTACAAGTTTCGCGCTAAAGATTCGCAGAGCAAGCTCTGCTACTCCAGTATCTGGAAATTGTGGGAGCGATATCCCTATCGCGATTTGTGGGAGGGACTTCCCAGTCCCGATTTCGAGGTTTGAAAACCGCTCTTACATTATTTGTAGGGGTGCAACTTATGAAACCCGAAAAAGAAGGGCGTGATAAATCATATCCCTATGATTAAAGACTGTGCTCTTTGTGGTGAGTTCTTTTAGGTGTAACCCATATGCCTTGGTTTTCACATAAAATGCGAATTCCACCCTTGACTTTTTAATCTTTCCTCTATATTGTCATTAAAAAGGAGGTATAATGGCTCTGGATTATGTTTGGAAGGATGTCTTTATGGGAGCGAGATTAGGATTTTCTCCCAAAAAGATTTGGGTAGGCGTAAAGGGAATTCTTTATGCAATGATAGGGTATATAATTCTTACCTACCTTTCGTTTATGGTATCAGGATGGGGAATACAGAAAATATGGCTGGAATTCCGATATATTCCATTCCCATTTTTCCAGGGAAATCTTGTGTGGTATGGCTGGATCATATGGGCTCTTGGCGGCTTATGGGCGTTATATTACTATTTTATCACCCTTACTGCCATATCGAAAATAACCTACGAACAATTAAGAGGTGATGAATTCTATGAATCCAAAGAAGCCTGGAGATTTGCTCGTAAGAACTGGAAAGGAACTTTCTTATCCCCCATATATCTGGTCCTATTCATAGCTGCCTTGATACTCACCGGCCTAATTCTTGGTCTTGTAGGTAGAATACCAGCAGTAGGACAAATACTCATTGGATTAACTTCAATCCCAATAGTTGCCGGTGCCTTATTTATTGTTTATCTAACAATTGTTCTCGGAGTCATTCTTATCAGTGCACCAGCAATTGTTGCAACCACTGAGAGTGACACCTTTGATACACTCTTCGAGGGATTTTCTCTACTTAACGATCAAACATGGAGATACTTTCTCTGGCAAGCCATCCTTTTAATTGTAGCATTCCTCGGTGTTTTTATTTTTGCATGGCTGACTAAATATGCACTTTCCCTGACATACAGAACACTGGGAGTATGGGCTGGGCCAAGGGAGTGGTGGAGTGTAATGTGGCATAATGCTCACTGGCATGTACATATTCCATGGTTGCCAATTTGGATAGCAAGATGGTTTCCCACTTTCTTTGCTCCAACTCAGTTTCTCTCTGCAGGAGCAGAGAGTCTTGCCACCTATCCCGGGGCTACTACTAGCTTCGGAAGCTTACTTTTAGGGCTTTCCTTCTATGGCATAATATTCATCATTCTTGGATACGGCGTTTCTATCCTGGGTGCAGGGCAAACCCTTATTTATACCATTCTCGTAAAGATAAAGGATGAAAAAGACTTATTAGCGAAAGAAGAGAAATTGTTCGAAGAAGAACTGGAAGAAGAAGAAGAAAAAGAAGAAGAAAAGGAAGAAGAAGAAGAAGAAGAAGAAGAAGAAAAGGAAGAAAAGGAAGAAGAAGAAGAAAAAGAAGAAGAAGAAAAGGAAGAAGAAGAAGAAAAGGAAGAAAAAGAAGAAGAAGAAGAGGAAAAAGAAGAAGGAGAAGAGAAGAAAATAGAAGAGTAGAAAAGCAAGAGTAAGTTTACTTTTACTATTCAAAAACACCCTTTCGGGAAGAAAGGGTGTTTTTTTATGACCGATCGAAACCTTGACTATTAAGAAAACTTTTGTAAAATACTACAAATATTAAAGAAGGTAATTTTGAATAATAGCTATGAGAACTTTACTACAGTGCGAATTGAAAAATGAGGAAAGCAATGATCTATCTGGACAGTAATAGTTTTTTCTCTTACGATTTACAATTCTCATTCTTCAATTTATATAGAAGTGTATGTTGTGGTGAAAAAAGGAGGTTTTAATGAAGAAGATTGGAATTCTTTCGCTCCTCGTTATCATATTACTTCCCAGCTGTCAGAAGGCGGAGAAAATTAAGTACGAAGGGAAAAGGGGTGGAACTTTAATTGTTTCTGTAACCAATGAACCTACAACTCTTAATCCTATTTATCCGTCACTTAGCGGTCTTTCTCCTGTAACAGAAAAATTATTCACTCCTCTACATGAATATAGAGCTGATGGAAAAATAACGACTGGACTTGCTCAATCCTGGGTATATTCAGAGGATATGCGATCAATCACCTATACTATTCGCAAAGACGCAAAATGGCATGATGGCACACCAGTAACTGCAGAGGACATAGTTTTCACTGTTAAGCAAATAAAAGATCCGGCTAACAAGTCACCTCTCTCACAACAAATAAGATACGTAAAAGATGTAAAAGCGATAGGGGTAAGAGAGGTCCGCTTCACATTTGACAAAGTGTATGCAGATGAATTACTAAACTCTAACATACGTCCCATTCCAAAGCATAAAATAGAGAAAGAAACAGGTAATCTGCAAATATCTGACTTCAGTTTCAACCCGGTAGGGGATGGTCCCTATAAGTTAAAAGAATGGAGGCAGGGAGATTGGGTTGAGTTAGTTGCAAATCCCGACTACTTCAGGGGACGACCTCCTCTGGATAGAATAGTCTTTTATTTCCCATCATCAGTAGAAGAATTGATGGATGAGATTAAGTTGGGAGTCATAGACATAGCCTATGACCTACCTCCTGCTAAATATGACACAATAAAAGGATATAGAACTATTGTGTCTCCAGGAGAGGCTTATACATATATGGGCTGGAATCTTAACCGTTTCAAGGATAAAAAGTTAAGAGAAGCTCTCAGTATGGCAATTGATCGCAGGGGGATTATCACTAAATTACTGAAAGGACACGCCGAGAACCTAAATGGTCCTATAACCCCTGAACACTGGGCATACAACCCTAAAATAAAGGGAATTAAGTATGATAAAGAAAAGGCAAAAGAGTTAATAGAACAACTTGGATATTCAAAGAGGAGACGAGGAAAGTTTTACTCGAATTTAAAGGTTCTGATATTGGTGGAAGAAGGAAATCCAATTCGAAGTAAAGTAGCTGATTCTATTGCATTGGATCTCCGTTCTATAGGCGTAAACGCAACGGTAGAAGAGCTTAGAGGCTCACGGCTAATAAGCCGGCTGCTTAATCATGACTTTGACGCATATATTCTTGGATGGAATGTTGAGAAAGCTTTTAATCCTTTATCTATCTGGGGTTCAAGGGGAGATTATAACTTCGTTGGCTATAAAAACAAAAGAGTAGACAAACTGATAAGGGAAGCTTTGCTCTCCCTCGATAGAGAAAAAGCCAAGAAAGCATGGTATGAATTCCAGGAAATTATAGCCGATGATTTGCCTTATACCTTCCTCTATGCTCCCAAAACGATAACATTGGTAAAAAAGGATATCAATGGAATTAAAGAGGGTGATAAAAGGCCTATAATCTCGTTCCTGGATGAATTGTCGTTTAAAAAGATCCCAACTACTACTGTTGAACTTGCATCAATTGGGAAACATTATGAAGAAATGAAGAGAGGAACACCAGAAGAAACAACAGAAACACCGCTACCGCCTCAGACGCAGGCATCTACTGAGGAAATATTGCAGGCTGCAGCAACAACTACTATAGAAGAGGGGGAAAAGATAGGAGCGGATACCTCTGAATTAACAACAGAGGCCACTGCTGAAGAAGAAAAGGTTGTAAAGAAGAAAGGTCCAGTTATACCACCGACCCTTACCTATTATCCCACTAAAAGAGACTACCCCGAGAGCGCAAGAAAACTGGAGGTGAGAGGTCAGGTTTTTATAAAGCTCCACATCACAAAAACTGGTGTTGTTGATAAGGCGGAAATCATAAAGGGACTATTCCCTGCATGTGATGCTGCAGCTCTACTGGACGCACGTAAATGTAAATTCGATCCCGCAACACAGGGTGGAGAACCTGTAGAATATGATGAACTGACACTTCCCTTCCGTTTCCCCCCTGAGGGGTGGTAGACTCTAATGGGTGTAAAGTTTAGGGAAAAAAGAACCCTGATGAATGAAGAAGAAATGCAATGGGCCTTACAGCGTATAGCTCATGAGTTAATTGAACACAATTCTCGACTTAAAGAGATTTGCATAATTGGCATTCGAAAAAGAGGAGATATATTAGCTAAACGGATTGCTGAAATTCTGGGCGAATTAACCTCATGGGATATAAAAGTGGGTGTTCTTGACATTACTCTTTATCGCGACGACCTTACAACATACGGACCCAAACCAATAATTGGTTCCACCTATTTCCCCTGCAACATTGACAATCTTAATGTTTTGCTTGTTGATGACGTGATATACACAGGCAGGACAATCAGAGCTGCCCTTGATGAAATTATAGATTATGGTCGTCCCTCAGCAATAAGATTGGCAACTATGGTAACCAGAAGTGGTAGAGAATTGCCTATTATGCCTGATTACTCCGGAACTTCTGTAAATCTATCGGAGGGAGAAGAGGTTCAGGTATTCCTTTCTGAAATAGATGGTCAGGATTCTGTCAAAATAATAGAGGTATCCACTAATGATGAATAGAAAAGACCTTTTAGGCATAGAAGACTTATCAAGAGAGGAAATCGAAGAGATCCTCGAGGTAGCTAAATCTATGGAAGAAATCCTGGAGAGACCAATAAAGAAGGCACCAACCCTTCGTGGAATTACTGTAGCAAATCTCTTCTTTGAACCCAGCACCCGAACCCTTTCCTCTTTTGCACTGGCTGAGAAAAGGCTCTCGGCAGATTCGATCAATCTTTCAGCATCCTCTTCAAGTGTTCTTAAGGGAGAAACATTACTTGATACCGCCAGGAACATAGAAGCAATGGAGGTGGACATAATAGTCATCAGACATTCAATGCCTGGTGCACCTCACCTTCTGGCAAAGAGATTAGAAGCTTCTGTGGTAAATGCAGGGGATGGAACGCATGAACATCCGACACAGACCCTACTTGATTTAATGACCATAAGAAAAAGATTTTCTGAGTTTGATAAATTGAAAGTGGCAATCATAGGGGATATAAGGCATTCCAGGGTCGCCCGCTCACTTATATTGGGTCTACACAAGATGGGATGCGAAGTTACTGTATGTGGTCCTCCTACTCTAATACCGAAATGGATGGACGTATTTAAGGTTGGAATCAACTACAATATAGAAGAGGTTATACCTGATAAAGATATTTTATATATCCTCCGAATACAAAAAGAGAGGCAAGACCAAAGCTTTCTCCCCTCTATGAGAGAATATATAAAATACTACAGTCTTACCTACGAAAGGCTTAAAAAGTATGCCTCCTCAAAAGTTGTTATAATGCATCCAGGGCCAATGAATAGAGGAATTGAGATTGAATCACGAGTTGCAGACTCAGAATTTTCGCTTATTTTAGATCAAGTAACAGCAGGAGTAGCAGTCAGAATGAGTATCCTTTACCTTTTAAGTAGGAGAAAACTCAATGAAAATAACAATTAAAGGGGCGCACCTTTTTGACCCGAATAACAATGTCGACGAGGTCGGCGATCTATATATTGAAGATGACCGAGTGACCGACAATTTTTCTGCTACTTCTTCTCAGATTGAGATAGACGCCAGGGGACTTTACCTGCTGCCAGGATTCGTAGACATTCATTCCCATTTTAGAGAGCCTGGGAATGAAGACGCAGAAACTATAGAGACCGGATCCAGGGCTGCCGTCAAAGGAGGTTATACCTCAGTCGCTGTTATGCCAAATACCAATCCTCCAATAGATAATGAAGGAGTGGCAAGATTTATAAAGGAAAAAGCCAAAGAAGCCAATAAATGTCGAATCTTTCCCATTGGAACTATAACCAAAGGGAGAAAAGGTAGCAAATTATCAGAAATGGGACACCTTTACGAAGCCGGATGTGTGGCTTTCAGCGATGACGGAGACTGTGTAAAAAATTCTGCAACAATTCGTAGAGCCCTGGAATATTCCCTTCTCATAGATGTCCCGATTATTGAGCACCCCGAAGATACAACATTGACCAGTGAAGGACAAATAAATGAAGGTGTAATATCAACCAGACTTGGACTTATCGGGATACCGGATGTATCTGAAGCATCAATGGTAGCAAGAGATATTTTACTTGCTAAATTCACAGGGGGAAAATTACACCTTGCTCATATCTCATCGGAAAATTCGGTTGACTGTTTAAAATATGGAAAAAATAAAGGAATAAAGGTTACATCCGAAGTGACCCCACATCATCTCCTCTTGACCGAAGAAGAAGTGGTGCATTTTGATACCAATACAAAAATGAAGCCACCGCTTAGAACTAAATCAGATAGAAAAGCCCTCCAGAAAGCATTAAAGAAAGGCATTATAGATGCGGTCGCCACCGATCATGCCCCTCATCCTGACTATGCGAAAGAACTTGAATATTCTCTTGCACCATTCGGCGTAGTGGGGCTGGAAACCGCTTTTAGCGCATTATATACCAGACTTGTTCTTTCTGAAAAGATTAGTATGGAGGGATTGATTCAGAGTATGACAAATAAGCCTGCAGGGATACTCAATCTACCTGTGGGAGAAATTAAGAAGGGAGGAACTGCAGATTTTACTCTCGTTGACCTAAACGCAGAATGGACAGTTGACCCGGCTAAGTTTGCATCAAAATCAGCAAATTCTCCGTTTATAGGATGGAAGTTAAAAGGAGTTATTAAATTCACGATAGTAGGCGGTATTTTAGCCTTCAAAGAAGGTGAATTCTTATGAGGAGGAAGAATGACTAATTCATTTAGTATAAATGACCTTGAAATAGCAACTGTACTCGGAAGTACATTTCTCCTTTCGTTAGAGGAAGGAGTTGGAGAGAGGGAATCTTACGAAGTATCCAGAATGACTCTTTCTACTTATTTAGAATTGAGAGCACTGGATGCCACAATCCTTGATTTCTTCAGGGAGCAAAGAAACAAGGTTATGATAGAATTGAATAAAAAAGAAAGAGCATACTTACGAGATATGTATCCACGACTCGCAGAAAACAAGGTCAGTGAAAGTGATAAAAAATTCCTGGAAAGTTTAACTAAAAATACATTAAATAGGGGAAATTATTATTTCACTATTCTCTTATCATTTATCCTGAAAGATTATCCAAGGGAATTGATCAGTGGAATGAGGAATTCACTCCGAATAGGAAAAAGATTTTCCAAATTGATAAAAAAGATATCAAGCGGAAGGAAACTGGATAACCTGACAGAGATACTTTTAAAGGACCCCCTGCCGGTTGGTTTCCCCAACACAAGTATCACATTGGAACACTTGAAAAGCTTTCTCACACCATATGGCTTTACCCCAAGCCTATTCTCCAGTATCCATGAAATTCTCATAGGAAATTTCACGGAACGTGAAAGCAATGATATAATTCCCTTGTTTAAAAATACAGATATATCGAATATGGATGATCTAAGAAACTTTCCCTTTGATGAATTCTTTAGACCGAATGATAAGACACTCTTAAAACTTGCAAAAATTGCCTCCGGAAAAGCCTCCAGAGTGAAACAAAGATTGATCCAGGAGGACAGGGAACTTGACATAAAAGACTCAAAAGTCAGGGAAGAGACCCACCAACTACTGCAGAAAAATATCAGCCAATTACAGTCACTTATTGATGTAAAAAAGAGTGAACTCCAGGAGATACTAAATGAAACCTGGGAACACATTACAGCACTGGAAAAAGTATTAAAACTCCATATAAGGCATGTACAACGGCAGAAACACTCTTACGGAACATTAAAGGCAGCCATAGATGAAAACAGCGCATTACTCAATATTAGTATAGAAGATCTAAAGACACTACTGCCACCTCCTCCTCTCTGGGGGATAGAAAAGTTGGTCAGACAATTCTGGCACGAATTACCCTACCTTGCAATCATTGACCCTTCATCTGAAAAAGAAATAATTAGCCTTATAAGAAAGGAAGAAAAGATAACAGATGAAAAAGAAATATTCTCACCAATTCAACATCAGGACAAAAGGAAATTTTACCCGGATATAGAAAGAGTAATCAGAAATTATAATAGGGTCTTCGAAGACATACTTGAACCTCTATTTATTCGGGAGATAATAAGCCAAATGATTGAAATATGGCCTCCTACAGTCAATTTTGATAATCCCAAATCAAGAATTATAGCAACACAGAAGATTCATCTTGCGGGTCTTGACTCACTCCCGAAGGGGCACTTTTATAGATTCTCAAGAAAAGGTAAAATCGAACCTACTGTTGACAAGGAAGCTCTTCTGGAAAGAGAACATTTATCAACCACTCTACGAAAGCAATTCTCAACCCTCGTTTCAGTTTTGATCTATGATATCCGAGGATCCAGTTTTATGTCGCATCGCCTAAGGAATGCCGAAAAGGAACGGGCAATACTCACCAAGTTCCAATCAACTATGTTAGATGCTGCCCGAAGAGGGTCATCATTTATTCTAAAGGACACAGGCGATGGAGGAATTCTATGGTTTGGGGCTAACTCAAAAAAACTACGTAGGAATATCTACAACTATCTTGAAAGTGAATCGGGGACTACCCTTCGTTACTCGACCGCTCTTCCGGACGAATTCAAATTATCGTCACACCCGAATAGTGCCGAAATGGCCATTGTGACTGCACTACATCTGGTTCAAACAGCTGAAGAGTTTGTCAAGGAAAATTATATGAAATACAGGGATTGGTTTGAAGAAGTTACGGAAAAAGAGGTTTTCCATGATGGTATAACCTATGCTTTGCTACCTCCAAAGTTCAAATCATTATTCAGATTGGGAATTGGAATAGCAAGCGGGCAGCCATCCAAGGATATAGTATTCACACCAAATGCCTTTGGAGATCCGGATCTTACTGGTATTCTTGTTGATGAATCTGCTCTATTCTCATCGGGAAGGAGTCCTGAACGTTCTGTAATACTCGTAGACCACTACACACTGATAAACCTTCTCCTTAACTCCGATAAATACTTCTTATTTAATCCTCTAACAAAAGAAGACTCTGAAGAAACAATTCTCGATAGGCTGCTTACTATTCTCAAATGGGAGAAATCTGGACAGGAATTCATCTTTGAGGATTTTACAATATCAGCGATTGGGCTTTATTATACCGATCGCAAAGAAAAGGATAAGTGTATAGAGTTCAATATACCGGATAATCTATGTCTAAACTTTAGTGATAAAGGAGAGTTGATGTGCGGTAGTGACAGAATTAAAATACTGTACGAGGTTTTAGGCAAAGAAAAGAATGAAAAATAGGATAGAAGAATTTGGTAGAATTATAAAAGCGATTAACTCTAAAGAAATAGATATTGATGAAGTCCTCAAATTAATAATGAAGAATGTATCACAATTGCTTAACGCCAAGGCATGGTCGCTTCTTTTGATGGATAAAGAAAGAAAAGAACTGATATTCACTGAAGTCATCGGTGAGAAAAGTGAAGAATTAAGTGGAAAAAGGATGCCAATAGATAAAGGTGTAGTTGGCTGGACAATAAAGAACCAAAAAGCAGTGATAGTCTCGGATCCCTATAACGATAAGAGATTTTTTAAGGATATTGATAAAGATACAGGATTCAAGACTGAAAATATTCTTGCGATTCCTCTAATAAGTAAAGGCCAGATACTTGGAGTCGTTGAGGCAATCAATAAAGCTGATGGAACGGATTTTGATGCGAATGATTTACAGGCTGTGAGTAGTTACGCTGAACATGCAACTATAGCACTTGAGAATGCAAATCTTGTTCGGAATTTGCAAGAAAAAGTTAGATATCTTACCCTTATCTCCAATATAAACAAGAATATAGCTTCGATATTGGATCTCGATGATCTACTTAAAAAGAGCGCAAAATTAATTCAGAAGACATTCGGCTACTACTATGTGGTAATAGGACTTGTTGAAGGTTCGAAGGTTATATTAAAAGGATTTTCTGGCGATAAGAATATCCGGCCTAAACATACCATAATAAAAGAGGGCGAAGGCCTTGTGGGAATGGTTCTAAAGAGAAAAGAGAGGATCATCGTCCCCGACACAGAGCAGAATCATGACTTTCGTGAAGGAATCAGGGGAATAAAAAGCGAAATGGTAATCCCTATAAAAAAAGACAAGGAATTTTTAGGTGTTATTGATATCGGGTCACCAGAAAAATATGCTTTTTCAGTGGAGGAAGCAGATATCTTAAGAGAAGTATCGTATCAGTTGGCAATTGCTGTAGAAAACGCAAGATTATACCAGAGAATCAGACTCGCCTCAATCACAGATGATCTTACAGGCTTATACAATGCGAGATTCTGCAACGAGAAACTTCCCAAAATCGTAGAAGGGTGGCGACGAGAAAATAAGAAAGGTTCCCTGATTTTTATGGATATGGATTATTTTAAAGAAGTTAACGATTCTTACAATCATTTAGTCGGTAGTAAATTATTACATTTGATAGCCAAAAGAATCAGGGATGCCCTGGATGAGGAAAAAATTGCTATAAGGTACGGTGGAGATGAGTATATAATTGTTATGGGAAATATTGGACTAGCAAGAGCAATTGAATTTACTATAGGAATCAAGAATTCCATATCAAAAGAGCCGTATATAATCGATGAAAATAATAAACAGATTAAATTGAAAATCAAGGCCAGTTTTGGCATAGCTAGTTTCCCGGACGTAGCAGATAATTCTCAGGAACTACTTCGTCTTGCAGACCTCACTATGTATTATGTTAAATCACATGGAAGAGATAACATAGCCTTTATGGATAGAAACTCTGATATTAAGCTACTACAGTGAGCAAACAAATCCTTGAAATCTACCCCAACCTACAATATCCCGTAACACTGGCAAAAATCGACAATCAATATGCTTCTCTAGAAGAAAAAGCCCCTGAAGGAGGCAAAATAGAAATTCTGGATGTGAAAAACACCGAGGGGAGAAGAACTTACGAAAGAACTCTGGTATTTCTCCTGGATTATATAGCGAAGAGAAAAGGGGTCACCATCAAGATAGAACATTCATATGTAGATGCCTTATATGGTAGATTCTTAAAGGGCTCGTTAGATTTAAACTCTGCAAAGAAAGAAATAAAAGAACTGATCAAGGCAGATAAAAAAATCAAAAGATTAATGTTGCCAAAGTTAGAGGCCATACAATTCCTAAGGGAAAGAGAAGATGATCTTAACATTTTGAAGCATCTTACGATGACCCATATCCCCGTATATATACTGGATGATTTTGCAGCATATTTTGCTGGACCATTGCTGCCCAAAACCGGGTTCCTATCAATATTTGACTTAATAACAATTGAGGATGGGTTCCTTGTTATACTTCCATCCAGTAAGGACCCTTCTATCCTGGGGAAAACGGAGAAAAGAAAACAACTTCTTAGGACCTATACGGAAGCAAAAAGGGAAACAGAAATATTAAAACTATGGGATATACCCTGCTTAAACGAATACGTTGTATCAGGAGGGATATCGGAGATTGTAAAGATTGCTGAAGCTATTCACACCGAAAAAATAACAGATATATGTAGGAAAGTATTGAATAACGAAAAAGAAGTTAAGATGATCCTGATAGCAGGACCTTCATCCTCCGGGAAAACAACCTTTGCAAAAAGATTAGGTGTCCATCTTAGACTTCACGGCCTCACTCCTCTTTATATATCCCTTGATGATTACTTTCTTGAGAGGGGGCAAACTCCTCTATACAAAGATGGCACTCCCTTTTTTGACGCCTTCGAAGCAATAGATATTAAACTATTCAGAAAACATATATCCGACCTCCTAAGAGGAAAAGAAATAAAAGCACTTACTTTTGATTTCAAAACAAGAACAAAAGAATGGAAGGGAAGAACACTCAAACTCGAGGACAAAACAATCCTAATAATAGAAGGAATACATGCCTTTAACCCTGAATTATTAAAAGATATGGAATCTAACGCTTTTCGCATCTATGTCAGCGCACTTACTCAGTTAAACATAAACAGAGTAAATCGTATACCTACCCGCGATGTCCGTCTTCTTCGTAGAATCTTCAGAGATACCCATTTCAGAGGGCATTCAGCCGACAAGACCTTAAAACAATGGGAATCGGTGAAGGAAGGCGAAGAGCAATTCATATTTCCGTATCAGGAAAGAGCAGATATTATGTTCAATTCTTCCCTTGTCTATGAACTTGCAGTTTTAAAAGGTTTTGTTGAAACGCCCCTGCGTTGTGTTTACACAACTTCTCCTTATTATTGTGAAGCGCTCCGGTTACTTAATTTTCTGGATCACTTCCTTGATATAAGAGAAGATGAAATTCCACCAACTTCAATCCTGCGAGAATTTATAGGAGGTAGTACCTTTTATTATTGACCGAGATAAACCAAAGTCTTTTTCTTAGTTCTAACACAATCGAGGAACCTTAAAAAACTCGTCTTTCATTTCACTCTCTCATAGAAATTAAATCCTCGATAAAACTTTATCCAACTTAAGCCAATTATCTCTACTATTGACTTATGCTTTGATATTTATTATATTTATTATATGAAGAACATTTTAAGAAGCTTATTATCAATTTTTATCCCAATTTTACTATTTTCACAAGGGGTTAACTGGTATAATGGAGATATTGCTCTTTTTCAGTGGGAAAATTCGCCTTTTGAGAACCAGATAAGGAATAATATAATAGAAGGGTTTCCTTTAACAGTAGATGAATATCAACTCAAAGGAAAAGTCAGGAATCTTAATAAAACCATTAGCGATATATCCGGAAAGAATTACCGATTAGTTGTAATTATTGGCGCCCAGGCCACCACCCCAATATTAAGATATCTGTCAAAAACCCCTCTAATACTTTTGTCCTCCTCACAAAGACTCGATGAGATACATAAAAGATTCCCAACCATCACAGGGGTATATCCCTTTGCTTCTCCAGAAATCCAGTTCAACACCATACATGCATTGATTAAGGATTTGAAAAAAATAGGGGTAATATACAACCCCATACATTCAGGGATAGAAGTAGAAATGTTCGAAAAGGGGATATCTGACACCTCGATTAAAGTAATCAAGAATTGCATTTCCGATTCAAAAGAGATAGGTACAGCATTACATTTTATGGGGGATATTGACCTTTTATGGTTGCCCAGTGACCCTATTTATAAAGATAAAAAGGCAATGAAAACTATACTGGATTATTCTTACAAAAACAAAATTCCTGTATTCGCTCCATCGCGTGAATTCGTTAAGAAAGGGGCACTTGTTACCCAGGAACCCTCAACTATTTCGCTCGAAATTTTATCAATCATAACATCTATAATAAAAGGCAAAGATATCTCGGAAATACAACCACGATTTCCATCAGGCAGTCTCGTCATCAATCAAAAAGCTGCAAAATTAACAGGAGTAGAGATACCTGTGGATATTATACTATCCGCCGAAGAAATATATAAATAGAATTTAACTTAAAAACATTACCGGGAGAGGTCTGCCCCGAGCATATATTCTATATAAATTTGACCATCTTCATAAAACTGGGCGTAAATACTATACGCTCCCCTCTTAAGCCGATAGGGTTTATTATTATTTCCGGCTTTCCTTCCTTCGAGAGTCTAATACCCATTGAGACCCCTGCTTTTACAAAGGTCTCAGCTTCTGTCATTGTAATAGAGAGAATAGATTTTTTCCTTGTGTTCTTAATGATATCCTTAATTGCCTCCAGCGGAACTGACGGCAGGATAATCACCACATCTACTTTTTGCTCCCATTCTTCCTGCCCTTTGCTGATATTGATGCCCCTTGTTACTATTTTCTTCTCTTTGGTTTCTTCCGTCTTGAAAAGATCAACAATATCTATAAGGGTATCCTTTTTTATGGTTTTTCCATAGATAAAGCCAATCCTTATCTCCTCATTTGCCCTGAGATTTACTACATGAGGGAGGGATTTAAGGATTATCGTCCCTTGTAGATTATAAGGAATCTTCTCATTCCCCGTAAGCAAGAGAAGGTATAAGAAAATCCCCATCATTCTATTGCAGTACCTCCTGGAATTCAAAAACGCTTCCCACAACTTTCCACAACTGATAAGGAGCTGTGACATCTCCATTTACATCAAAATCGAGCTTACCCGAAACGCCATCATAATTGATATCCGTACCTGCATTTATCGCTGTGATACCAGCCGCAAAGGTTCGGACTACTGTTCCATCGTAGGCAATTTCACGAAGAGCGTCTCTTATCAGTGCTCCATCATCAGATACCCCGGCTTTCTCAATTGCCAATCCCACAAGAATCCCGGCATCATAGGTATTCGGGATAAATGTTACTGGTCCACTACCACTCTCGGCTGTGTACCTCTCTTCAAAATCATCGTAGACCGAGTCTACCTCATGATAAGGTGCTGTTCCCTCAATGCCCTCTGCGTGTGTTCCAGCGTTAGAAAGGAAACCCTGTGTCATTATACCATCGCATCCGAACCAATCAATTATGTCCTGCTTTGCAGCTTCCTGAGTCACAGCTATTCCACCTTCGTCATATGCTATTAAAACGACTGCAGCAGCATTTATATCGTAGAGAGAATCAATATAGGAGTTAAAATCTACATCGCCAGGGTCTATTGTAGTGAGGCTTTCGGGATATGGAACAGACCTTAAGGTATCACCACCTAATAATGCAAATTCACTGAATAGGGTATTCTTAAGACCATGTCCGTAGGAGTTATCGATAAAGAGTGTGGTAATACTACTCACCCCACTCCCACCATATTCGCTGTAGAGATACTCTGCTATTATCTTACCCTGAAAGAGATCAGAAGGAGATGTTCTAAATACAAAATCATTATCAGCAAGGTTAGTAATATCGGGAGAGGTAGAAGGCGGAGCTATCTGGAGTATACTGTTCGGGATAGTAACCTCTGAAACCTTAAGAGTAACACTGCTTGATGCTGCTCCAATTATGACACCTGCTCCTTCATCAACGAGTTCCTGTGCAGCCAACTTTCCCTGATCGGGGTCGGTTCCTGTGTCTTTGTAGATAAATTCAATATCCTTTCCGAGAACACCACCATTATCGTTTATCTCATTCTCTGCGACCTTTAAAGCATCCTCCATACACTCCCCATAGGCAGAAAGACCGCCTGAAAGGGGAATAAGAACCCCTACCTGGACTGTTTCTTTCGCCTCTTCCCTACACCCCGGGATGAGCAAAGGTAACAACAACAATAACCATAATTTTTTCATCCTGGCCTCCTTTTATTTAAAGGTTAACGACGTTCTGATCCATCGCCCCCCCGATGGAACATCTATACCTCCATATCCTGCATAAGCGAATTCTTTATTCGTTATATTATCTACACCTATTGAAGCTATGAGCTTTCTTCCTTCCAGGACAGCAATTCCGGCATTCACTCCTGCATCCAGGGTGTAATAGGAAGAAAGATAGTATTCCTCTCCCCCATTCATCCTTTTATTGATGGCGGAGCATAGTCTCTCATCAATATAGGAACCTCTGAGATAGAAATTGAAATTCCTATAGGAGATTAAGGTTCCACCTTTAATCATAATAGGAGGATAAACATCCGTAATTACATCATTTTCTTCATCCTTCATCTGCTCGTACGAGATACTTAGTGTGGGCTCAACTCGGAGTGCGTAACCTTCTAAATGAAATCTGCCCCTAAATTCTACCTCAAGGCCATATCCTGAAAGGGTAGAAAGGTTCTTAGGCTTGTATCCGCCGTACTCCGAATCGAGTTCTATTTTATCTATAACCTTCTGATAGTGTAAATTCGATTGGATGGACATATCACTGAATGTAAAACCAATAATAAACTCCCCGGTATATATCTTTTCAGGTTTTAGATCAGGATTCGGCAAGACCCCACCATACATCTTTATAGGTCGAGAGAAGAGCCATTCAGGGGGCGGGACCTTAAAGGAATTCCCAGCGACTATCTTCATATATAGATTTTCCAATACCGTATAAGAGAGACCAGCTCGGTAAGAGAGAAAGTCTTCATACATATTATGTCGATCGTAACGTAATCCACCAGAAACCAACACCCTCTCAGGCTGGATACTGTAAACCCCGTGCATATAACCACTATAGCTAATAAAGGCAGTATCTCCTTGAGGAACTGGTGGATAACGATCCTCTATTATTCTATCTCCACCTGCATCTACCCGATAGACATTGGGAAGAGAGTAAATATCGTAAGAATAGTCCGCTCCTATCATAATCTCCCCATTATCTAATATCTTACTAACCTCGAGTAAAGCATTTCCTCCGATATACGCCATATCTTTTTCCGCATAGAGATAACCAATATCGCCAGTAGAAAGATGTTCATCAGAGGTAGGTGAGCCATAAGAAAATCTACCTGCAACATTTGATTGCAAACCCATAAATTCTTTTTTATAGCCTATCTTCGCGTTTAAATGTTCAAAGGAAATTACATTATCATGGGTAAGTTGACCCCAGTCTGTAAATTCACCCGAAGTATGGGTTCTCTGATAACACTCCGAGAAAGAAAAACCGCCATTCTCATAATTTAAGTAGGCAAAGGAAGGGCTTTTTACATCCCCTTTACTTGCCTCCGAAAAATCAAAAGGAGATTCAGAAGGTGCATTAAGACCGCTTCTATCTATTGATGCGTATCTCCCAGTAAACAGGAATTTCGATTCCTCTTTCTGTGAAGCTATCCCAATGTTTCCATGGAAACCTCTATAATAGTCCCCTTCTTCTTTCAACCATACTTCAGATGACGCAAAACTCTCTGATTTTGTTACTATATTTACCACTCCCATAAAAGCATCGGCACCATAGAGCACAGAAGCAGGGCCTTTAACAATTTCTATTCTCGATATAGATTCCAGTGGGATAAAATCAATCCCCAGGGTTTTCAAAGAGGATATCTTATAGGATATCGGAAACCCGTTTATCAATATCTTGATCCCTCTTGAATATCCACGCATCCCTCCTGAAAGCCCCCTTACTCCCATATCATCAAATACCATGTTCTTATTGAGATAGAATCCGGTTTCATTAGCAATAGCTTCAGCTACCGTAGCATAACCATTGTTTATTAATTCATCACCGCTTAGAAGAGTGATAGAGGCAGGTACTTCTTTTATCTTTAGCGCTGTCTTTGTAGGGGCAACAACTTCCATATTTAGAAGTTCCTGTAGTGACATTTCTGCATAAGATTGAGACAATAGTAATATGATTATTAACATACTCCCCCCTTCTTAATTTTTCTATTATTAAAAATTGTAACATACAAATACCCAAAAGTCAAGGGGAAAATAATAATTTGTCTAAAAATTTGAATATTTGTTTGATATAAAGTTAGGAAACTAAAAATAATAGTGGAATTGGATAGCAGAGTGATACAGTTAAATGGTTAAATAGTTGAGTCTGGATTACCAAGAGTAATAGGTTGAGTGGTTAAATCGTTGAGTAGTTGAGTTGGTAGGAAAATAAAACTAAGACCTAAAAGACGAACCCACATCCCAACCCATCCACCCACTTTATTCACCAAACCCGTAAATCGGA
>DAOVFB010000124.1 GCA_030668705.1 Candidatus Stahliibacteriota bacterium
CTGGGTCTCCCTTGAATGGGTTTAGATAAATCCCAGGGTTCAGGAGATATACCAGGTTTTAGAACTAATGCCTTGGTCCCGCTTATCATTGCAACATCCTGAATGGAAACAGAAACATCTGCTCTAATATCAATGCTCTTCTCAATCCAGGCTGTTACTATGACCTCATTTTTTCCCATTTCTATCCTCAATACCTTCCCCTTTTTGATCCCGAATACCCATATAGGATCCTCTGCCTTTAGACCGCTCACATCATTAAAAAGTATTTTGATTGTATGGCCTTTTTTACCCACATTAAATCTAAGTAACCATAACTGTCCCACTATAAACAATACTACAAGTACCGTAAGAAAAATTCCGACCTTTACTGCTGTAGATCGCTTTTGCATCATAACCTCCTTTTAAAACACCAACCTTCCAACGACGTAGTCAAGGAAGAGAATAAGAATAGTGGATGAGATTACAGCCTTTGTCGTAGCCTCCCCCACTCCTTCTGCGCCACCCTTTGCGCGGAGCCCATAGAAACATCCCATAAGTGTCAAAGTCAGACCGAAAGTCATTGATTTAATTAATCCTCCATAAAGAGTGATAGGTATGTAGTTCAATCTTACTCCTCTCCAGTATACTGAATTTGGAAGATGTAAACTATATACGGAGAGTATCCAACCTCCTATTATTCCGGTAATTTCTGCAACAATAGTAAGAAGGGGAAGAACGATAATGCCAGCAAATACACGAGGGACCACAAGGTACTCAATAGGATTTATTGCAAGTGCATTCAAGGCATCTATCTGTTCCGTTACTTTCATTGTACCCAGTTCTGCAGCTATCGAAGATGCTACCCTTCCTGCTATTACCAATCCGACGATCAATGGACCAAGCTCTATAAACAATGCTTTACAAACAGCCATTCCGATATAGACATCGGGCATATAATTCTGTCCCTGATAATATGCCTGAAAAGCTGTAACCATGCCCATAAATAGAGCGGAGACCATAACGATCGAGAGCGACTTCACTCCCTGAAAATGTATCTGCTCGATGAAGAGTCCAAACTTTCGATACAAGCCCCGTATGTTAAGCAGTACCTGCCAGAGCAATATAAAAACAGAGCCAACATATTCCATAACATTGTAAAATCTTTCTCTTATTAATGGCATACTTTATAAGTATTCCAAAAGATACTTCTGTCAAGAAGGATAATCTGAATTTTTGTTATTCTTGTCTATAATGAGAATGGTATGCGGATTCCCCCCATTAACTCGAATATATTCGTATCGCCGATTTTTTTGTATTTACCTTCACCCACAAGACTGAATTTAGGATTTACAGGGTATCGAATTCCTGCCCCGAGGGTTAATCCCTTAAGGTCATCATAAAAGCTGAAGGAACCAATTGCATATATATCAAGTCCCTTGGTTGGCAGGAATACATTAACTTCGGGGGATTCAAAAAATCCCAGTCCAACTACGGAATTATCATCGGCGAAATATAGTTGTAACAGATTAAAGTCAAGTTCTACATTACGGAAGACTGGCATAGTGATTTTGGCATTTATTGAAAAACCAGGACCACCGGGTGAATATAAATCAAGACCAACAGTTGGCTCAAATGTAAATGATAAGAGTAAAAGTAGCATCTCACCTCCTATATTTATGTGTTAATGATTTTCTAATTATATACCCTTTTTTCGCACAAAGTCAAGTAAAAATTGATGGATATCAGGTGAACCGGCTATTATATTACCCTTAAGGATATCATTTCCACCATTCTGATCAGTAATTACTGCTCCTGCTTCTTCTACCAATAGCCATCCCCCCGCAACATCCCATGGAGAGAGATTAAACTCGATATCACCATCTATCCTGCCAGCTGCAATATAGGCCAGGTGGAGAGCTGCTGAACCCAACCACCGAAGTGAATTCACCTCCAGAATGAGTTCTTTTAATGCATCCATCAGTTTTTCTCGTCTATGATAAGCAGAAGGTGGAAATCCTATAGCTATAAGTGCTTGCTCGTGCCTTTTTATCATAGAAGGTTTAATCGGGGTTCCATTTAGAAAGGCCCCTTTCCCTTTCTGTGCTGTGAATAATTCTTCCTTAATTGGATCATAGATTACACTCATCTCTATTCCAGAGTTTCCTTCGTAAGCGATTGAGATACAGAAATGTGGGATTCCATGCATGAAATTATGTGTTCCATCGAGGGGATCAATGATAAATCTACCCTCTCCCTCAATTTGACTACCTTCTTCGGCATAGATGCCAATATCGGGAAATGCCTTTTGAAGACCTTCAACCAGAAGATTTTCCGCTTCTTTGTCTGCCCTGGTCACATAATGACTGAATCCCTTCTTTTCTATATCTGAGGGTTTCAATTCTCTGAAGTAACCACGAATTAAATCTCCAGCCTGCTTTGCAAAGTTAATTAATATATCTAGAATATCAAACCTCCATTTTAAAAATTCTTGAGAACAATTTAATCCCTGAAATAATCAAGGCCGTGATTCCCTCGTTTCATTTTCAAGTAACTTCTAAGCCCTTGGGTGAGCCCTTTTATACTCTTCCTTCAGTTTTGCTATACTTAAATGTGTATATATTTGTGTGGTTGACAGTGACTCATGGCCCAATAATTCCTGGACAGCACGTAGGTCTGCACCCCTGTTTAGAAGATGTGTAGCGAATGTGTGGCGTAGTGTATGAGGACTCATCTGGTGAAGCGTTGCAACGGACGAGATATAGCGTTTCACTATTCGCTGGAGGTCGCGCTGCCCCAATCGTTTTCTTGATTTACTCAGGAAGAAAGCGCCTTCCTCATACCCTCGAACTTCATCAAGATACCCGACAAGTGTCTCACAAGCCTTTCTAGTGAGCGGCAGTATCCTCTCTTTTCCGCCCTTTCCGTATACAAGGAGTAATTTTTCCTTTAAATCTATATCGGAAAGGTCGAGATTGGTAAGCTCTGAAGCACGAATACCTGTATCATAGAGGAGTTCAAGTATTGCCCTATTCCTGATATCTAATTCTGTTTCATCTCCAATTGAATCAAGCATTATCTCCATTTCATCCTCTGAGAGAAAAGAAGGTATAGGTTGCTCGGTCTTTGGTGTTTTTATACTGAGTGATGGATTTACCTTCAATATTTTGTTCCGTACCAGGAACCTGCAAAACGACTTTATAGCAGAGAGCTTTCTTGCGACAGAGGACTTTTTATAGCCATAAGAAAGAAGCTCTCCCATAAAGTGCCTGATATCATTTCTTCTAATGTCATTTAATTCTTCCTTGCCAATCTTTTCGATAAACACAGAGAATTCCTCTAAGTCTATTTTATAACTCTTAATTGTAAGTTCAGAGTATTCTCTCCTTATGAGTTCTTCAAGAAAACTATCAATTTCTTTATCTATTTTCACACACCCTCTCCATCCCCCAGGGGTTTGAGGGTTCGAGTAATACAATCATGTTTTTAGTTTTCTCTTTTCTGCGGCTGGAAGTAGTATATTATCCAATATTAGACGATAACCCGGGGAATTTTTATGGAATTCAAGATAGGTAGGAGGGTCTCCAACAAAATGTTTATAATCTTCAGGGTCGTGGCCGCCAAGGAAAGAAAAACTACCCTTGCCCCACTCTCCATAGACATACTTCACTTCTTCAGTATTTGGTATATCTCCCAGTATCACTACATTACTTTTCAAGCTATTACGGTTAAACCCCGTATCTTGCCCCAAAAACTCCTTTATACCCCTTATGTGGTTCTGTGTCAGGATGGATGGAATGATATCTCGTTTTGGTGCAAATGTTCGGAGTTGAAAACGGCTACTCTCTCCCCTTCTTGCTGCGTAGGGGGTTATATCCACGTCTGAGTGTTCGTAGATGTTTATAGAGGTAATCGGATTTATGTCTTTGAGGAACAATGTGTTATTGAAATTTGCTTTCTTCTTATATCCCTTTTCAATGCCATCTCCGTCTATCTCTTTCGGGACTATATCCACATTCTGATAGGCAAGAGCAATATCCATAGTTATTGGAGCTGAGCACATGGCAAAAAGGAAACCACCATCAGTAACAAACTCTTTGATTTTTTCGACCACCTGGTGTTTCATCTCCCAAACTTTTTTATAGCCTAATTTATTTGCCATCTTTTTGTTAAGACGTACCGTCTCTTTATACCATCTGGCATTAGAGTAGTGCCTGTAGAATTTACCATATTGACCTGTAAAATCTTCATGATGAAGGTGTAACCAGTCATAATCGTAGAGTTTTCCAGAAAGTACATCTTCATCCCACACCTTTTTATATGGTATCCTTGCGTACACAAGAGCAAGGGTTACAGCATCATCCCATGGGCCTTCAGTCTCTGGCATATACACGGCAATCTTTGGTGCTTTCTCCAATTTGACTCGTTCCATATTCTCCCTCTCTACAAGGGCATATATTTCGCCTACCATATCTTCACTTATTGGTATGGTTAAAATTCCTCTTTCGGCTGCTTCTTTCCTAATTCCCTCTAATTCAGGAAGAAGAAAACTGCCACCACGGTAGTTAAGTAGCCATTCTGCATCCAATCCCTGCTGGAGAACCCAGTAGGTCAACCCATAAGCCAATAAATGATCTGTCTGTTCGACGTCCATAGGAATGAGAAGTCTTGCTATAACAAAAAATATCATATTAAGAAAGTACTTGCGTCTTCCTGTTTGTCAACCGGGGAAGGGTATTGAATGCAAAGCAAGCTCTGCCACTCCAGGCTATCAGCAAAATAGCTATAGTATATAAGTTGGTTGGTATGTTAGGACTATCGTGGTATGTGATAAGGGATAAGGGATACGTGATATGTGGTATGTGATATGTGGGAACGGGCTTCTGCCCGTGATCATCGAGGCTGGAAAGCCTCTCCCACAAGATTAGTCGAGTGTCCATTTTTTAGGTATTAGGTTCATAGCGTTTATTGCGTCTATAGCGTCTATGGCGGCGTTGCGTTTGTAGCGTTAATAG
>DAOVFB010000110.1 GCA_030668705.1 Candidatus Stahliibacteriota bacterium
AATTGGCAAGAAAATCAGCATGAATACTTAGGGGGTTGACATAGTAATTCTAAAAGATGGACGCTCGACTCTAGACTAATCCCCACATATCACATACCACATATCACGTATCCTTTATCACTTACTACTTATCACATACCACGATAGTCCTAACATACCAACCGACTAACCGTCCAACCACCGATCCTAAGACCTAAGACCAAACACCCAATAATGCCACAGGGACACAGAGGAATATAGTTAAATAGGTAAAACGAAAAAGATCGAGGCTGGAAAGCCTCTCCCACAAAGGGTTCGATAAATCGAACCCCTACTCAAGACTGAATTTATAAGGGAAGGATATCCAGACTGCTATGAACATATCCCTCTGCATGGCAGGAGTGAACCTCAACTCTTTTGCCATCTTCATTGCTATCCTGTCAAGGTCAGGATATAAGGGTTTCAACAATTTTACTTTTTTTACATTTCCTTCTTTATCCAGAAGGAGTTTTAGATATACCGTCCCTTCGATTCCCAACCTCCTGGCTACTTCTGGATATGGAGTTCTTCTCTTTATTTCATCTAAGTTTAAGGGTCTGGGAGGTGTGTCGTATGGGACAAAATCAGGAATATCAAACTCCACATCCGCCTCAGTCTTTTCATGACCAGTAAAACCGGTCTTGCCAATGGTCAACGCCTCTCTTTCCCTATCGTTCTTTGCAGCAATTGGCATCCTCGGTATGGAAAGAGGAGGAGGCTTTACAATCTTCTGGAGTAGAGGCGGAAGTTTCTCCACTACAATAGGTTTTTGAACCTTAGGCTTATATTCCTTATGTCTCTGTCCAGGAATAAACATAAAGCCCAATAAGAATGTAACAAGGGTAATAAGAAGCGCCATCCTCATATGCAACGGTATGAGTTTTTTCAGGTCATTACTATTATTCATTCTTACACCCCCTTTTGGTTTAGAAAACTAACCAATAACGAAACAAGCCTTTTGCTCTACTCTTCTTTCTTCTTTCCCAAGCGTAGGTCAAATGAGGCTTTTGTTTCCCCACCCCTTCCATCTCTTGCAATAATTTCAACACAGTAGGTTGTATCTTTTTCCACCTCTGGAGCTTCCCAGAGCAATCGATTCCCTTCCAGTCTCATACCTGTTGGTGCAGAAGTTAATGAAAGACTTACTTTGTCTCCATCCACATCTCTGGTACTTATGATACAGTCCAGCTTTCTCCCTTCGATAGGTGGCAAAGAAGATAAAATCTCAGGTAGTGTATTCTGAACAATGACCCTATCCGTTGTTCCCTCGCGACTTCTATCGGTCCCATCGAATGGTACGACCTCTGCATATACTTCATCCCCAGCCTTTATTTTTGAGCCTGATAGGGTTTTCCCGCTCCCTTTTTTCTCATCATTTATAAACCATTCCGTGAGTAACTCTATCTCATCTCCGTCAGGATCAAAAACATCTGCCTCAACCGATAGATCGGTCCCTCTCTTTGGAGTTTCAGGTATTATTTTGAGTGATTTCAGGATTGGTTTTGAGTTTCCTATTACTATGGGTCCAATTCTTCTCTTTTCCTCACCCGCAATTAACAACGAACAAAAAACTGTATCCCCTTTAGAAAAATGTTCGGGTGAGAGTTTAGGAATACTCACGTCCTGCCTAATTCCATTCACCATCCATCGATATTCCGGATTCTTCTCTGAGAGAACCGTAGCTTTAATTCTTATTGATGTTGTAGAAGTTGGGTCGGGTGGTGAAAAATCAGTTGCCACAACGGTTCCTCCCGATTTATGAGAATCTGTGGAGGAGGGTTTACCTCCTCCACAGTCCATTATCAAGAGAAGCAGCAGAAAAACTAATACTATTCTTCTTCTCGCCATTTGATGATTTCCTTATATGACTTATAGCTTTTACTCGCTTTTATCTTTATTTTCCCTGAGGTCTGGATTATTTCCACACCTGTACCCCCCAGAGAATACGAATAACGTGGAGGTTGAGGTATTCCAGTTCCTTCAGGGGTTCCTGCAATATTACTGGTTTCGCCTGTCCTGATCTCGAATATGTAGGAGCGGGCGATAGAACCGGTTCCACCTAACTCACAGGGACCAACAAGAGTATCTGTTCCCGGGGAAAAGGTAAGGAACTTGAGCGAATCCTGATAATAAACAGGTTGGGTCATCACCTTTTCATTCTGATGTTTAAGCAAAAGCATCCATCCTTCATCGGTTCCACTACCGGGGGTTCCTAAGTCACTCTCCGTATATACTGGAATTGCTACTGAGGTATCTTCAAATACTGAATCCGGATAGTGCAAAGCGTAAAAACGTTCTTCAGATGGTTGAAATACATCCGATCGATTCCCGGTCCCATATGTTATCCAGTAATCACCATAAACAGGGTCTTTCCAGGCAAGTGGCCTATAGAAAGCAGGATGCCATTTAGTAAGTTCTGTTGAATCACTTGCAGTAGGAAGTTCAGGGCCGAAGATACATTCCGCTTCCCACTTTGAAGGATTCGGGTTTCGGACATCAACAAACCATAGTTGTCCCGCTGCATCTGGAATAAATAAGAAATCATAACGATTTCCCTTATCTGGATCTATATTTATCACAGCTGGTGTTGCAGGAAACGGCACATTCATTAGAGCGGCGTCTCTACTTATCGGTGGTATCAAATGAACATTTCCGTTGATTCCTTTCTCTATAACATCCCAGACATCGAAGGTAATAATTGCATTACCTTTTATCTCTCCTCCGGAAAATAAAGAATCAAGTAGAGCCATATCCATCGGCTCAGGCCATTGCCCCCCTCCCATAAATGCATAGAAACGGTCTATAACCCTATTGGGATGGAGGACCCAACTCACACCAACCTTATGGATTACCGGAGTAGATGTAGTGAATCCCAGTGTGTCTTTCAGGATACTATCTCCTAATGCATTAAAGAGGAAAGTAATGGAATCCATTGGATGAGATGTTTCCCCAAGCGGGTCAGTAACATCAAGAGCTGTAAACGATTGTCCTCCTTCTCCCTGACAGGCAATGAGGATTGTATGCCATTCATCCCATTGTTTTAAGGAATCAAGGTCATTTTCGGGAAACCAGACATCAGCAGCTATGGGGCCATCATCAACAAAATAGTCGTGCTTCTGCAGAAGATTTTTAACCTTCGGAACAAAGTTCATCGGGATAATGCCCATAATCTCCTCACCTCCCCTCATACCCTGTCCATTTATTGAATCTGCAAAGACATGAAGCATTCCATCATTGCCCCCTGCATAGAGAATGGCACTCCGCTCCTTCATCTTATTGTAGAACAGATTAAATCCCTGGTCTACATAGAAATAATTGGGCGCGTGTATCCTTAAGGGGGAAGAATGGAAAATATCACCTAATTCACCTTTATTATCATTTTTTAGTCCGTCTCGGACACGGTCAATTACATCGGCTGCCATTGTAGTTGTGGAGACACCGAGGTCAGTTGTGTCGAAATTGGATGCATTAAATGGCAGCATATTCCCGTCAGACCTGACACCGTAGATGTTCCTTCCGTCTGCTGTCATATCCACCTTTAATGAATCCTTTGCGGACCAGATGACCATTCCAGGTGGTACGGCATTAAGATAAAATTCTCCTGTATCCAGTTTTATCGCTCTCAAATTTCCCTTCCATATTGGAAAACTATCTGGGTTAAAGGAAGCAATAAAGAGTCTCGACTCATATTCCGTGGAGAGGAATTCCTCTTGCACTGAAGTGACCTCTCCTGATGAATAGGAGAAACTCGCCTGTCCTGATATCTCCATAAATATTTGTGTTAAGGCAGATGCAAGTCCTTCTGCGTCCTTTGCAATGTAAGCATAACCCGTGAGAAAATTACTTGATGGAGTTGACATCGAACAAGTTGAACCATCTACTGCTGTAGTATCCATGCCTTCCTGATTGATCATAGAATCAATAAATGTAGAGTCTTGCTTCTGGCTCCCACCATGAAAGGCTGCCCAGTTGAGTTCATTCGCTCCCCCTGCGGTAATACCTTCCCCAAAACCTACAGCAAAAACCTTTACTGAATCACTATGCCATGCCTTATAAGCCTGCCGGACTATGTCATTTGAGCCGTTTGCACAATCCTCTATAGGGGTATTCGATTCTCCATCTGTTATAACGATAAGATTATGTTTCATACACCAGAGTTCCGGGTGGTTGCTTCTCCATTCATTCACATACTTAGTTGCCGCATAAATTAATTTTCCATTAGGAGTACTACCTCCTTCATCGGTATAGTTTATATGATTCCATATGTCAACAAAATGGGAGCCTATAGGGTCTGTATACATAGTAAAATCTCCATTCACCTCTTCCCAGTCTTTTGAGGTTTCATTGTAAGAGTACTTCTGTACATTCGAGCCGTAGTATCCCTGTCCTGGAGAACTGAAATTGTAAGAATCATAAGTACCTTCAGGAACAAAAATATCCCCGGGTTTTGATGCCCTGTGACATCCCTGAGCCAGTTGCACTGGCAGATAAAGTTCATCATTCAGAGTCACAAGCCCGTCATTGTCTGCGTCAAGAAGTGAATGGATAACAAGGATTGCATCCTTTATTCGGGTTGATTTATAAGGTGTGGCGCGAGGTGTCTTTGCAAGGTTGATTTTAGTCCACCCTATGGTGAGTCCATTATGTGTAGTAACATCAACAAAGCATTCAACATCTTCAATTAACCCCAATCCTGAAACGGGAATTATTACCTGTCTATCCTGCCACCTTCTACCTGACCAGGAATGGCTACCTCCGTCATAGGTATGCCAGGTACCATCACTCTTGATTTTTAATGTCCAGCTCACATCTATGCTTCTGTTTCTCCAACCACTGTACCATGTAACATCCAGAATCCAATCACTGTTTGCAGAATCTCCCGCAAAATCACTCATTGTCCCAGGTCCATCCGGGGTAATAGTACTGTCATACCACCCGCTCAGGTGTGTCCTATTGTCACCCGCCCATCGGAACGCAAGCAACCTGGCTATTGTTTCATAATGCAGTGTTTCCCAGGCCATACTCCCTGATCTATCCAGGAGAACCATGGCAGAGGAAGGAACACCGATAGTTTTGAACTGCCTTTCATCCTTTATATGGGCAAAGAGTAAACAGGGTAAGAGGAAAAACACAAATAACTCTTTTTTCATCTTTCACCTCCTTCTTCTTTCTCGGTCACAGACTTTTCTATCAACTCTTCAATGGGAGAGAGTCGAAGGAGCACGGGTATCAATCTTTCCCTGCCGTTTTCCTCTATTAAAAGAAAGCTGAAATAACTTTTTTCCGGGTACCTAATTTCTCTTTCCCTTTCTTCTTCGGGTCTCATCTCTACACTCTCTGAACTTTCCTTTTTTGCTTTTTCCATCTCTTCCCTTGAAGGAGAGACAAGGTCAGGAAGGTATTCATTTAATCTTTCCGGGGAGATAGCCTCAAGTGATGAAACTCCCAGTTTATACGCCGATTCAGTCTTCAGTTCCTGCCATTCTCCTTTCAATCTCCCTTCCTTATAGGATGCTGAGTATCGATCATACTTTTTCATCTTAATTGCCCTCTTCATTAATAGAAGATTTTCTGGTACCCGTCTTATTTGACAACCTTTGGGCAATAAGACCATCTCTCCACCTTTGAAGATACTAGCACCAAGAGAGATAGAACCTTTCACAAGGTTTCTCTCTCCACCATATTGCATAATTACTGATCTACCTTCGTGAGAATTCAGAATCGTTTCATAGGTATTCTTACCGATATCAATTTCAGAAATGGGATGCCATGCAAAACTACCCCAAAAAG
>DAOVFB010000161.1 GCA_030668705.1 Candidatus Stahliibacteriota bacterium
GGTGGTATGGGTTATTTGACGGTTGGTGGTAGTAAAATAGATATTGAAGCTCTGAATACAAGCTTAGTAGATAATGGATATTCCACATTCTCGAATAATTTCTTCCTTTTAGGTGGAGGTGGACAGGCAATTGTCAAAAGAGCAATGTTTGGAGGAGAGGTTCAGGTTATAATCGGGAAAGAGGAGGTGAGCGATAGTTTTAGGGTTTCTATTAACGGTGGATATGGGTTCTTTAATCTGGGGTTCCTTCTCTGTTCTACAGATGCGTTTATGGTTTATCCTCTTGTTGGAGTAGGGGGTGGGGTAATGACGCTTGAGATAATGGAAAGAGGGACATCACCCTCTTTCTATGACATCCTCGAGGATCCGAGGAGAGGTGTAAAGCTCACAACTAGTGGTTTATTACTCCACTTTTCTCTCGGAGCAGAGTATTTACTGGTTGTTCGGGAATCTGAAAGGGGTGTAGGGGGTTTAGCTATCGGGTTCCGTGCAGGTTATATCTTTTCTCCAATTAGAGGTGATTGGGAAATGGATGAAGTAAGCGTTACAGGTGGTCCGGAATTAGGGATTACAGGCCCATATGTTTCCCTTATTATCGGTGGTTGGTGGTTGGGAGGAGAGTAAAAACCTGAAAATTAAGTAAATTATAATTGCGGTTGTAAGTTAAAATTCTTATTTTAGTAACAACACCTTTTCAACGACTCAACTACTTAACTTTATTACTCTGCGTTTATAGCGTCCATAGCGTCTGTGGCGTTTATAGCGTCTATAGCGTGGATAGGGTTCGTTGGGTTCATTGGGTTTTTAATCAGTTGATATCTGTGTGAATCTGTGTCAAAAATTTAGTTCTGAGTTCAGTGTTCTTAGTTCTGTGTTTATGGGTTGGTATGTTAGGAGTATCGTGGTATGTGGTATGTGATAAGTGGTAAGTGATAAGGGATACGTGCATATTCATCTTCTATCTCATAACACATATCACCTGCTTGTCTTCTCGCTTGGGTTCTATCACATATCACCTTTATTGAAAATTAACCGTGAGTTTGCCGTGGCATAATCTTTGGTAGTGTGTTCTGGGTTTGTGAAAATCTGTGTCGAAAAAGATGTCAGTAATATCCCCTATTCCTTACCCAGACAATATTCGAGTGCGCTTTTGGCGTGGATTTTTGAGGTGTTAAGGAAGGGGATATCAAAATACTCATCTTCTGAAAGCATGAGAGGAATCTCTGTGCACCCTAGAATAATGCCTTCAATGCCATCTTCGGCTATCATTCTTTTGGCAATTGTAAAAAATCCCTTTTGAGTCTCTTCTACTATCCTACCAAATCTAAGCTCGTCAAACAGTTTATAATTAATATAATTCTGCTCAACTTCATTAGGAACTACAATTTTAATGCCTTTTCGGGAAAATACTTTCGGGTAGAAATCAGACTGCATTGTAATTTTTGTTCCAAAAAGACCAACTTTATGAAGCCCCTTTTCTTCTACAACTTTAGCTGTCTCCACTACAATGCTAATCATTGGAATGGGAGATTTTCCCTCCACTTCGTCAAATACAATATGAGGTGTATTGGAAGCTATCAAAGCAAAATCCGCACCTGCCCTATGAAGTGAATTCACGGCTTTTAACAGCCAGTTTATAATTTTATCCTTCATCTTATTCCTATCCCTTGCTTTTGCCATCTTAAGAAACTTATCTAAATCCATACTGTAAATAATGATTTCAGGATAACCTACACTTATTTTTTCTCGATAGGACTTTATTATTATACGATAGTAATCTATTGTTGCTTCAGGGCCAAACCCACCAATAATTCCTATTTTCTTCAAGTTAGAATCCCTTGCCCTTTTTACTCTCATACATAAATCTATCCGCCTCCCCCAATAGTTCTTCGATGGAAAAAGGAGATTCGGGGTCATAATGCGCCATACCAATACTCAACGACAGATTATAGGGACGTTTCCCACTTGCATTATGCGATTTAATGTTTTCTCTCAGACGGGTTATGATCTTTTTGCTAATCTCCTTGCGGGCCTCTTTCGCAAATATCACAAACTCATCCCCACCAAAACGTGCGATTATATCAGATTCTCGAAAGGTCTTTTTAAGGATACCGGCCGTATCGATTAACGCCTGGTCACCATCTTGATGGCTGAAGGTATCATTGATATATTTAAGTTTGTCTACATCAATGAAAAATAAAATCATACCACTCTTAGTAAAGTTGGAAATCCGAATAAGTTGTTCAGCAAGCGTATAGAATCCACGACGGTTATGCAGACCTGTAAGCTCATCAGTAAGTGTTATCTCTTGAAGTTTCTCCTCCTTTCGTGCGTATTTAAAAAGTTCTGAGACCTCCTTCAAAGTAACCAGGTAGAATCTTAAACCCCGTGACTCAGTTTTGGTTACGTGCATCTCCACAATAATTTGCTCTCCATCATTACGCGTAACCTCTATTGTTCTCGTCTTACCTTGCTCTACAGGGTAGTCGAATATTTCACCTATAAGCTTTTCCGGATTGCAGTCAAATATCGATTCTGAAGCCAGATTAGCAAAATTTATAACTCTATTACTGTCTACAAAGAGGATAGCGTCGGAGCTTTTTTCAATGAGGGAGCGAAAGCGTGTTTCGCTTTCCTGTAATTCCGAATTGATGCTTTCCAATTCCAAACGTAGTCTATTTCTTTCTATAGCATAGCGTATTGTTCGAACCAATAGTTTTTTATCAACCTCTCCTTTAATGAGATAGTCCTGCGCCCCTTTTTGCAAAGCCTTAATCGGAAGTTCCTCATCCTGAATCCCGGTAAATACTACTATGGGTAGCTCTGGAAACTTATCCCGTAGACCTTCAAGGCTTTTAAGTTCCTGACAATCCGGCAGGGTAAGGTCAAGTAAAACTACATCAATATCCTTCTTAGATAGGATTTCTACACCTGCCATGAGTTTCTCTGAGATTTTTAGATTGAAAGCAGGATCAGCATTTCCCAGCATTATTTTTATCGCTTGCGCATCAGCAGGATTATCCTCTATAAGCAATACTCTGATAGACTCACCAGACATATCTCTCGACCTGGTAAGAGTTTATCTCCATACCCACTTTAAACCTTATCATACATCCCTCTCTATCAAAACACCTGTTAAGATACCAAATAGTTAACTTCTTCTTAGCAAATTGTTCTAACCGTTTATTCCTATTTTATCATCGCTATACATAAAATACCGGGCAGCTATACCCTATCTATATAACCTTATACAAAAAAATATGTATGTCAATACAATGTTTTCAGCGTGTA
>DAOVFB010000090.1 GCA_030668705.1 Candidatus Stahliibacteriota bacterium
AAATTCTTCGGCGGCGCTTAGAGAAGATTTATATAATTATTTGAAGTACTAAGTTTATGATGGAAATCAAAGAAATTAAAGTAAAGTCAATCATTGTAAAAACAAATTTACCTGAAGGAGATTTTGTTATAAACCCTTACATTGGATGTCAGCATGGCTGTAAATATTGCTATGCAAGATTCATGAAAAGATTCTCAGGTCATACAGAACCATGGGGGACTTTTATTGATGTAAAAATTAATGCTCCTGACTTAATCCCAAAAGACACAAATAAATACAAAGATAAATCCATAAACATTGGTTCTGTCACTGATCCCTATCAACCAATTGAAAAGAAATATAAACTCACAAGAAAAATTCTAAAAAGACTTATCCTGCTTCAGCCACATTTGGATTTGATGACCAAATCTGATTTGGTACTCAGGGATATTGATTTATTTAAACAATTCAAAGATTGTACTGTTGCCCTTTCTTTATCAGTCTTAGACGATGGAATAAGAAAAGAATTAGAACCGCTATCGGCTTCGGCAGATAAAAGAATAAATGCTCTAAAAGAACTTCATAAAGCCAAAATCCCAACAGTTCTTTTCATCTCTCCAATCTTTCCAGAAATGGCAGATTGGAAAAGATTAATCAACAAAACCAAATCTTTTGTAGATGAATATTGGTTTGAAAACCTAAATCTTTACCCGTCTATCAAAGGTGAGGTTTATAGATTTCTAAGAAGGAATAAGCCAGAACTTGTAGAGAAATACAAAAAAATCTATTCAAAAAATAGCGATTATTGGAATATTGAGGAAAACAAAATAAAAAAATTCTGTAAAGACAGCAAAATCAATTGTAAAATCTATTTTCATCATAACCCCAGTATTCATTCGTGAATGGTTCTTCTGAACAATAAGCACAGGCGATTAGCATCAGTCTTGACATAACAATAGGGATATATATAATTTTTGCGGTTGTTGAAGACTTTATAGATTTCCATTGGAATCTGTAATCAGGATATTTAAACTGATTCAAGGAGGGTTTATGAAAAAGAAAGTTCTTATTATATTAGCTATTATCGTTGTTCTTTTTGTGTTGATGGTTTTTTTAGGTTATACGCTTGAAAAGAAGGAAATTAAAGAGGTTACACCGGATTTTGAAAAGAAGTATGAGGAAGTACTGCTTGTTTATAGAAGCGATGAAGGAAAAGGCATTGAAGTTATGGAAAATGTGATGTATTACGGTCATTCTCATGGTCTAAAAGCATATAAAGATTTCCTTGTTATTGGCTTCAATGAGTATTACAGAGAAGGTCTTAATCTACTTGCCAGGCATTACAAAGAACAGGGTAAAATGTTGGCAGATGAAGGAAAATTTGATGAAGCCCTTGAAATGTATAAAAAGATATACGACTATACGGATAAAAGTGATGAAACCGTAACATATAAAAAGGGTCCGGATGTAGACCTCCTTTTTATTGAGATAAAGAAACTGAAAGACTGAGAACTGAGCACAGTGCTTGGTATGTTAAGAGATGCATAAATCTTTTCACCAGAAGGTAATAGGTCTCATAAAAAGCATACCTCCTGGCAAAGTAGCCACCTATGGGCAGATCGCGGATTATGCGGGTAATCGCCGGGCTGCTCGGCAGGTTGCTTATATATTACATTCATCCACCAGGAAAGAGAATCTTCCCTGGCACCGGGTTGTGAACAGTAAAGGGAGCATATCACTGAAATCCGGGTACGGATATGAACTTCAAAAAAAACTGCTTAAAGGGGAAAGGGTAGTATTTAATGAAAATGATTGCATTGATTTAAAGCGTTTCCTCTGGTTTCCTGAGATTTAAGAGGGTGGGTTTTATATAGAATTAGTGCTTTTTATTCCTGATAAGATTCTCAAACTAAAACTGATAGTATGACATGTTTCTAAGCATTGAAAACCCTTGACAGTTCTGATTGTAATTATAGTATAATAATCCAGGACTTTTATTCGATGGGGAAAAATACAGTATTGGACATTAAAATTGTTGGGAGAATATTTAAAATTATAAATGGTTGTGTGTTTCTTAAAGGAGGTAATGTAAATGACCTATGCTGATGTTTTACATCCGTCTGCCAAGCGGTATTCTTTGCTTTATGACATTGTTCTAATCGCAGGAGGGAGTTTGTTTATAGCTCTCTTTGCTCAGATCGCTATTCGCATACCCTTCAGCCCTATTCCCGTTACCGGTCAAACCCTGGCTGTGCTCCTCATCGGTGCTTTGCTCGGGAGTCGGAGAGGGAGTATGTGTGTACTCTTGTATCTTGCTGAAGGGAGCATTGGATTTCCTGTATTTGCAGGAGGAATGGCAGGGTTCACACATCTTTTGGGACCATGCGGAGGTTATCTTATGGGTTTTGTGGGTGGTGCTTTCCTGACGGGACTGCTTGCAGAGAAGGGGTGGGATCGTCGAGTTAGTACTGCTTTCCTTGCTATGCTGATTGGCAATGCTACAATCTACGCTTTTGGACTTTTCTGGTTAGTCCATTTAGTAGGTAGTGAGAGAGTACTGGTTCTGGGTTTGCTGCCTTTTATCCCCGGTGATATTTTAAAACTCGTACTTGCTGCAATCCTTCTTCCTTCTGGCTGGAAACTGCTCGGTTCTATTTCTCCTGTGTCCGGTCTTAAGCCATGATGTTTATAATTGGATCCGATTTGCGAATGAAGTTGCTCTCTTATTCTGGGAAGTTCGGAGAACTCGAGGAGTATTTTTAAAGGATGTTCATTAGGATTCTATGTATAAAAAATAATGTGTGGAAAGAATCAGGCAAATTTACTATAGTAAGGAGGATACTTATGAGGAAGGTTTTTTTGATAATGATTTTGTTCCTTGCTTTCGCAGTAGAGAAGGTTTACGCGGACCGTGGTTCTATTCCCTTCAGGCCAGACGTAAAGATATTCGAGCCGATTCAACGGGCAATGATTGCCTGGAATGGGCGAGAAGAGATACTTTTGTTGTCGACTGATTTAAGGGCGTCTGACTCATGTAAGGTTCTCGAAGTTATACCCCTGCCATCAGAGCCGATCGTCAAAAAGGGCGATGTTGAAGTATTTAAAAAGGCAACCGCACTTATCAATAGAAAGCTTCGTGAGCATTATGCCCGAACTCTGGGTAAGGTGAAAGCCGAAGAAATGAGAAAACCACCTGCCGGGGAAATAACCTTCCATAAAAAGATAGGAGCACATGACATATCGGTTACACATGTATTGAACAATGTTGGCTTCATCCAGTGGGTTGAAAAATATCTAAAGGATGCCGGAGTTGAAAACCCCATAATTCCAGAAGCAATGAAAACTGTGATTAACGAGTATCTTGAAGAGGGATTTACATGGTTTGTGTTCGATGTGGTCGAGTTGGATGAGAATCCGAAAACAAACGAGGCAATTCAGTATCGATTTAAAACTGACTTTTTATTTTACCCCGTTAAGATAACGCGAACTGAGGAGGGTTATACCTCAATAGAACTACTGGTGCTAACGTCAAGGCTCTTAAGTAAATTTACCGGCATACCGATTGAGCAAGTGGAGTTGCGCCATGAGCCTGTTTCAATTAGCTCGGTAGAATTACGCAGTTTGAGTGAGGATATGGATGAACTTCTTGGGCACCGTGAAGATATAAAACTCCGTATATGGCAAATTCGAGGAAAACTTTCAACATTTAAAGAAGACTTGATAGCAAGGTAATAGAGGTTCATGCCTACGGTATCTTTGATATCAGGATTCCAAAATATTGAATCCAGGATTTAAAGAAGATATTCTCAATAAAATATTCACTGTTGTTGCGGTAAGGAATCCCTTTCTTCATTAAGAGCTTTATTGATGTTTGAACCGAGGAAGCCGACAGTATTTTGCCCAATGATTGAGGTCATCTGGATAGATTGAATACCAGAGCTTACTAATGGGACATCTGATACCAGCGACATTCCTTCCAGATTTACCACCTCATCCCATCGTGCTGCAACACTATCTAAATTCGGTTCTTCAAAATCCTCGGTGAATACAACAGATTTATCATATTTAATATCTTGGGTAGCTGAATATTTTGCAGTAAGTCCATATTGGACATCAGCAAATAATCACATCTGTAAAAAGAAAAAAGATAAATACAAAGAAAAAATCAAGAATAAGTTCTTTTTCATTATTTTTATACCCCCTTTTGAGTGTGAATTGAGTAATTTTTCCACACTGATAGAAGATTACAAGATTTTTTCGAATCTGTCAAGCTATGAACAAATTTTCTCATTCTTAAGTAAACATTATAGGATGTCTTTATCAAACGAGATTGAATAGGATAAAGAGAGAGTGGCAAATCCTCTGACATTGATTCCTATGAATCTAATCCTACTGGTATTTTATCTTGACATTACTCCATACTTTGTTTATAGAAGAACAATTACATGGATAAGTCTGGGTTGCAGATATTGTAATATATGAAAAGGTATTAGTTAATGATAGTGGTCTTCCTAAAATTTTCTTGCAAAATTTAGGGATTTTGTATAAATTGAGGATAGATTATTAAGAATTCGAAAGGAGTATAAAAATGAGGCCAGTTGTAAGATTTTTAAGTGATGAACTTATAGAAAGGATAATAGGAGAAGCACGGGAAGTTCTCTTTAAACTTGGAGTAGAAATTCACAACAAGAACATCCTTTCTATGTTGCAAGAGCATGGTGCGAAAGTGGATATTGATAGACACCATGTGCAATTTGGGGATGATATTATTGATAGAACATTGGAAACGGTCCCGCATTCCTTTAAACTCTATGATACTCTTGGTAATGAAACCCATAATTTTTCGTGCAATAATGTCTATTTTACACCCGGTTCCGCCGCATTAAATGTCCTGGACTATGACACTAAAAAGATTCGTAAACCAAAAACAGAAGATTACATCAGATATGCAAAGGTTATGAGTCGGCTTGATAACATTGCCTCTCAGAGCACAGCATTCATACCTGCTGATGTTCATGAAAAGATTTCGGATAGTTATAGGCTCTACCTTAGTCTTCTATACTGTGAGAAGCCTGTTGTTACAGGAGCATTTACTATCGAGGCATTCAATATTATGAAGGACCTCCAGCTTGCAGTTCGGGGAACAAGAGAAGAACTTGCTGCAAAGCCTCTTACGATATTTTCCTGCTGTCCGACTTCACCTCTAAAATGGTCAGATGTGACTTCTCAAAATCTTGTTGATTGTGCTCACTACTCAATCCCTGTGGAATTTATTTCCATGCCATTATCAGGATTCATAGCTCCTGTTACACTTGTTGGGACATTGGTACAACATACTGCTGAGACATTGAGCGGTGTTGTGATTAGCCAACTTGCAAGTCCGGGTACACCTGTACTTTACGGTGGTTCACCTGCAGTATTTGATGTCCGATATGAGACGACACCGATGGGTGCTATAGAGACAGAGATGATAGATTGTGCATATAACGAGATTGGAAAATATCTGGGTATCCCTACTCAGGCTTATATATCACTCAGCGATTCAAAACAGCTTGATGCACAGGCAGGGCTCGAATCGGGAATGGGCGCGACCCTTGCTGCTCTCTCAGGTATCAATAATATATCAGGACCTGGTATGCTCGACTTCGAGAGTTGTCAGAGTCTTGAAAAACTTGTTATCGATAATGAAATTTGCGGAATGGTTCTTCATATGATAAAAGGCATTGAACCTAAAGAGGATTTCCCCTCTCTGCAGAGATTTGAGGAATTGATTAGAGAAAAACACCTCCTTATATCAGAGCATACTCGTAGATACCTCAGGAAAGAATTTTATTTTCCCGGAATAGTAATTGATCGGATGAATAGAACAAGATGGAAAGAGGAAGGAAGCCTGCCCATTAACGAAAGGGCTCATAGCGAGGTAGAAAGATTAATTAAAGAGTATACGCCTTCAAGACTTCCGGATAGCGCAAAAAAGGAATTGACAAGACTGATGGAGAAAGGAGCTATTAAATATGGTATGGAAAGCCTGCCGCCCTTATCTTAAAGAGTAGAGAGTAAAGAGTAGAAAAAAAGGCAAGACAAAAATTATGAGAGAAATTATTGAAATTAGTGTTAATGATGTAAAGCCTGATAGTGTCGATATCTTAAAGGCGCAGGGCATATCTCCTGGCAAAAAACCTTCTTTAAAAGTTGACATACTTCTTAAGAGCGCAATGGAACTTTTTCTTGAATTTTCTCATCCTATTGCTATCATTTCAGAGATATCCATTCCTGAATTTGAGGTAGTCTACTGTGGTGAAGGTTTAAATGAAAGAGAAACACCGCTTGATGGGATTGTAAAGAAAGCAGATAATCTGGCTCTTTTTGCCACCACAGTGGGTGATGAGTTGGGTCAAAAGATTGATGAACTTCTCAAGAAAAATGAATTTGCCCTGGGAACTATGTTAGACTTTGTTTCTTCAGCGGGGGCCGAAGAAATAGCAGATATTGCAGAAGGACATTTTTATGAACTGCTATCAAAAAAAGGAAGGATTTCCCCATCAACAGGAATATTGAGATATTGCCCGGGTTATTGCGGCTGGCATGTAAGCGGGCAAAAAAAACTATTTGAATTTCTCCGTCCAGAGGATATTGGTATCACTTTGCTCTATAGTTTTTTAATGAAACCATTGAAATCAATATCAGGTGTAATAATTGCTGGAGAAAAGGATATTCATATTTTTGAGGATTCCTATCCATTCTGTAGTAAATGCAAAACACACTCCTGTCGCGATAGGATAAACTCACTTTTTAAAGAATGAAATAAACAAAGAGAAAGGCGGAGCATAATGGATGTATTAAAAGCGATTTCGGAAAGCTTACAGTTTGGCGATGATAAAAAAGTGTATACACTCACGAGAGAGGCGATAGAAAAAAAATTGCCGCCAAAGGAGATACTCGATAAGGGTTTGATTTACGGTATGAATATAATAGGTGAAAAATACAAAGCTCATGAGATTTTCCTTCCCGAGGTTCTCCTTGCCGCAAAGGCAATGTATTCGGGAATGGACCTATTAAAACCAATGTTTATAAAAGAAGGAATACCTAATATTGGAAAGGTGGTTATTGGGACAGTTTTAGGGGATCTGCATGATATCGGGAAAAATCTTGTAGGTATCATGCTAAAAGGTGCTGGTTTTGAAGTTATTGACCTTGGCAATAATGTTCCGCCTGTGAAATTTATAGATACTGCAAAGAGAGAAAATGCTGCC
>DAOVFB010000044.1 GCA_030668705.1 Candidatus Stahliibacteriota bacterium
AAATGGACTATTCGGAAAGTTTTAAGTGGTAAAAGATTAAATCTCAAAAAAGGAGAGAATATGTATGCATTAACAGTTGTGTTGTCACTAACGGCTTTTTTCGTAAGTGGTTTTAGTGAAACTCACGAAACTCTTTTATTAAAGAGCCCCGATATTTACAAAAACGAAATAGTATTTGAGCACGGTGGAGATCTATGGCTTACAACAGTACAAGAAAGCACAGCAAGACGATTGACTACGGATAAAGGATATGAAACTCGGCCGAAATTCTCACCCAATGGAAAGCTTATTGCTTTCAGTGGAGAATACGATAATGACAATTACGATGTATATGTAATGCCAAAAGATGGGGGCTCTCCTGTTCGATTAACCTATCACCCTGGCGCTGATAGAGTTATAGGGTGGACAAAGGATGGAGAATATATTTTGTTTATATCGAGGAGGGCAGGCTGGCGCTTGCCAAGATTATATAAAGTTTCAAAAAATGGAGGTATGCCAGAAGAGATACCATTGCCCAGGGTATATGCAGGTTCGTTTTCAGGAGATGGCAGAAAATTTGCCTACAATCGTAAGACGAGCAGGTTAAATTGGAGAGGATACAGGGGTGGTCTGACACCGGATATATGGGTTTACGATTTTGATAAAGATACGTGCGTAAAAATTACCAAATGGGAAGGGACTGACGTTAAGCCGTTCTGGCATGAGGACAAGATATACTTTTTATCCGACCGTGATAATAGACTAAACATCTATTCTTATGATTTGGAATCAGGAAGAATCAAGCAGATTACCAACCATAAGGGATTCGATGTTGAAAATTTAAGCATATACGGGACGAAAATTGTTTATGAATATGGGGGGCGATTGTGGACAAAAGATCTTATGAGCGGCGAGCCAAAACCAATGAGGATAAGATTACCAGATGATCAAAGATTCACAAGGAAGACCTATGAAGAGGCATCTACTTTCATAAATGGGTTTGAAATCTCTCCGAGTGGTAAACGAGCTCTATTCCAGGCAATGGGTGACATATTTACCGTTCCAAAAGAGAATGGTCCAACTCGAAATATATCAGAGACCCCAGCTATACGAGAAGTTACACCAGTTTGGTCACCAGATGGCAAGTGGATTGCCTATCTATCCGATAGGACAGGTGAGTATGAGATATACTTAAGGGAGTCTGATGGGACAGGTGAGGAAAAAGAGATAACCCATAATGGCAGTTGTTTTCGGTATAAGATTGTCTGGTCCCCGGATAGTAAAAAACTTCTCTATGCAGATAGCAAATTGAGATTATTCTATGTGGATATAAAGGATAAAAAACCTGTATTAGTTGATTCCTCAAGCATATATAGAATTCATGACTATAGTTGGTCTCCGGACAGTAAATGGATTACTTGCATAAAGTATAACGATAACTTTTATGGTTCGGTATGGCTGTATTCTCTGGATAAGCGTGAGAATTATAAAATTACGGTGGACCTATTTGACGAGGATGAGGTTTGTTTCGACCCAGGTGGGAAATACCTTTATTTTATTTCATCGAGAACATTCAGCCCGGGAGGAGGTGATTTTGGCAATCTAAAAACCTACCCGGCAACGCAGAATATCTGTCTTCTGACTCTTCAAAAAGACACATTATCGCCCCTTGCCCCAAAGAGCGATGACGAAAAGCTCGAAAAGAAAGAGAGCGAGGAGTCAGAAGGAGCAGAAAAAAAGAAAGAGCCCAAGGAAACAAAGATTGACTTAGAAAATATTGAACAGAGAATCGTCACAGTCCCAATATCCGCCGGTGACTATCGGGAACTTTCTGCCGGGGAGAATAAGATTTTCTATCTCAGGAGTGAAGAGACTGCTCTGATTCAAAGCGGACGGGCAAAGAAGACTCTGTGTATGTTCGATATGGAAGAAAGAGAGGAACATACAATTATGAAGGATATAGATGACTATTCATTGTCAGAGGATGGAGAGTATATTCTTTATAAGGCAAACTCTATATTCGGGATCATAGAAGCCAAAGCCAAAGAGTGCAATAAAGGGGATGGCAAGGTCAATCTAAACGAGATGATAGCGCCCTTTGTGCCTGAATTAGCCTGGGCTGAGATGTTTAATGATTTCTGGCGATTGACTCGCGATTTGTTTTATGACCCTGATATGAATGGGGTAAATTGGACGAAATTAAAGCAAGCCTACAGTGATTTCCTGCCTCACATGGCTCACCGGGATGAGCTTAATTATATAATTGGAGGGATGCAGAGAGAGCTTGGAACATCACATAATTACCATGGGGGAGGGAAAACACCCAAATTAGAACATGTATCCATTGGTTTATTGGGAGTAGATTTTGAGGTTGATGAAAAATCTCACTTTTACAGATTCAAAAAAATATATAGAGGTGAAGCATGGCAAAAATCACGAATATCACCACTAACCCTGCCAGGGATAGGTGTTAAGGAAGGCGAATATTTGATTGCTGTTGGTGATAAAATAATCCACTACCCCGAGAATATCTATAAATACTTTGAAAATACGACCGACAAGCAGATAAGAATAACCATAAATAGCAAACCCAGCATTAAGGAGGGAAGAGTGATAAAGATTAAGCCAATAGATGTTGATGGTGAAGAAGAGTTGAGATATCTGGATTGGGTTGAGAATAACAGAAAGAAAGTTGAGAAAGCCACAAATGGAAAAATAGGGTATATACATGTCCCAAACACAGCTATGTGGGGACTAAAAGAGTTTGGTAAGTACTTTTTTGCACAGAGAGATAAAGAGGGTTTGATAATCGATGTAAGATATAATGGAGGGGGCTGGTCTCCTATGATGTTTATGGACTATCTTACACAAACCCCCTTGAGCATATTTATCCCCAGATATGGAGAACCGCACATGGATCCTTTTGCGAAGTTTAGAGGTAATATGGTATGTCTAACAAATGAATATGCAGGTTCAGGCGGTGATATGTTCCCTTATTACTTCCGTGAATTGGGTTTGGGAAAACTCATAGGTGCCACTACCTGGGGTGGTTTATTGTCCTGCAGCGGAAGAAAGTTAATGGATGGGGGATGGGTTGTGCTACCAATGTATGAAGTTACTAACGTTGAAAACGAAAAATTACTTGAGAATGAAGGAGTACATCCTGATATCGAGATTGATAATCCTCCGAATCTATTGATGAAGGGAAGGGATTTACAACTTGAAAAGGCTATTGAGGTGCTAAGTAAATAATATAGATTTTCAAGTCTGTTTGGAATCGATTGGGCTTTAAGTGTAAAAAAGAATGGGTATTTTCTATTCTATTTCTATGAGTATCGGAACGTGGTCGGAACCGTAGACATCCTTTAAGATAATTGAATCCCGGACCCTATCCATCAGCCCTTCTGTTATGAAGAAATAATCTATCCGCCATCCGATGTTCCTTTCTCTTGCTTTGAATCTATATGTCCACCAGGTATATTGTTTTCCTTCTGGGTGGAAGAGTCTAAAGGTATCTATATAACCTTTCGATACTAATTTATTGAGCCATTCCCTTTCTATGGGTAGAAATCCAGAGTATTTTTCATTTTCTTTTGGGTTCGCAAGGTCTATTTCCTTATGGGCGGTGTTAAAATCACCTGTAATAATTAATTCTTCCCCTTTTTTCTTTAGATTTTCAGAGAACTCGAGGAATGCGTCGTAATAATCCAGTTTGAATTTCAATCTCTCTTCACTCATTTTCCCATTAGGGAAGTACACATTGAGGAGGGTAAAATCCTGGTATTTTGTCCTGATCAATCTTCCCTCGGTATCAAATTTTTCTATCCCCATACCGAATTGCACATCTAAGGGTTCTTCCTTTGAGAACGTTATAACGCCACTATAGCCTGCTCTTTTCCCGGGGTTCCAGTAGGAATGATAATTCTCTGGCGCAATGGTTACTCCTTTAAGTTTTTCTTTGGTTGCTTTTATTTCCTGTAGACACAGTATATCGGGATTCTCATTTGTAACCCATTCCTTGAATCCCTTTTTGATTATCGCCCGCAGGCCATTAACATTAAATGAAACTATTTCCATATTAATTAAAAAATAAGTGAAGGATTCAAGGAGTCAAGGGTTCTTTTAATATGACCGAAGACCGGGGACAGAAGACGGAAGACTAAATGAGGAGATATCAAGAAGCCTACAGCCTTTAGCTTACTTTTTTAGTATAGTCAAAAATACTTGAAAGATAATAGTTGGGGGTGTCTCCGTAGTAAATTTTTGTATCAACTTGACAGGGGGTAAGAGTTAGCTATTATTATAGTATGGTATTTAAGGTTATTATAGACGATGAAAAATTAGAGCCAGGGTATGAACCCGGATGGGGTATATCGGTCTATTTCCCTGACCTTACATTGCTTTTTGATACCGGAGAGGATAATCTTCCCCTAAAGCAGAATCTTAGTATTGCAGGTATCGAGAGGGAAGATATTAAATATATATTTATAACGAGAGATAACTGGGAACATACAGGAGGCCTGGAAGCGGTAATGGGGGTGAATAAGGTTGTCTATGTGCCTTCCGGAGCCTCAAGTGACCTCATAGAGGTGATTCATTCAGTTGGAGCCGAATGTAGAGAGACTGAAAGAATGAAGGAGATACTCCCTTCTGTTTATGCAGTGAGGAGTCCTGTGGAAGAGGTTCCTGAGCAAGCTCTCCTGATTCAAGGTGGACTTGGGGTATCGATTATGATAGGTTCATCAAAATCAGGAGCCCTCAATATAATGAAGGCGACCCAAACTCTTCTGCAACCTATAGATCTACTGTTTGGTAAATTAAACGCTCTATCACTTAATGAGGGAGAATTGTTAGCTCTGGTAAAGGAAATAGATCGGTATAAACCAAGGAGGGTTGCACCAGCACATTGTTCGGGAAGGATTGCTTTAAAAGTTTTTAAAGGGTATTTTAAAGATAGATTTATCAATGTAGGAATCGGATTAGAAGGAGAGGTATAATATGTTATTTAATGTTTTAAAAGGTAAAATTCATATGGCGAGGGTGACAGATAAACAGAAAGAATATGAGGGTTCTATTACGATAGATGAGAATCTTGCGCGTAAGGCAGGGCTTCTACTCTATGAAAAAGTCCTTGTTGCTGATGTTGAAACGGGTAATCGTTTTAATACTTACGTTATATATGGAGTGGAAGGAGAAATTTGCGTCAATGGAGCTGCAGCAAACCTGGTTGAAATAGGGGATAGGGTTATAATTATGGCATTTGGAATGACCGACAAAATAGATTTTATTCCCAGTATTGTTAAAGTTGATGAGAATAATCGTATAAAAGAATGAGCATTCCAGATTGGATAAAAGAGGCTATACCAAGAAGAAAATACGCAAGTTTTCTTAAAAAAGAGCTCCATTCACATAATTTGCACACCGTATGCGAAGAAGCAAAGTGTCCTAATATTGGTGAATGTTTTAGAAGGGGAACGGCTACCTTTCTTATAATGGGAGATATATGCACCAGGAATTGTGGCTTCTGTGCACTCAAAAGTGGAAAACCACGTTCCCTTGACTGGGATGAACCGGATAGAGTTGCTCTGGAGGTAAGCAATCTAAGTCTTAAGCATGCGGTAATTACATCCCCAACAAGAGATGATCTAAAGGATGGAGGGGCTTCCTTATATGCAGAGACTGCATATAAGATTAAGATGAGAAATCCCGAGACCACAGTAGAGTTTCTGATACCTGATTTCAGGGGAGATTTAGATGCGCTAAAGTTAGTAATAGATTCAGGGATTGATGTACTTAACCACAATGTAGAAACAGTTCCTCGACTTTACTCTGAAGTGCGTCCAGAGGCCAATTATGAGAGATCGCTTAATTTACTAAGAGAGGCGTCTCTCTATGCGCAATCCTTACCTACCAAAAGTGGCCTAATGCTTGGATTGGGAGAAGAAAAAGAGGAAATTTTAACCGTTATGAAGGACCTGCTTGATGTAAATTGTAATATACTTACAATTGGACAATACCTTTCTCCCTCAAAGTACTCACTTCCTGTAAAGAGATATGTGCATCCCGAGGAGTTCAAGGAATATAAGATTATAGGTGAAGGGATGGGATTTGATTATATTGCTTCTGCACCCCTTGTCAGAAGTTCATATCATGCAGATGAGGCTTTAGTTATTTACAGAGAGAGGAATTAGAATGTTTCGAACGGGCGTTGTAGTTAAAATTGACAAAAACAAGGTAACTGTTGCACTCGAAGAAAAGGATGAATGCGAGGGATGTGAATTTTCGAGGTTTTGTAATGTTAGTAAGGGAGGAAGAAGGATTTTATGTAATAATAAGAAGAATGTTAAAGTTGGAGATTTAGTAGAAGTTGGTTCGAAAGGGAAAAATATACTCCTTGCGGGAGTATTTAATTTCCTGATCCCCATTCTTCTTGTGGTTGTAGGTATCATTATAGGCCTTAAGATATGGAAGTCCGAACTGATAAGTTTCCTCCTTGGTATTTCCCTTTTAATTCTATATTTTCTTGTTTTTAAATTTATAGACAGATGGTTCATAAATACCGGGAGAATCATTCCTGAAATCTTAGGGGTCTTAGAATTAGGTAATCTTACCGTATGTGCTTCCTGCGGAAAGACTATAAGAAGGGGTGATAGTATAAAAAGGGAATTTGAAGATAACGACCTGTTCTTCTGTAGTGATGAATGTGCTAATAGATTTAATTAACCTTTTTTATCTTACCCGAGTAGTCCAGTATAAGTTCTCCAGTCTCTGGGGATACTGTATATACCCTGGAAAGTAGTAGTTCGCCGATTTTAAAACTATGTTGTCTTCCGCTTAAAGACTGCTTTTTAATCTTATAGTTATCAGGGGGCATAAGTTTTATGGGAATGAATCCACTTATGAGGAATTCATCCAATTCCACTCGTATGCCATTAGGTGCAACATCCACAACTGTTCCTCTATATTCCTGCCATTTGTTTTCTTCTATATAACGGAGGATGTAAAACTTTGTTATCTCACGTTCTGCCTCATCAGCTTTCCATTCCCGTTCAGTAGAATGGTCGGCTATTTCTTTTAGTTCTTTTTCTGAATATTTTTCTCCAAATAGTATTCTTTGAACAACTAGGTCCGGGTACCTCCTGATTGGAGAGGTGAAATGCGTATACAACTCTGATGCGAGACCATAATGGGGTTCTGCCTGCGCTATGTATCGTGCCCTTTTCATACACCGCAGAAGTTCGTAGTTGAGAGTGCGTTCATGGGGTGTGCCTTTGATTTCGGTAAGAAATAGAGCTATGTCTTTTCTTCTGGTGGATTTAAGATTGAGCCCCAGGTATTTTGCCAGTTCCTTGAACCTGATTAGCTGTTCGATATCTGGTTCCTCATGTGTCCTGTAAATTGCCGGTGTTTTCTTCATATGGAGTTGTTCCGCGACTGCCTCATTGGCTGAGACCATAAATTTTTCAATGATTCTATGACTCCATAAATCCTTCTTTGGAGATATACCTGCAATCTTGGAGTCCTTAAATTTAATCTCTACTTCATTTGTGGCGAAATCGAGATACCCCATTCTTTCCCGTCTTGCAGTAAGGATGTTAGCTAATTCCGACATTTCTTTAAGATCCCCGTCAAAAGGTGAGGTGGTCTTTCCATCGAGTACGTCCTGAGTTTCCTGGTAATTAAACCTCTTATCCGAGGAGATTATTGATTTAAAGAATTCTTTTCTTGTAGGTTTACCATGGGCGTTAAATACAATATGAACACTTGTCGAAGGGCGTTTTTTACCTTCCCGCAGGCTTAGTCTATTGGTTAGTTCCTCCGGGAGCATGAAATAAGTATCATTTGGGAGATAGGTGGTGCAACCCCGATCATAAGCTTCTTCGTCGACGACCGAGTTTTTCTTTACTATCGAAGGGACATCAGCTATATGAACCCACAGGTGGTAATTATTTTTTTCTTTTTTGATGGAAACGGCGTCATCAAAATCCAAAGCATCAGGAGGGTCAATAGTTATAGTGGTCAACCCTGTGAGATTTTCTCTCCCTGTAGTATCTATAGAATAAGCCTCAGTAGATTTGTTTAGAACAATACTGGGGAATTCATGCTTAAGATTATATTCCTGTTTTACAATTATATCATAGAGATTATCCTTGCTTACCGAGCTTACGAACTTTACTAAAGGGGAAAGAAGAGGTGTGGTCCATTTTACGAATTTCACGAGAACCCAATCTCCCTCCTTTACTTTCCTTTTGTCCTGTATCTCAAAGTAATAGGGTATATTTCTATCCTGTGGTTCGAATATCAACTCCTCGTCGACTCTAATTATTTGACCGACCAGAAGTTTCCTTTTCCTTTGGATTATAGAAACCACCCTTCCCGTCCAGCGTCCCCTCGATTTTTTCTCTTTTTCCGCGAGAACAAGGTCACCGTTAAGTGCTGTATAGGTCGCATTAGGGGGGATAAAAATGTCTTCCATATCATTATCCGGCATCAGAAATCCATAACCACCCTTCTTTCCATCAAAGATGCCCTTTACATAGCTGACCCTCTCTGGTAGCGCATATTTTTTCCCTTTTGAAACTATTCTCGCCTTTTTTTCAAGGTCTGTTAGTTTCGACTTTACATTCTTACCACATTTTATTCTAAGGCTCTTAAAGGAAACATAAGGTGATGAACTTTTTCTTAAGGCCTCCATGATGCATTTATCTATCTGGTTCATCTCTTTCTGAGTTCCTTCAGTATTGTTTTTTTATCTCCTTTTACTTCTGATGAACTTTTTATGATTTTAGCAGGTATGCCTGCAACTACCATGCCATGAGGCACATCCTTAAGGACTACGGAGCCAGCTGCAACTATTGCGTTTCCTCCAACTGTTACCCCCTCAAGTACCACAGCATTGGCACCGATAAGCACGGAATCTCCGATGGTAACAGGTTTAACTGAAGGAGGTTCTAAGATTCCTGCAATCACGGCTCCGGCCCCTATGTGGCAGTCCTTTCCAATCCCTGCTTTTGCACCGATGACTGCGTTCATATCCACCATTGTCCTGTCCCCGATAGAGGCGCCGATGTTGATTACAGCTCCCATCATAATTATACAATCCCTGCCTATTTCTGCTCCTTCCCTTATTATTGCACCGGGTTCAACTCTTGCCTGGACGGTTGTAAGGTCTTTTAGAGGTAATGCAGAATATCTGGATTCGAGTGTGATATTGCTTTCGGTTATCTTATCCTTGTTCCTTTCCATCCAACTGTTTATGTCTTCCCAATCCCCAATAAGCAGGAAGCAATCTTTGCCTTCAAATGACTGGAAGGGTTGATTGTCTAAAAGAGGCTTTGGAATGTCCCCTTTTATATAAACCTTACATTGTGTCTTCTTTTTTGCTTCAGATATTATTCTTGCTATATCTCTATTCGCTTCCATTTTGTTCCTCTATATATTTTTTAATTTTTTCGCGATGCTTTAAAAAATCCTCTAGCGCTCTTTGAATTTCTTCTTTTGAAGATTCATCATTCATATAATTTTCTCTCTCTTTTTCTTTCTCTAGATGATGAAATTCCCATCTGGTTTCTATATTTATCAACTGTTCGCCTTGATATATCAATACCTTCCTTCTTCAGTATATCGGCTATCTCCCGATCGGTGAGTGGGGTTTTCCCTTCTTTATCTATCATCCTTTTTATTTTTTCTCTTATCACGTTGGTTGAGATAGCTCCTGCATTAATCTGGATACCCCCACTTAAAAGATATTTTAAGTGGAAAACACCACGTGGGGTCTGGATATAGGTGTCTTTTATATATCGTGATATCGTCGATTCGCTTAAGTTAGTGGCTTTTGCAATATCAGTGAGTCGGAGTGGCTTCATAAAGAGGATACCCTTTTCAAGGAAATCTTTTTGCTTACTTATTATGTAATTTATCACTGACCTGAAATTCTTTTTTCTCGTGTGAAGACATCGGAGAACGAAAATTGCCCTATCCATCCACTTTTTCATGAACATTACTGTCTTTTTATCATAATCTCCTGGTGACTGAAGGATGTGTAGGTATCTTGTGTTTAATCGGAAAAATGGTAGGTTGGGTTCATTGATTGCTACTTCGTAGTTTTCTCCTTTTTTACTTACAAATACGTTAGGGATTACATATCTTATTTCGCCAAAATCACTATTTGTTGGATGGGGGGTTAACTTCCGGATATTGTTCAGTGCTTCTCTTACCTTTTTTTTATCGATATTTAATCCATTTGAAATCTTATCTGCATCGTTCTTTTTATAGTAGTCCCAGTAATCTTCTATTATCTTTAATTCCAGTTTCCATTTTAGCGGATTCCTTTTCATTTGAATACTTAAGGATTCCTGGGAGTCCCTTGCAGCTATGCCCGGTGGATCAAAGCCCTGTATTATATTTAGTACTTTTTCTATTTTTTCTTTGTTCACTCCAAGGTATTCTGTAGTAAATTCAAGAGGGATATCAAGGAAGCCATCATTATTTAGGGAGTCTATTAAATACTCTCCTATTCTTATTGTTTCGGGTTCAGAGTGTTCCAGCCTTAATTCACTCTTCAGGTCTTCAGCGAAGGTTGATACATAGGGAGTTTGTTTCTCTGGTTGTTCTTTTAGGTCAGTAGGAGCAAAGTAGGATGGGAAATCCTCTTCGAAGAATTCCTTTAATTTTTCGTCAAGTTGTTCTTTTTCAGATTGCTCCTCCCTATCTTTATCAGTCTCATATGGTGATTCATTTAGTTCATCATCCTCTCTAAACTCTAACATTGGATTTAGTTCCAATTCTTGATAGAGGAGGTGTTCAAGCTCTAATCGTGGGATTTGTGTAATTCTTATCTGCAATACCTGTCTCGGAGTGAGTTTTTGTTCCTGCTTTAATTTGTGTATCTGTCGGAGAGATTTGCCATTAGGGGATTTATAATTCATAAGGTAAACTTTTCACCCAGATATAATTTTTTTGCAGTCTCGCTACCTATTAGTTCTGCAGCATTTCCCTTTAAAATTATTTTCCCGTCATACATAAGGTATGCTCTATTAGTTATCTGGAGTGTTTCACGGACGTTATGATCGGTTATAAGTATGCCTATGTCCTTTTTCTGGAGATCAAGTATCATTTCCTGAAGCTCTTCTCTTGTGATGGGATCAATACCAGTAAATGGTTCGTCAAGAAGTAGGAATTTTGGTTCGGAAGTGAGAGCCCGTGCTATTTCGACTCTTCTCCTTTCACCGCCTGAGAGTTTATATCCATACCTGTTGAGTAAAGGTCCCAATTTAAATTCGCTTGTTAGTTCTTCGAATCTCTCGTCTCTTTTTTCTTTATTTTTTATCAAAACCTCCAGGACTCCCATCAGGTTTTCATATACCGACAGTCCACGGAAGATGGAAGGTTCCTGGGGAAGATAACCAATGCCCAGCTGTGCTCTCTTGTGCATCGGTTTTTTTGTAATATCTTTTCCATCAAGGTGAATCGTGCCTGATTCGGGCTTTATAAATCCTACTATCATATAGAAGGTTGTAGTTTTTCCAGCTCCATTAGGACCAAGTAAACCGACAATTTCTCCCTTTTCCAGTTCGACATTTACTTTATCAACTACGTTTCTTTTATGGTAGGATTTAACGAGATTCTTTAATTCCAGTTTCACTTTTAACGAATTCCCCCCATGCATTTTGCAAAACAAGTACGCTATCGATTGATTTCTCGTTATAGTAAACCTTTACTGTATCACCCAGCACTTTATTCCTTCCTTCTTCTGTATAATTTATTGTCATTCCCTTATATGCGTTTAAAATCTTACTATTATGATAAATATCTATTCTCTCACCGGTTATGCTATCTCGTTTCTGAAAGATATAAGGGGAAGAGGAAAGGATTGAGTGTTTTTTCTGTGCTGAGTGCACTAATTTTCCACCGGAGCCCCGGACCTCGGACCCCTCAAAAAAGACGTTCCCGAGAAAGATAAAGGTGGAGTCGGAAGCATAGTATATAATAGAATCGGAGTCTACAGTCATTTCAGGAGAATTGAATCTGGGTTTGCCTTTTACTATCACAGTATCTTTATGAAAAGATCCAGAGTTACCTTTTACAGTGATTGAATCAGAAATATATAGCAGATTTCTAAACATCATTCCAGTTTCTTTCTCTCTCTCGAAGATGAGGGAATCCCCCTTTAGAGTATCTTGTCTCCAGATTTTGATATCCCCTCCAGCATATAGTTTCTTATAGGGTGTGTGGTAGAGAAGTCTATTGGCCTTGAAATGGATTTTTTTACTAATAACATAAACATTATCAAAAAGCTCCAGAGAGGTGGATGTCTCGACGCCCCTATCTGCTTCTATATAAAGGCTTTCAGAATAAACCTTTACTCCATCTGTGAATATGTTTTTGTTTCTATTGACTATCTCAACGGACCCTGCTTCTATTTCATAAGGAACCATTAGAAGCATCAAGATCATTCGAACTCACCTTTTCCATGGAATTTCTTTTTTACAACTATTAGATTCAAATCCGGATCTGCTTCCAACCCTTCCCCAGTATAGAACTTTTCTCCCTTTTTATATTTTATAAAACTTTCCGTCTCAATTTTTTGTTTCTCTTCTATCCAATTCAGTTCATCTGTCCAGAGTGTAGTGGAATCATTTGACACAACGATAACATTCCCGAGGGCCTTTAAGTCATTTGTCTCTTTGGAGATATATCCACTGTCGGCCCTTAAAATTGATGCTACAGTTCCATCATTCTTATAGAATTTTAGAATGAATTGGTAGATAACTATTGTATCTCCCTTTTCGAGTGCACTTTCACCCTGAAGCTCCCACCTTAATAGACCTCCATGTACTTCCTTTAATGTAAAAGCGGTAATCTTTTCAGCGGGGTAGGGCATTTCCCAATTTCCCTCTTTTTGGCAGCCTATTGCAAAAAAAATCGCTGCAAAAACTATTATGTTTTTCATATTAAAAATATAACTATCTTAATATTAAAAGTCAAGGATTCCTGGAATCTAACCACCCCCACCCCCAAATATTAGCCACAGAGGTAGCCGCTTCGCACCCCACCCCACCAAATTTTTAGACACAGATTTACACTGATATCAACTGATTAAAAACCCCTAACCCCCATCCATAAAATGAAACCGCAGATACACGCAGATGAACGCAGAGTGATGCAGTTAAATAGTTGAGTAGTTGAGTCGTTGATTTGGAATCCTGTCCCCTTGATTCTTGACACTGGACTCTGGACGCTCGACTCTAGACTAGTATTCACGTATCCCTTATCACTTACCACTTATCACATACCCCATATCACCC
>DAOVFB010000023.1 GCA_030668705.1 Candidatus Stahliibacteriota bacterium
GCGCGTTTCCTGCCTCTGACACTACTCTGACAAAGGTCATTATTTCGGGAATGCAAAGTGGAGAGGAAAAATTTGATGATGTCTCAATGAAAAAGTTGGAAAGAAGAATCACCGATTACTTTAAGAGTGATGAGGCAGATATCCAGATAGAAGAGGCATTACCTCAAGAGGTATCACCTCAATGGGAAAGAATTATTGGCAGAGTTGCTGCTGATATTCTTGTAAAGCTAAAGGCAGGTGAAATTGGCGAAAAAGGGATTATTGGCATCTTGAAGAGAAATATTCCTAAAAAGAGCTATGCTGAGGAGCCTGAAGCTTTAAAATATACTGCCGAATCAATTATGGCAATCATAACTGATTTTAGGGAATGGATAAAGGTCAATAATCTCGTGCAGAGCTTGAAACCATTCCTTCCCGAAAACCTAAAGGATGACAGAGACTTCTTAGAAGATTTACGGGATAATTGTTGGGAGATAAACGAAGACTGGTTTGCGATAGACATGGAACGCTATATGCAATACGGTTCAAGCGTAAAGCATCAGGCATCAGGCGTGAAATTGACTGCCTTGCAAACTGGGATGCCTATAATCTACATGGATATTGACAGAAAAATAATGAGAAGCCAGGCACTTAGTCTCTCTATTGCTTTGTTTTTAGTCTTTCTTCTTCTGTCCTTTCAACTGAGGTCTTTAATTGGTGGGTTGATATCTATATCGCCTATCATTCTTACTATTCTCATCAATTTCATTCTGATGGCAGTTTTTGATATACCGCTGGATGTAATCACGGTTATGATTGGTAGTGTGGCTGTCGGAATCGGCATTGACTATACAATACACTTTATCAACAGATTTAAGTCTGAGTTTGAAAAGAGCAAATCTGAATTGGAAGCTCTGGATAAAACACTAGAAACGACAGGAAAGGCAATTCTCATCAATGCTATCTCTGTGATGATGGGATTTCTGGTTCTGGTTTTGGGAAGTATAGTTCCAATACAACGCTTTGGTTATCTAATAGCATTTACGATGATAACCAGTGCTTTAGGTGCTATTACATTTCTACCGGCCATGATTCTTATCACTAAGGCAGGGTTCATTGGTGATTTTGGTCGTCTTGCCAGTAAATTGAAAAACAAAGTGACACAACCTAATAACTATAACTCATAATTATTTGGAGGAGGTAATAGTATGAAAAAACTCATGAGAATAGGTGTTGCACTGTTTCTGCCGATTATTCTTTGGGGAGGGACAGGTGACGTAATCTTAAAGAAAGCAGAGGACGCTATGAATGCCTCGAAGGATCGAACAGCAACTATGAAACTTACACTAATAGATAAGGATGGAGATTCCAAAGTCCGTGAGATAAAAATGTGGCAGTTGGGGAAAGAGAAAAGGCTTATAAAATTTCTTTCTCCTGCTGATGTAAAAGGGGTTGGATTCCTGGTGCTCTCGGATAATGAGATGTACCTCTATATGCCTGCATTCAAGAAGATACGGCGCATCGCTTCTCATGTGAAGAATGAAAGCTTTATGGGCACAGACTTCTCATACAATGATATTGGCAAGTGCCAATACACAAAGGACTTTACTGCTGAGATAAAAGAGGAGACAGAGGAAGAGTATGCATTGGAACTCACTCCCAGACCAAAGTCGGATGTGGATTACGCTAAACTTATTATGTGTGTGGACAAAGCTCATTATCTTCCAAGTAAGGTAGAATACTACAACAAGAAGGGAACCCGAGAGAAGATTATGAAGAATGAGAATATAGAAAAAATAGATGGCTATTGGATTCCAAGGGAAGTGACAATGAAGCATCTAAAAACAGAACATAAGACTGTCATGGAACTTGTAAATGTCGTGCACGACACAGGGCTTGAAGAAAGTATGTTCAGCAAACGAATGCTCAAGAGAGCGAAATAAAATGAGATGTATAATGGTTAGGATTTTGGTTTCTCTCAATGTTCCTATACTTTTAGTTTTGAGTATTTTAATTAATCCTAAAATTTGTATGGGTGAAGGAATTTTAAATCAGGTGGATATTTCTGGTAATCTCAAATTGGACAAGCGTTTTCTTGTAACAGATAGTGTATGGATTGCGGATTATCCATACCACGAATTTAATCTGAAACTAAAATCAAATCCTTCACGGAACTTATCCCTCTATTCCAGTCTAAAACTCAGATTATGGGACCAGAATCTTGCAAGTAGTTCTGCGGATTTGACCAGGATTTCGTCAAGCTATCCTTATGAACTCTCTCTATGGGAAGCCTATGCCGACCTTTACAGTTTTATCTCTGATAAACTGGATTTACGGATTGGTAAACAGCGTATTGCATGGGGGACGGCAGACAAATTAAATCCAACGGATAATCTAAACCCTGATGATTTTTCTGACCCGCTAAATTTCGGGGAAAAGGTGCCTACAGAGGCTGTAAATGCTACCTATTATATAACCGATGAATATAACTTAGGTGCTATATGGCTTCCATCATTCAAGGCTATTTTGTTACCCAGGGGCAAATTTCCTCTCTTTAGTGATGCAACTACTCCCCCCCTACCTCAAGGGACAAATCTTACAGAGTCCGCTGATCATATTACCTTTCCTGATAGGAAAGTCGAAAACTTCATCTATGCTGCAAAGTTTTCTGGAACTATCATGGGCGCCAATTTTTCACTGTCCTATTTTGAAGGCTATGACGATATTCCTATTGCAAACAGACTTGTTGTGACTCCTATCGATACCTTAGGGAATGTTAGACTTGACACCTATCTTGGATTCCCCAAACTCCATACTGTTGGCATTGATTGTGCTGGAGAACTTTATTCCATTGGTTTCTGGGGAGAGGCAGCAGTATTCCTGCCTGAAGAAGTAAAAATGGAGATAGTGATGCCAAACCCCGTGGATCCTTTGAATCCCATAATTCAGGATACAACTATTCTATCTGATGAGCTTTATGTGAAATTTACACTCGGTGGAGATTATACCTTTAAAAATGGCATTTACATCAATGCCCAGTGGATGCATGGTTTCTTTAATGAAAGGGGGAAGGATAATCTAAAGGACTATTGTTTAGCACGGGTTGAAAAGAAGTTTAAGAACGATGAGCTCAAACTCGCCCTGACCGGTGTTCTGGAGATAAAAGATATCGAAGCTATAAAGGAAAACTACGGTACTGCAATTATCCCCGAAGTATCTTATGCTCCAGCAGATAATGTAAAACTCTCTCTCGGAGCATTCTTTTTGGATGGAAAGCCAGGAACTCTATTTGATACATGGAAAGAGCAAGACCAGATTTACTTAAAAACAGAAGTGTGCTTCTGAGAAAAAGTCATAGCACTGCAGTAGAAAAATCAAAAAACATAAGAAATGGCGGGAAGATGAAAAATAGAGAAAAGACTAAACGGGTATAGACATTGAAACACTTTATATTATACCTTAGGCACTTATAGAAAGAGAGGAGGCGTACAGTAAATATATTTGATGAAATAATCTCAGCGATAATAGCCTCCTTCCAGTGGCTTGGAAAAAAGATACAGGTAATCATTGACATTTTGCTATTCAGAAAGTAAGATGTAAAATAAAGGAGGTAATTCGTATGGAGAATATGATAGAGAGAATACTTCTTGCAGGGGCTGGTGTTATTGCCCTCACAAAGGAAAAAGCAGAGGAGATCGTGGATGACCTCATAAAGAGGGGTAAAGTTGCCAAAAATGACAAAGAAAAGTTTGTGAAGAAATTCCTTAAAAGAGGCAAAGATACGAAGGTAGAGATCGAAAAGATAGTTGAGAAGAGTATGACGAATGTGCTGAATAAACTCAATATTCCAACGAAAACTGATATAGATGCTCTTATGAAGAAGATTGATAATCTGGCAAAGAAGAAGTAGGTATTAAGGACAACAGGCAGTATGCAGGAAAAAATCTCACTGTTTACCCCGTTAGAATACCCCGTGCGAAATCCTAACGGGGTTTACTCCTCTAATATACTACTAAAATGACAGGAATAGATAGGAAATTAAGGAACATCAGAAAAATCCGGGAGATTCTGATAATCTTTGCTAAATATGGATGTAATGGCTCTCTTTTCTCCGGAGATTCCTGTTTTAGGAATTTTGGGCTTTGCAATAGCTGGAATACTCGGACTCTGGCTCTTAATTACAATTCTAAGGGGAAGAAAATTGCAGATGTTCTATTCAGCAATACATTTAATCCTGCGGGTTATATCATTAGTTTACATTAGGTTACAAACCATTGACATTGAAAATATTCCAAAAGAAGGCGGTGTGATTTTAGCGCCAAACCATCCAAGTGACTTAGATTCATTCATTCTGGGAACTGCAATTAGAAGACAACTCCATACAATGGGCAAGGAGGAGTTATTTAGAAAACGTTTTACAGAATTTATTTTTAAAAAATTAAATGCTTTCCCAGTAAAAAGGGGAAAGTTGGACAGAGAATCGATACGAATTGCTGTTAGTGTTCTACAAGGAGGTCATGTAATTGATATGTATCCCGAAGGAACGGTGAGCATAGATGGCTCTTTACAAGAGCCAAAATTAGGGACAGCATTTATTGCTTTGCAGGCAAAAGTGCCTCTTGTTCCTGTAGCGATAATTGGTACTTTCAATGTAATGTCAAAAGGGCAAAGGGTTCCCCGACCACATAAAGTAATCATCAAGTTTGGGAGACCTCTCTATTTCGATGAATACTATAATAGACCTTATAATAAGGAAATTTTGAAAATTGTAACCAGGCGGATAATGAATGAGATAAAAATACTGTTAGAGCCTGAAGCCTTTCCGGAGGAAAATTATGTCAATATTTGAAAGAGCGAAAAAGGTTATTGTAGAAGTGTTAGCTGTAAATGAAGCAGAAGTTTTACGAGAATCTTCTTTTGAAAACGACCTGGGAGCAGACAGTCTTGATTATGTGGCGTTACTTCAGGCGCTTGAAGAAGAGTTTAATATCCGGATTCCAGATGAAGATGCCCCAAAAATCAAAACTGTAGAAGAGGTTACGAAATATATAGAAAGTAAGATATAAAATAAAAGGAAGTTACTCTGATGGAAGAACTTATAGAAAGAATACTTTTGGCAGGAGCTGGGGCTTTCACCCTCACAAAAGAAAAGGCTGAGAAGATAGTAGATGATCTCATAAAGAGGGGCAAAGTTGCAAAAAAAGACCAGGCAAAATTCTTAAAAAAACTCCTGAAAAGGGGTAAAAATACAAGGGTAGAAATCGAAAAGATAGTTGAGAAGAGTATGACGAATGTGCTTAATAAATTCAATATACCAACAAAATCCGATATAGATGCCCTTATGAAGAAGATTGAGAAATTAGAGAAAAAATAGGTCTTTTTTAGTAATGCAAAAGATAGGACTCGTACTTGGGAGTGGGTCAGCAAGAGGTCTTGCTCATATTGGGGTTCTGAAAGCCCTACATAAGGAGAATATTTATCCCGATATTGTAGTGGGTACAAGTATTGGTGCGTTAATTGGGAGTATCTATGCTACTGGAATGGATCCAGAGCAGATATCTCAGAAATTCTGTCAATTAACCAGAAGATGGACGCTTACATCTTTTTTCCCAAGGTGTTATATCTCAGGCTTTATTGGTGGAGGTATGCTTGAGCGATTTCTTCATACATTTCTTGAGGACTTATCTTTTAATGATTTAAAATTTCCTTTCCTTGCCATTGCAACAGATATAGAAACTGGCAAAGAGGTAATAATATGCGAGGGGCCAGTAAAGAAGGCAGTAAGAGCAAGTATGTCTTTACCTGTAGTATTCATACCAGTTCATTACAATGGACAAATCCTTGTGGATGGTGGACTAGTTAATCCTTTACCTATCAGTATAGCAAAAGAAAGGGGTGCGGATATAATCATTGCCTGCAATGTGACACCGAAAGCAAAGAAGAACGCAAAATCAATCAATTTAAAGGATAGAAATGGGAAATTCCCACCAGAGTTCTTTTTTAGAGAAAGAAGCGGTCTGCCCAATATGAAGAAGGTCTTTTTCCAATCTCTGTCTATTATGGAAAACGAGATACTTACTGCAAATTTACAGAAAGCAAAACCTACAATACTAATAGAGCCTGAAGTAGAATCCTTTAATTCTACAGCATTCCATAAAGCTAATGAAATAATTGCTTGTGGAGAAGAAACAATGAAAAACTACATACCATCTATTAAACGGATGTTAAATAAAAATTTTACAGGTTATGAATTGCCAAAATTATAAATCAACCTTTTATTATACGGTTCGTCTGGTTACCCGGACAATCATTTCAATATTTTATTCATTAAAAGTAAAGGGAACAGAAAATGTTTTAAGGGGAGGCAACTCCTATATTATTGCATCAAATCATATCAATTGGTTTGACGGTTTCGTGTTAATTGCTTTATTTAAAGACAAAATTACCTTTTTATCTGCATCCTATCTGTTTGAAAGACCTATAGTTGGAGGATTCCTAACCAGAATGGGGAGTATCTCTGTTTCTCAGATAAAAACAAGGAAGGCCATCAAAGAAGCTTTGAATATATTAAAAAATGGAGGAAAAATTGGGATTTTCCCAGAAGGGGGGGTAAGATTAACAAAAGAGATGCAGGAAGTCAAGCGAGGTGCCTTTTTTCTTGCTCATTTAGCAAATGTGCCCATTATCCCCGTGGGCATTCAAGGAACTAATCATGGCCTCTTCTCACGGGGGAAACCTCTTCACCGCTGGAAAATTGTTGTTAATATTGGAAAGCCGATTTATCCTGAAAAGACTGAAAGGGAAACTGCAGAGCTTGTTGTTGGTAAAATTACTGAACTTTCATGAAAAAACAGAATAAAGAGAATAGTAATGTGACAGAATTTAAAAATCTGGAAAAGAAGGGTAAACAAAAAAAGCAAAATACTCTATATTCACAGAGAGGATAGATATGGAAAGACTAAAAGAAAAAATCAAGATAGACCCTGAAGAAGTTACTATTGGTATCCTAAATTTTATAAAAGACAGGATAAATGCCTTTGAAAGGTCGGGTGCCGTATTTGGTATTTCAGGCGGAATAGATTCTGCCTGTATTGCAGGACTTTTGTCTCGTGCAATTAATAAGGATAGAATACTTGGACTGATTATGCCTGAAAAAACTTCAGATGAGAATACAGTGAAGGATTCAGAATTTGTTGCCAATAAATTTGGTATAAAAACAGAATTTATTGATATCACAAAGACACTTGAATCTCTTGGCATTTATAAGACAATGTCCGAAAGGTTTTTCAGCAATAACAGGAAATCCTTTGGAAAGATTATTAAAAATGTTTACAGGTTAATTCCAAATAAAAGCAATCCATTTCTCGGTGGGCTTCTTGGAACAAGGTATGAGTGGATGAGAGAGGTGCAAGCATATTATCGAATAAAGCACAGAATAAGGATGGTTCACCTCTATTATTACGGAGAAAAAATGAATTATCTTATAATAGGAACATCAAATAAGACAGAAGACCTTGTCGGATTCTTTGTTAAATATGGAGATGGTGCAGCAGATATTATGCCAATCGCAAATCTTTATAAAACACAAGTAAGGAAACTTTCAGAGTATCTCGGTGTCCCGGATCTTATTATGGATAAGGAATCCTCGCCCGACCTCCTGCCAGGTATTACAGATGAAGTTGCACTCGGAATATCCTATGAAAAACTTGATTTAATCCTGCTGGGACTTGAACTCAACATTCCCGATGTTATCATTCAAAAAGAAATAGGTTGCACTGAAGATACTATAGAATATGTAAAAAGGCTTGTTTCTTTGTCAAGCCATATGAGAAACCTACCTGAAAAATGGCAAAAATAGTAAAAACAAGAAAGATAGGACTTGCCCTCGGTGCAGGGGCCGCAAGAGGATTCGCCCATATAGGCGTGCTTAAAGTACTTGATGAAGAAAAAATCCCTATAGATTTTATTGCCGGGACAAGTATCGGAGCTCTCATAGGTGCAATTTATGCTTCGGGTATTAGTGCCAGAGAGTTCGAAGAGCTCGTCCTCAATTTAGACAGGAGAAAAACTACCTCTTTCTTTACTCCAACTCTTCCCTACTCCGGGTTAGTTGAAGGCAGGAGAATAACGGAGTTTATGAAATCAATAATTGGTAACCCAAATATCGAGGACTTAAAGATACCTTTTGCTGCTATTGCCACGGATGTTATGAGTGGAAGAGAAGTAATAATTACAAAAGGTTCAACAATTGAAGCCGTAAGAGCCAGCATTTCCATTCCTGGCATATTCACCCCATGTAAATATAATGGGGATTTTCTTGTGGATGGTGGGCTTGTTAATCCTGTTCCAGTGGATTGTGTCCGTGAAATGGGAGCGGATTTTATAATTGCTGTTAATATCCTTCCTTCGCCAGGAAGAGAAGTTCATAAACTCAGGATGAAATATGAAGAGAAAAAAACCCTTACTGCTCATATTACTTCTGAGATTGTCAATACTCGTCTCTCTCAATTCCTTAGGCCCGTTAAGAATGTCGTTGAGAACCCATTTGTAACCTTAACAGGCAAACTAAAGACAATCCAAGAGACTCCCAGTATTTTCACGGTCATACTTCAGACAATAGCAATCGCAGAGAATCAGATACTAAATCTTCAGCTAAAATCTTCAAAGCCGGATATTCTAATAGAGCCCCGAGTGGGATTCATCAAGCCGCTCGAATTTTATAGAGGCAAAGAAGGTATAATTAAAGGAGAAGATGCAGCCAAACAATTACTAAGTAGGTTAAGAAGAAATGATAGATAAAATTGATTTCAAAATGTTTAGAAGCCTTCTCATCGGAGGATATGAGAGGCTCTCTTCCCAGAAAGAATGGGTCAACAACCTAAATGTCTTCCCTGTTCCGGATGGTGATACAGGCTCAAATATGACCCTTACATTAAAGGGAGGGTTGTCCGGGGATGGGAATATCGTAGAAAATAGCCTCCTGGCAGCGAGAGGGAATTCGGGTATAATTCTTTCCCAATTCTTAAAGGGCTTCGTTGACGCAGTAAATCATAAAGACCAGATAGACACAAGGGACTTCGCGATTGCAATTAAAGAGGGAGAAAAAACCGCAAGGAATGCAATAAGAAATCCAGTAGAGGGAACGATTATTACTGTTATGAAAGAGGCTTCAAGATGTGCAATACAAAGCTCCAGAAGAGAGGGGGATTTTATAAGGCTACTTGAAAATATTGAGAAAGCCGCAAAACTAACCCTCAAGAAAACCCCTGAAATGCTTCCTGTGCTCAAAGATGCAGGAGTGGTAGACGCGGGAGGGCAAGGTTTTGTGTATATTCTCGAGGGTGCGCTCTATTCATTAAGAGAGCACAATCTTGAGAATGATATAGTACCCCATATATCAAAGAGGCTTCATATATGGAAAACACTTGCTTCAATAGAGAACATTTACAGAATAAGAAATCTCCTAGATATTGGTAACCATATGGTTAAAATATGGCAAAACAGAACGATTGGGATGGATCTTGCCTGGGAAAGGGTACTATCCCTCATAAAGAACCGAAAGATAAAAACAATCCCTGCGCTCAAGCAATTTGCAAGAAGGCTTATCTCGGTATGGGAGAGAAAGATCGAATATAAATACGATGTCGAATGTCTTGTTCGTGGGGAAAACATAGAAAAGCAGTCCCTTGAAGAAGAAATTGCACCATTGGGAGACTCCATCCTTGTTGTTGACACACCGAGTCTTACAAAGGTGCATATCCACACAAATGAGCCAGAAAGAATATTTGAAATATGTTCAAGATACGGAGAACTTGATGATAGGTTCATAGAAGACATGGAAGAGCAACAACATGAGTTTATCACAGCAAAGCAAGATACAGAAACAGAAATTCATCAAAAAGTTATAATTATACTTCCTGGAGATGGCCTTTGTGAAATCGCAAAAAGCATGGGAGCAGAAGTGATAAAGTCATCAAATCCAAGCACTAAAGAGGTGCTGGAATATCTCAATAGTGAAGACTTCCATTTTGTCCTTCCTGCTAATGGTGATGCAATTCCTGCCTCTCTACAGGCACTAAAATGCAGCAAGAAAAGTGGTGTAGTGATTCCTGCAAAAACTATACCTGAGGGAATGAGCGCACTCCTAGCTTATAACCCCGAGTTGGAACCAAATGAGAATGAAGAGAATATGAAAGAGGCAATAAAAAGAGTAAAAACAGGGAAGGTCACAATCTCGGCGAGAGATGCCCAATTCGGAGAGGTGAAGGTTAACAAGGGGGATATTATTTCAATATTTTGTAGTGAGATAAAGGTTCACAAAAGCATAAAGGAGGCAGTGTTTGAACTGGCAAGGAAGATGGAAGGAGAGATATTTACCCTCTTTTTCGGAATCGATACAAAGAAAGAGGATGCAGAAGCACTTCTTGTCCAATTAAAGAAGGAATTTAGCGAGAAGGACTTTGAACTCTATTATGGAGGACAACCTTTTTATCAATATATAATCGGAGCGGAATAAGGAGGAATTTATGATAAAGATTGTAACAGGTGACGCAAGTGATATACCAGAAGATGCTGTCAAGAAATACGACATCACTATATTAAAGCATCCCTTATATTTTGGGGATGAAGAGGTAACAGGCATATCACCTGAAGAATTTTACAGGAGGGTAAAGGAAGGAGAAATGCCCAGAACAGCGCTTCTCCCCACAGGGTTATTAGTTGATACCTATGAAAAACTGGATACTGATACTATACTATCGATTCACCTTTCTTCAAAGATGAGTGGAACCTATAATTCGGCACTCACTGCTGCTGAAATGGTAAAGGATAAAGTGAAAGTAGAGGTATTTGATACGGGGTTAACAACTCTGGGACAAGGTATGATCGTCCTTGAATCGGCTATTTGCGCCTCTCTGGGTAAGGATATCAAGAGCGTGAAAAGTAAAGCAGAAGAAGTAAAATCAAGGGTAAAAATGGTCCTTGCTATTCCTGATCTCAATTTCTTACACAGAAGCGGAAGACTGGGTAAGGGAAAAGCACTTCTTGGTGCAATGATGAGGATAATTCCAATGATCACATACTCTGGTGGTGAGATAGTCCCTTTTGGAAGGGTTAGAACAGAATCTCAGGCAATGGAAAAGATAAAGGATGAGATAAGAAAAGACTTCGCAAAGTTTAAGGCAGAAAGATTGAAAGTCCTGCTCGGTTATGCCACAGATGATAAAATCTGCCAGGAATTAGAGGAGTCCATCAGAGAGGAATTTTCCATAGAAGAGTTACACACTCTACAGCTAAACCCCGTTGTCGGTGTATACCTGGGCCCTGGAGCATGGGGTATATCCTATTATCCTATGGGGGGTTGATTATGTTAAAAGAGATACTTTTCCCGTTATTGGCTTATTTACTTGGGAGCATATCCTTTGCCAAAATCATTGCAAGTGCGAAGGGGGTTTCCATAAGAGATACAGGAAGTGGGAATTTAGGGACAGCGAATGTATTTACAAATGTTGGCAAGATGTCCGGAGTGATGGTTTGTATCTGTGATATGTTAAAGGCTATCATTCCTATGCTTCTTTTAAAAGTCTTAGGAGGCTCAGATATTCTTATTGCAATTACAGGGCTCTTTGCTATCATAGGGCATGATTTTCCTGTTTATTATGGATTCAGAGGAGGCAAGGGATTTGGGACGACATTGGGAGTAATAGGGGTTCTCTCCCCTATTATCCTGTGTATTGCTGCTTTTGGTGCAGTAATCACTATTTTCTTTACACATTACCCGAGTCTTGGACTCCTTACCTTTCTTATTCTTACTCCCATCTCGTTCATTATTCGGAAGCCTGATCTGGCTACATTTTTAGTGGTATGTGCTGCCTTACTGTTGCTTCTTGCCCGCACCATTCCAAACTTTAAGTTATTCTTCAGCGGTGGAGAAAAGAAAATCTGGGTGTAACTAAACGTATTGTAAGGCTATGAAACTATCCCAGATTATATTCATTAATTTTATTGAATAAGGTTTTATAGGAGATATTAAGCAATCGGGCTGCTTTTGCTTTATTACCTTCAGTTTGCTTCAGTGCCTCCTTGATGATTCTAACCTCAGTTTCTCTCCTTGCCTTCTCCCCCATTTCTTTAAGGTCAATTTTACCTACTTTTTCTCCATAAGCCATAGATTCCCCGAAAATGATATGGTCTTCGGATATGATATTCTCATCAGTGAGTATAATAGCCCGGACTATAACATTTTCCAGTTCTCTTATATTACCCTTCCAGTGATGCTCTTTTAATTTGAACCTGGCTCTTTCCGTTACTCCTTTAATTTCTTTCCCAATGTTATCCGAATATATGCTTATGAAGTAATCTATAAGGGCTTCTATATCTTCCTTTCTCTCCCTTAGGGGGGGCAGGTGAACAGGAAAAACATTCAATCTATAGTAGAGATCTTCCCTGTACTCGCCTTCGTCCACCATCTTCTTTAAATCTCTATTAGTAGCACAGATTATTCTAACATCTACATTTATAACTTCTCTTCCCCCCACCTCCTGGAAAGTTTTCTCTTCAATAACCCGAAGAACCTTTGATTGAAGAAGAAGTGGCATATCACCAATTTCATCAAGGAACAGCGTCCCCTTATCTGCTTGAGTGATTTTCCCCTTTCTCCTTTCTACTCCTGTTGCCGTTCCTTTCTCTATGCCAAACAATTCACTCTCCAGGAGGCTTTCCGGAATAGCAGCGGAATTTAAAACACTGAAAGGGCCATTCTTCCTTTTGCTCCAGCGATGAATTGCTCTTGCAAAGAGTTCTTTACCGGTCCCGCTTTCTCCAAGAATGAGTACTGTGGCATCAGTTGGAGCAACCTTGCGCGTGAGTTTTATTGCTTCTTTTATCCCCTGGGAATCGCCAACAATCTTTTTCTCTTTTAATTCATAGGTTCTTTCCTTTAGTACCGCTTTTATCTTTCCTATCAAAAGATCCGGGTCAAATGGCTTTTGAATAAAATCCCACGCACCTTTCTTTACAGTCAAAACAGCAGTCTCAATATCGCCATAAGCTGTGATTATAATCACTGGAAAATCTGGAGCATATTCTAAAATATTCGATAATAATTGTATACCATCCATTCCAGGAAGCTTCAAATCGAAGACTCCGAGTAAAAAGATATCCCGATTAAAGGCAGAGATAGCATCTTCAGCCATCCCAAAGGATTCAAATTCAAATCCTGCTTTCTTGAGATTTAACTCAAGCATCTTTCTGAAACTTTCGTTATCCTCCACTATGAGTATTTTATCCATTGGATTCCGCTGGCAACCTAATTATAATCTTTGTTCCTTCACCTGACTTACTCTTCACCTCAATATCACCATTATGAGCTTCTATGATTCTTTTAGTGAGCGCCATTCCAACTCCAACTCCTCCATCTTTCTTTGTAAAAAATAATTCAAATAGGGAATTTAAAGTCTCTTTATCCATACCCTTTCCTGTATCAATCACTCTAATAACTATGCTATCCTCCACAGATTCTACTATAATCTTGACTATCCCACCCCTCTTACAGGCATCTATACCGTTATCTACTAAATTGTAAAGTGCCTGCGACATAAGCTCCTCATCTAATGAAAGCGAGAGGTCTTCTGGGATATCAATTTCAATTTTAACATTACCTTTATCCAATCTCTTCACCACTCCATTCGCAAGCCTTCGAATGCTGACTAATTTTTTATTGAGTTTAAGCGGACCGGATAAAGAAAGCAGATGATTGGAAAAGCGATTAAGCTTTGAGGTTTCCTCTAATAAATACTTCTTAATCTCTTCATTTTCAATAAGTTTACTAAATCCAAGTATAGCACCTGTAGAATTTCTAATTTCGTGTAATATCTGGGTCACGTTCGCTCCTAACCTTGAGAGAAATAATCTCTGTTTGAACTCTTTTTCCCTCTGCTGAAGGTTCTTCAGTTTTTCGCTGTAGTCTTTTGCCATCTCCTTAATGGTTGCCATAGTAAACTCTATTTCTTTCTTGTCTCTTCCCGTAACTTCTTCAACTGTTTTAAATGGATAGGAAAAAACTCTGAAGAGATAAACACCAAAGCCAATAAACACAGAATATAACAAGAATCTTAATATAATTGATATACGAAAAAGCTTTCTAAAGGCCTTTAAGTATTCTTCTGAAGTTGATATCAGAAGGTATCCGTTTTTTATGGGGAATAATCCATATCTATACCCCCAGAATTTGGGGGTATTACTGAATTCTTCCGGCATAAGATCTGCTTCCATACTGGTTGAACGTATAAGATGACCTTTAGAATCAAAGAATTCAACCCATGCAAGAGAATATCGAATCAATAGTGGATAAACCTCTTCAAGACGTATATTACCCGATATTTCCCCAATTCCCTTTTCAATCTCCAGGGAAGCTTCTGACAGCCTATAATCTATCTCCTCAAACAGTATCTTCCTTATACCCAATGAATGAACGGTAGTTGTTACATCAACACATACAAACAGGAGAAATAAAAGGAAAAAGCTAATCCTCAGCTCTCGCATCTATCTGAAGGCTATGTCCCTTTATCCCATGAACTTAGATATTTCTTTTGTTCCTCTGTTAGTTCATCGATTCCTATATTCATTGTCTCCAACTTAATGCGAGCGACTTTTTGGTCTATTTCTTCCGGAAGTATATAGACCTTCTTTTCGAGTTTCCCTGCATTTTCCCTAATGTAGATAGCAGAATAAAACTGATCTGAGAAACTCATATCCATTACCATTGCAGGATGGCCTTCGGCACAAGAAAGATTCAAGAGTCTTCCCTTTCCAAGAAGATTGATTCGCCTTCCGTCACGAAGTCTAAACTGGGTTAAATTATCCCTTATTTCCTTTTGATCGATACTCAAATCTTCTAAATCTTCTAATTTTATCTCCACATTAAAATGACCAGCATTGCCAATTATAGCATTATCCTTCATCTTGGATATCTCTTCCTTTGTAATCACCCATTTGTCCCCGGTAACTGTCACAAATATGTCACCAATTGGCGCAGCTTCCCTTAGTGGCATAACCTGAAAACCATCCATTGCAGCTTCTAACGCTTTAACTGGATTTACCTCCGCTACAATCACCTTGGCTCCCATTCCTGAAGCTCTCTTTGCAACTCCTTTGCCACACCATCCATATCCGATTACAACAAAATAACTTCCTGCTATAAGGCAATTAGTGGCTCGCAATATTCCATCGATTGTGGATTGCCCTGTTCCATAACGGTTATCAAAAAGATACTTTGTCATAGAGTCGTTGACCGCAATAACCGGATACCCAAGGACTCCTTCTTTGGCCATCGCACGTAATCTAATAACCCCGGTGGTAGTCTCCTCTGTCCCTCCCATAACCTTATCTAATAGAGAGGGATACTCTTTATGAAGAGTTGAGACAAGGTCGGCACCATCATCCATTGTGATGTCGTGCCCGGATTCCAGAGCGTTCCTTATGTGGCTATAGTATCTGTCTTTGTCCGCCCCCCTCACAGCAAATACAGGAATATCAAATTTTAAAACCAAAGCAGCAGCAACATCATCCTGGGTAGAAAGAGGATTGGAAGCCGAAAGTGCTACATTTGCACCTGCTTCCTTAAGTGCTATCATAAGATTTGCAGTTTCTGTGGTTACATGCAGGCAGGCAGCTATCGAGGTTCCCTTTAATGGTTTTTCCTTCTTGAATAGTTCTCGCAAACTATATAGTACGGGCATAAAACTTGCTGCCCATTCAATTCTTTGTGTTCCTCTATCTGACAGCCCCTTATCTTTTATATCATATTCCATTATTTTACCTCATCTTTTAGAGCTTTGCTCATATCTGTATCTTCCCACCTAAACCCTTTATTTTCCCTTCCAAAATGCCCATAGCAAGCAGTATCAAGATATTGGGGACGTCTGAGGTCAAGGTGTTCAATAATTTTTGCCGGACGGAAATCAAATATGTTTCGGACCGCTTTCAATAGTTTATCATCCGAAGTTACCCCCGTCCCAAAGGAATCTATATATATAGAAACCGGTTCTTCAACGCCTATCGCATAAGCTATCTGAATCTCCACTTTTTTGGCAAGACCGGCTGCAATAAGGTTCTTTGCTACATATCTTGCCATATAAGCTCCGGAACGGTCCACTTTCGTTGGGTCCTTGCCAGAGAAACACCCTCCTCCATGTTTACCAATCCCGCCATACGTATCCACCATAATCTTCCTGCCCGTTACCCCGGTATCTGCCTGTGGTCCGCCGACAACAAAGCGCCCTGTAGGATTAACAAGATATTTAGTATTTGCATCTATAAGTTCCTCTGGAATAGTAGGTTTTACAACCTCTTCTATTATATATTCCTTCAGTTCTTCCCTCTCTACCTGGGGTTCGTGTTGACTGGAAATAAGAACAGTATCCACTCTCATCGGAATTCCATCAACATACTCCATACTTACCTGGGATTTCCCATCCGGGCGGAGAAAACTATTATCATGGGATTTCCTTTTCAGGGACAAGTTTTCTGCCAATCGATGGGCAAGCATAATGGGTAAAGGCATCAATTCTTTAGTCTCATCCGTAGCATAACCAAACATCATACCCTGGTCCCCTGCTCCCCCTTTATCTACTCCAAGGGCAATGTCGGGAGACTGTTCCTGAATCATCGTAATAACACCGCAGGTTTTATCAGTGAAATGATATTCAGCCTCGGTATATCCTACATCCCGTAAGAGTTTTCGAACAAGCTTTGGGATAGCGACGTAGATGGAGGTTGTTATCTCTCCTGAAACAATTACAACCCCCCTCGTTGCAAGTGCCTCAATTGCGGCCCTCACATTCTCGGGATGAGGATCATTTGAAAGTAATTTATCAAGCACGGCATCAGATACCTGGTCACAAAATTTATCGGGATGTCCTTCGGTTACTGACTCACTGGTAATTATTCTCTTCACTCAACCTCCTTTCCAATGATTATAGAATCGGATGCCAGATGAAAAACGCCCTCCGAATTCTTTATTTCAACTCTATCTCCAATTATAGAATTATGAACCTTTGCATTTAAAGTAGTTACTCCAGAACCTATGATTGAATTATCAACACATGAGTTTTCGATTACAGAGTTCTCTCCAATCGAAACAAAAGGACCAATAATAGAATTCCTTATTACCGCGGAATCATGTATATAGCAGGGTCCTTTCACTGTTCCTTTCTTAAATTTGTTCCGCTGATGATTTAAAAGAAGCGCGGCATTTGTTTTTAGAAGAGTCTTTTTCGTCCCACAGTCGAACCAACCTTTAACAGAGAGTGGTTCTATAACGAGCTTTTCTTCTCCTATCAGCATCCGGAGCGCATCGGTTAGTTGATATTCACCCTTGGTCTTCATATCCATCTCTATGATTTGATTGAGGCATGAGAATAATTTTCCCCACCTTTTAATATAGTATAATCCAACCACTGCAAGGTTTGAAGTTGGATTATCAGGTTTTTCAACCATATCTATTACCCGTCCGTTCTTTATCTTTGCTATGCCAAATCTCTCCGGGTCTTCGACCTCCTTAACAGCAATAAAGTTCTTCGCTCCCTTATCTATTTCGGCCCAATCCACATCGAATATTGTATCTCCAAGATAGATCAAAACATCTTCTTCTAATGGTATTCCCTTCCCTGCAGTCCATACTGCATGTCCCAATCCCTTCATTTGTTTCTGGAATACCCATTTTACATTGAGTTCAGGATAATTTTCACCCACCCACTCCTGAATTTGCTCACCTCTATATCCAACTAATAGAACAATCCTGGAAACCGAAAGGGAGGATATTGACTTAAATATCCATCCAAGAACGGTATCTCCCGCCACATTAAGGAGAGGTTTTGGGATTTCATGCGTGAGTGGTTTAAGCCGCGTCCCATACCCCGCAAGCGGAATTATAACCGTCACTCAGCGAGTCTCCTCTTCAATTCTTGAATCCTCTTGACGGGCAGGGGGTCTACTTTATATGCATTAGCAAGAAAAACAGAAAGATAATCTCCCTTTTGAATGAGAGAAAAATTCTTTGCAACATGAGAATTCCCATCCGCGTATACATTCATAATCTCTCCGGAGGATTCCGCGATAAGCTCAGAGGTTATCTCAATGCGCCTATTTATTCTTTCATTTTCATCCCTATCCCTTAAGACAAAGATAAAGATTCTTTTTAGTATTTCTTTAGGATTTGCCCATCCTACTATCTCATTATGATCCAGTTCTGAAAATACAGCCCAGTGAGCCAGCGATTTTGCATTCTCGTTTATCTGCGTGCTCCATCTTCTTGCTACTGCTCGGAAGTCATAGATAGAATATATGAAGGGCAATTTTTCCTTCACCTTTACGCTTACCTCCTCTGCCCAAGCTTTTGCAGTATCTTTATTCTCTTCCAAAATTTTGCATGTCTCATTAAGGTCCTCTTTTTTGATTTTTATTATTCGAGACTTTCTTAGGATTTCCAAAATAGGGAAGAAAAGATAAGCAATAGCGCCTCGAGGAGGATACCCCTTGGGAATTGAGATAAGTGGGATATTTTCTTTCTTTGCCCGGTCTTCCAGTATTCCATTGTTGCTAACGCAGAGTATATTGGTTATCCCTTTTGCTTGTTCAAACAGCTTGAGTGTTTCTTCGGTATTTCCGGAATAACTCACGACTATTAAAAGAGTTTTCTTGTCAACAAAACGGGGTAGGTTATAATCCCTCACTACAGAAAAAGGAATAGCCGAATATCGATATGAAAGTGCCTGTAACAATTCTCCGCCTATTGACGATCCCCCCATCCCCCCAATGCAAACTCTCTTTATATTTTTGAATACAATGTCAGAAGATGCACCAAGTTCAATAGCTTCTTTAACATCTTGAGATAAGTTATCTATAATCTCTATCATTTTTCGTCCTCCACCAAAATATCTTTAAGTGACGGGAATCTTTTCAGGAGTTCGTCCTTAAGGAATCCCCTCACCTCAATTGCCGATTCCTTTTTCTCTGCTTGCCCTAACAGTTCTTTGGCCTCCTTTAAACTCAAGCCCCGGATGACATTTTTTATCTGTGGAATAAACGAAGGAGGCACTGAGAATTCGTCAACCTCTAAACCTATCAATAGAGGTACTGCCACAAGATCCCCTGCTATCTCACCACATACTCCAACCCATTTATGATTTTGGTGAGCTTTTTCTACTGTCATCTTCATCAGCTTAATAACGGAGGGGTCAAGATGGTCGTAAAGTTTGGATACTCTTTTATTCCCCCTGTCGACCGCAAGGGTATATTGGGTAAGATCATTGGTGCCTATCGAAAAAAAGTCAACTACCCCTGCGAAGCGATCCGCAAGCAGACATATCGAGGGTATCTCTACCATTGCCCCAATCTCAATATTCTCATCGAAAGATTGCCCTTCTGTTTTTAACTCTTCCATTATTTCTCCCACAATTCTTCGCACCTTTATCATCTCTCCTACCGTTGAAACCATAGGGATCAACAAACGTATGTTGCCTTTTGCTGAGGCCCTGAGTATAGCCCTGAGTTGAGTCCTGAATATCCCTTCGTTCGAGAGAGCAAAACGTATACCCCTCCAGCCAAGAAAAGGATTTGCTTCCTCCTTTATTTCTGTTTTAAATATCTTATCCCCACCAAGGTCAAACGTTCTCACAATCACATAATCAGGGGAGCAGGTGTCTGCTACTTCGGAATAGAAACGATATTGCATCTCTTCATCAGGTATGCTATCGGAAGTAAGATACAAGAATTCCGTTCTTAACAATCCTACACCTTTTGCGCCATATTTTTTTATACAACTGATTTCCATCGGTAACTCAATATTTGCAGCTATATCTATTGAATAACCATCAATAGTTGTTGCAGGGAGTTCCCTACCTTTAAAAAACTCATCCCTTATCCTCTTCGCCTCTTTTTCTTTCTGTTCAAACCTTCTTTTTGTTTTCTCGTTAGGATCAATTACAATAATACCGCTTATCCCATCAACGATTACTTCATCCCCTGACTCGATCTCATCCAATAATCCATTTACCCCTACAACAGCTGGAATATTTAATGCCTCAGCTATAATAGCAATATGAGAAGTTTTCCCTCCTAATTCAGTTATAATTCCATTGATTTTATCACTATTCTTCATTTGAACCGTCTCACTCGGAGAGAGACGCTTTGCCACAACAATGTTGTTAGAACCTTTTAATCCCATTTTTACTTCTTCACTGTCTTCTTCGTTATGGAGGTTACTTATCAATCTATCCCCCACATCCTTAACATCAAAATAACGTTCACCTATGTAGCTGCTGGGTATATCTTTAAAATCACGTTCTAATGATTCCAAAAAATTGATTATAGCCCCCTCTGCAGATTCCCCATCACTCCTTATCCTCTTCTCTACATCCTCTAAGAATGACGGATCCTGCAAAAAGAGTATTTGAACATCTATTAATTTCGCTGGTTGCGAGCTTGGTAGTTTCTTAAGTTCCAATTTAAGCTCAACGAGTTGTTCCAGGGATTTCTTCCTGGTATTTTCGAATAAACTAATTTCTCCATCTATATTGCCTCCCCCCTTTAACCGTCTTAAAGTAGTATCTTTTGGCAAATATATGAAAGCCTTTCCTATTGTTAAATATGGAGATACAGGTATCCCCCTGATTATTTTATTCTTCATCGAATTTCCTTTTCTCTATTAATTCAACAATCGATTCAACAGCTTCTTTCTCATCTTCTCCTTCAGCCCTTATAATAATTTCACAACCTTTTTCTGAAGCAAGCATCAAAACTCCCATTATGCTCTTGGCATTTACTTTTATATCATCCTTTTCCAATTCCACCTTAGATTCAAAGTTTGATGCAAGTTTTACCAACATTGAAGCAGGCCTTGCATGAATACCCAAGGAATTCATTATCTTTGCTTTTTTCTCATACATTTAACAGAGGTGCCCCAGAAGTATATTAACAGTCTCCCTTAAATCTTTTCTATGAACCACCATATCCACAAGACCGTGTCCAAGCATAAATTCCGATCGCTGGAATCCTTCCGGGAGCTCTTTCTTTATGGTCTGCTGTATAACTCGTGGACCTGCGAAGCCAATCAACGCTCCTGGCTCAGCAATAATTACATCCCCAAGAGAAGCATATGATGCCAGAACCCCTGCAGTGGTAGGATGTGTTAAGATAGATATGAATGGGGTATTCAATTTATTAAGTGCAGTTGCAGTCTTTGCCATTTGCATCAAAGAAAGTATCCCCTCATGCATCCTTGCTCCCCCTGTAGCACTGACTATTACCAGTGGCAGTTCCAGTCCACTTGCCCGTTGTATTGCCCTCTTGACCTTTTCTCCAACCACTGAACCCATAGAACCACCTATGAAATTAAAGTCCATTATGCATATCTCAATATCCCTTCCCTCTATTTTACCCTGGCCACAGATAATAGCATCATTCAGTGAGGTCTTCTTCTGTGCCTTCTTTACTTTTTCAGGGTAATTCCTAAACCTCAGAGGATCAGACGGAGCTAAATTCTCATCCTCCGCTTTAAATGATTCCTCATCAAGCAGGATAGATTCATATATGGATGAATCTATCCTGAAGTGATAGTTGCATTTAGGACAGACCATCAAATTCTTCATTATTTCCTTTTTGTAAAGGATCTCCCCACAACCATCGCATTTTATCCAGAATCCATCCGGGATCTCCTTCCTCTTGCTTTCTTTTTCTACTCTCTTCCTTCTCTCAAACCATTTCATTCCTTTGCTCCAAAGTTAAAAAAGCACATTATGCCGAAGGTCGGACTCGAACCGACACGGAGAAAACTCTCCATCGGATTTTAAGTCCGATGCGTCTACCAATTCCGCCACTCCGGCACTTTTCTATACTTAATTTTATCCTATAAGAAGAATATGTCAAGACCTCCCTTTACATTCCCCAGGCCCACCACCCGCAAAATGAAACCGCAGATACACACAGATGAACGCAGAGTGATGTAGTTAAATAGTTGAGTAGTTGAGTCGTTGATTTGGAATCCTGTCCCCTTGATTCTTGACACTGGACTCTGGACGCTCGACTCTAGACTAGTATTCACGTATCCCTTATCACTTACCACTTATCACATACCCCATATCACCC
>DAOVFB010000118.1 GCA_030668705.1 Candidatus Stahliibacteriota bacterium
CAGGCGAAGATGGAGTAAATGTGGTTCATGCAGATGAAGATGGAATGTATGTAGGTAGTACAGGTAAACATGGAATCCATGTAAATAGCGCCGATTCAACAGGTATTAGAATCGAAAAGGCATCCCAGGGGGTCTATGTTGTTTATGTATGGGGTGATGGCAGCGGTTTTAGAGTGAGAAAAGCGTGGAAGGGATTTCGAGTGGATAATGCGAGCCACACTGGAGTCTATGTGGGGAATGCAGGCGATTATGGAGTCTATGTGGGGAATGCAGGCTATTTTGGAGTCTTTGCCTATGGTAAAATGTGCGGAGGGGAATTCGTCAATGACACCACAGGGAGCTATTATCCCGCTCTTTATGTGGATAATGCTTATGGCTCTACCTCTAATGAGAGAATTGCTAACTTCTACGGAGGATATACTTTAAGATTTTACTTCCAGGGAGATGGCAGGGCTTATGCAGATCTTGGCTGGAGTACCTTTAAGAAAAATCGTAAAGGAGAATATGAATCCTTTTCTACCATTGAATCACCGAACAAGGAACTCCTTGCCCATGGTAAAGGCAGGCTCTCTAACGGTGAAGCCTATATTTATTTCAATGAATCCTTCTCTGAATTCGTATCCTCTGAAATATCGGTCGAGGTGACAGTTACTCCCGTCGGTTCTTACAGCGGCTTATACATTGCAAGAAAAGATAAAAATGGCTTCCTTGTAAAATCCGGGGCAGGTGATCCTGACTGTGAACTTACTTGGCTTGCCATAGGAAGGGAGAAAGGATGCGAACAACGTGCTGAGGTCGGTGATATCGAAGAAGAGGAAAGAAGGGCTCAGATGATGGAAGAGGAAAGAAGCCTAAAACACGAGAGAATGAAAGATAGGTGAGGTAAACGATGAAGATAAAGCTCCATCTAATAATATGGCTACCTTTCCTTATTGCCTTTCCATTAAGCGCCCAGAATTACATCATGCTTCAGGATGCTCTCTCTGAGGGAGGAGGTAAGTCTATATCTACGAATTATATCCTCCACCACCTAACAGGTCAAACAGTGGTTGGAATCTCATCGAGTACAAACTACATCGAGTCGGGTGGGCTTCTCTTCTTTAACCTATCGGAATCAGGAATCGAGGAAGAAAAAGGAGAAGAAACAAAAATCCCTTCGGTCTACTTCCTTCATCAGAATCATCCCAACCCGATGATAGATAGAACAACAATTAGATATGGCCTTCCAGAGGGGACAAAGGTAAGCTTAAAAGTTTACGATAACACAGGCAGAATGGTAAGGACTCTCATAAAAGACTTCCAACTACCCGGTTATTATGCAATCGAATGGGATGGAAGGGGTGCAAAAGGAGAATTACTCCCTTCCGGCATTTATTTCTATAGACTTGAAACAAAGGAGTATAAAAACAGTAAAAAACTTATCCTGCTAAGGTAAGAATAAAGTTAAGGTTGCTTTTGTCATTGTGAACAACTCTTCCTTGCTTTGACTTTTACGAAGCAATTTTATCCCAAAGATTCTCTCGCAGAGTCGCAAAGGGAGCAAAGCCCTTTGGAGTAGCGAAACTTGTTTCGCGCTCTGTAGGGGCGACTCGTTGAGTCGGTAAAAAAACCAACACCCAAGACCTAAGAATGCCACGGCAAACTCACGGCTAAAGGTAGGTTACAATGTCTCGTGCCCCCGGATTTTTTGTAAGGGCGAGCCGATGGCTCGCACTTCTAAGCGTATAAAGGGGTAAGGAGATGTTTTATAGTTATTCCCTCTTGACATTAAAAACCTCTCTATTAATATAAAGATATATTATGCTACTCCTTTTTTTGTTCTCAATCAGCATCACACCTTATACTTCGGATGCGATATCGCAAAGGATTGAATGTTTTAAATCAATCAATAAATGGCAGGAACAAAAAGCTGCAGTCCTGGGAGAAGAAAAAATTGGGGAATTCGTCGAAAGCGGAGCCTGTCATTTTATCACTCATCGCCTTATCCTGATAAATACAAAGAAGGGGAAGGAAGATTATTCAACTGTTGAGGTTCAATACACTCCTTTATACAACAAAGTCATATTTCACTTTATCAAGGTTTATAAAGTGGATGGAAGAACAATAGAGATCCCGCTTGAAAAGGTAGAAGACCTACCACTCGCAACAAGGGTAATTTTCTGGGGCGAAAGAAAGAAAACAATAACCATTCCAGGCATTGAGGTTGGGGATGTCATTGAATTATGCTATGAAGTCTATGGGGTCCAGGTCGCATTACTATCAAAGGATGAATTCACTGAATACACACCTCCCATGGAAGAAGAATTTTATTATGTGGAACTCTTCCAGGATTATATCCCTATTTTAAAAAAGACCTTTAGAGTAGAAGGCCCTTTGACCAAAGCATTAAATCACAAAATCTACTATAGAATGGGAATAGAAAATAAAGGTATGATATCATCTGAAAAAGGAGAAGAAAACGGCAAATTTTACTACCAGGTGGTGGGAGAACTCATGTCTCCCATTGAAAAGGAACCCGAGATGCTACCGAAAGGTGAAATTGCAACAAAGGTAATAGTGACAACAATATCTGACTGGGAAAAACTATCCCGATGGATGTACGAAATCACCGAACCAATGCTCTCAACAGATGATGCAATTAAGGACAAGGTGAAGCAATTAACAAGAGGTGAAAAAAGTAATTTAGATAAGATAAACGGACTCTTTCATTTTGTTTCAGATAGTATTCGCTATATAGGTCTTTCTATGGGCGAAGGAGAAGGATATACTCCACATCCAGTAACAATGACCTTTAGGGAGAGAGGCGGTGTATGTAAGGACAAAGCAGCACTCCTTACTGCAATGCTCCGGGAAGCAGGTTTCGAATCCTATATCTGTATGACAAGCGCAATGGAACGAATAGAAGATATCCCTGCCAATCAATTCAATCATGCTGTCACGGCAATAAAGAGTGACTCCGGGTACATATTTCTTGACCCCACCTGGGGAAACTTCTCCCGTGAATGGTTTTGCTTTCTTGAACAGCAACAATCCATACTTGTGGCCACGAAAGAAGGAGAAACACTGATGAAGACCAGGGCAAAGGGTGGAAAATCTGTACCTATCATCATAGACGCATCCTTCAACATCAGCGAAAAAGGTGAATTAAAAGGCTCATTAAAATTTATCTTTAACTATGGAATAGAACAGTGGATACGGAATCTTTTCCATTATTTAAAAAGAGAAGAATGGGAGGAATCGGTGAAATCTCAGTTCCTATCCTATTATGGGACAGAAATAAGAATAGACACCTTTTCGATCCAAAACCTAAACACTATGGATAGTCTGCTAAAAATAGACATCGACTTTTCTATCCCTGACTATGGAATCATATCAGGAGAATATTTTCTTTTCCCATCACCTTCTCTCACACTGTTAAGGAATTTTAGCAGCAGTTTCATGTACCTTTCATCCCTTCCCGACAGGAGATATCCATTTTACTCCCTTTTTTGCATTAGTTCAGATGACATAAATGCCTTCGTATCCATTCCCGATGGATACCTTCCATTACTTACTCCTCTAAACCTACAGGAAGAGAGTTCATTTGGCAAACTCAGTTATTCCTGCGAAAGAAAGGGTAATAGAATCGATGAAAGGATTGCATATTCCTTTGACAAAGGATTTATTTATCCAGAGGAATATGAATCATTTAAGGATTATACCTCTAAAGCCTATAAGAAATCAAAGGAATGGATTATCCTCAGGAGGGAAAATTGACCCTGCTATTTTTACTCTTACTTCAGACTGGCCTACATAGTACTATTATAGACCTGGAGGAACAGGACTCCACCTACATATCTCTTACCATGGATGGCAAAATCCTCGAGGAAAGCCACCATATTTTAGTGCCTAAAACTTTGAGGGGAATTGAATTTAACTCAGAGAAAAGGATTAACCTTGATAAAAGGTATGATTCACTCACCGTCTTATACGCAAGGGTTATTTTAGAGGAAGGAGATACAATAGTAGTTCTGGATAAAGCAATAAATGAGGTCACAAGATACGGAGTGTCCGAGGCCTTCGGATTCCTTTCAACTACTACAATATCATTCACGGGATTGAAACCAGGGGTAAGGATTGAATACGGCACAAGAATAAAAAGTGAACCTGTAATTAAAAATAATATCGATGGAATAATCAATTTTTCTACCAGTAAAGGCGTAAAATCCAGAAAGATAATTATCGTCGAAGTTCCAGAGAATACGAAACTTTTATATGAGTCAAGAAATGGACTTCCTGAGCCAGAGATAATAAAAGAAGGAAGAAAATGTATCTACAAATGGCACATGGATACACTTCCTCAATTTACAAGAGAGATAAATACTCCTCCGGAGGTTCTATTTGCACCGTCATTATTCTTTTCAACTATGAGTGATTGGAACGATATCGCCGAATTTATAGGGGATTTAGAAAAAGTGTTCTCTTCATATATTCCAGAAGAAATACCTGATACGAAAGAAATAGAAAAGATAAGGAAGTGGACTCAGGACTTCTTCCAGGTCTCCAGAACCATTGGACTGGAAGACCTATCCTATAGACCTCGCTCACCAAAGGAGATTTGGGATAGTGGCGTTGCAACCCCTGAAGAGCTGAATCTTATCCTCTTTGGCATTATGAGAAATCTTGGAATGGATGCACATCCGGTCCTTTTAAATGCAAGGAACAGGGAATACAGAATAAGGAATGAAATGAGATCCTGGACTCGCTGGTCCTACTATCGAACCGTATCAAAAATTAACAGAGATATTCCGGAAATAAGATATTTTAGCTACCTCCTGATTAAGGAGAAAGACAACCTCTACGATATAGGAGAACCCCTTACAAAGAATGACCTCCCCTACTGGGATTATAATTGTGAAGGTATAGGTATTGACGATAAAAGTCTTTATTTCATCAAAACCAAAGAATTTGAAGATAATTTATATAATGTAGAAGCAAAACTAAAATTATCACAGGATGGTGATGTCGAAGGTAGATATGTCATTGGAGCAAAGGGAGCCCCTGCCTTTGAAATAAGGGAAGCTTTAAGTAAACTCACAAGAACTGAAAGGGAGAAAGTAATACAACAATGGCTTCCCGGAGAAAGTAACCTCCTTTCCTGGAACTTTAAAGATTCCATCGGGGTTATGATGGAACTTAATCTAAAAATACCAGGCTATGCAGTTGTTCAATCAGATTTTATCATACTAAAAATTCCATCTATATACTCCGGGTTTGCTGGCTCGCTATCTGACCTCCTCCGAATCTCGAGAAAGGGTGAAAGAAAACAAGATATTATACTTGATTATCTTGAAAAGAGGGATGAAAAAATTGAGATAGAGTTACCGGATGAATATATGATAATGATTCCACCAGAAGAGATGGAATATGAAGGAGACAATCTATCTCTACATATTAAAATTGAAGAAGATAACAATCTCTTTATCAAAAGGGAATTCCAAACGAAAAGCAGAATGATAAAAAGAGAAGAGTCAA
>DAOVFB010000129.1 GCA_030668705.1 Candidatus Stahliibacteriota bacterium
CTTTATTTAAGCGGATGTGGAATAAACACATCCCAATATACAGCAACTGATTCAGTTGAAATAGATATAACCCCAATGAATCATGGAAATATACTTGGTACGATAGGGAAGAGTGGGTATAATATCTATCAGGATAATATACCTGTAAAGATATACAATGGATGGTTATCCGGATATATTACCGATGCATCCACTTCTGATTCAATAGCTAATGCTCGGGTTAAGGGATATGAAGCAGGAGCAGATACCTCCTCGGTCAGTCCTGTGTTTAACCTTGTATCTAATGCAAATGGTTTATACCAGGTGAGTGATTCAATACCCTGTGGGGATTATGATGTATATACAATAGCATTTGGTTATCAAGGTGATTTTGAGGTAATAACCATCAAACAGGGCAATAATGTTAATGATATAGCATTGAATCCAGCCCCATCCGGTACTGTTTACGGAACCGTAACGGAAACAGGCAGTGGAGACTCATTAACATCGGCGATAAACATCTACCGGACAGATAATGGTTCATTATATACGAGTACAACAACGGATTCCTTAGCTGGTGGTATTTATTCAGTGGACCTACCAGAGTTTTCCTATAGATTTGTAGTAAGCTCATATAGTCATATTTCAATAGATACAATAGTAAATCTATATACCGATTCACTTGAAATAGACTTTTCTCTTTATCCGATGGTAATTCTATACCAGGAAGACTTTGAGGATAGTAATGGGGCTTATATATCTACAGGAGACTGGGCATGGGGGACCCCCACATATACTTCTGGTCCTTCTCTAGCACATTCGGGAAGTAAGTTATGGGGTACGGTACTTGATAATTACTACAGTAACTTTTCCGATTCCCGTCTAACCACAGTGGATATAGACCTGAGTGGTGCAATCCATCCAACACTATCCTTTTATCACTGGTATAATATAGAGAGTTACTGGGATGGAGGAAATGTAAAGATATCGGTAAATGGTGGCTCCTGGCAACTCCTTGATAACCTTAATCCACCGTATAATGAGGATGCTGCATCCAGTAGTAATGCAGGTATACCCGGAGAACCCTGTTACAGTGGAAATGCTCAGGGATATTGGGAGGAGGTAACAAGGGATCTCTCTCCTTATGTGGGTTCCACGATTACCCTGCGGTTCCACTTTGGTTCAGATGGTTCCGTACAGTATGCCGGATGGTATATAGATGATGTAATGGTATCCTATGTTGATAGTACTGCCGGAGTAACAACCGAAAAGACCCCGGTAGTATATTCTTTGAGGACACCGGGAATAACAACAGGTAATAAATTTAACATAAGATACAGCCTGCCGGAGAAAGCAAGGATAGAGTTTAAGGTATACGACGCTACGGGAAGATTAATAAAGCATATAAGAGAGATAAAGGAAGCTGGTTTTTATGAGATAAGGATAGATATGAGTAATCGAGCAGCAGGCGTTTATTTCATAAGAATGGAAGCAAATAAAAGAGTGGTTACGAAGAAAACTGTTTTGATAAGGTAGGTAGAGTAGGTGTGCCTGCTAATCACACAACATATTATTAAGAATGGGTTTTTCAAGGTTATGAATTTATCGCGTATAAGTGAGAACTTGATTACACACCTGTGGAATTGGTTACATAGATACCAGATAGTAATATATTGAATTACAATGGGATAAGTTTTGGCATGGAATTTGTACAATTTTTTATTTGGAGGAAATGAATGAATAAAAGAAAAGGTTTTACACTTATTGAGTTACTTGTGATAATCTTAATAATAGGGACTCTTACAGGAACCGGGATATTTTACTTCAGAGGATTATTTGTCAGGCAAAGGTTAGAGGAAACGATGAATAATGTTAGAGCTTTCTATCAAAGGACCACTAGATATGTGACGACTACAGGTGAGAATTATTGGATAGAATTAGACCGAAGTAATGAGTTTATGCGTTGTCTGAGGGATACGACTGCTGCTTCTACAGAAGATTCAGTTGGACTTACCCCTGGTCTTGATCTAGATTTTGCTGGAGGGGATGCCACGATTACATTTACAATCAAGGTGTCTGGTATAGTAGAGGATAACAATAATATCAGGGATTTTTCGATTTATGACAGCGATAGTAAAGACTCGATATTGTTTTATATTTCACCACTTGGAGAAATGGAGGCAAGGATAAAATGAAGAAAAAGAAAGGTTTTACTCTCATAGAACTCATTGTATCAGTTCTTATTTTCTCTATTGCTATGACAGGGATTGTAATGTTTTCTGCAATGAATAGCAGGAGTGTAATCCAGAGTGAGAGAAAGGCAAGAATGGCTGTCGAGGGCGAAAAGGCTTTTGAAGAGTTAAGAGCGATGATAATGGAAGAGACGCCATCAGGAGGTCAGTTAGTATTTGATACAGTCTGGGTAACTTACTCAAAGGGAGATACTATCTACCAGACTGTTGACACAACTAAGGGAATGATCACGGGAAGCGTTGTTTTACTTGACTCGTTTGAGTTCAAGGAGGATAATTCTGTAGCAAGTGGTTCGCGAATTAAGTTTCTCCTGATTACTTACAATAACCTTGACAATTGTATTGATTCGTCATTTATTACAATTTCACGCCATAGGTAGGGAAAGATGAAGAAAAAGAAAGGTTTTACTCTTATAGAACTTCTGGTTGTTATAGCCATTATGGGTATTGTTTTTGCGATGGTATATCAAAATTTCTTTTATCAAGAGAAGGGCATGAGGAGACAACGTCAGATATCAGAGATAAATATGAAAGCAAGGAAGGCCACCAATTATATGGTAAACGAATTTCGACAGATCGGATTCTCTGGAAGAGGACTCTCACCATCTGATCACTTTGGAATTGTCAATGGCACTGTCAATTCTATTGTATATACACATGACCTGAGAGGAAATTTGTCGGGGGTAATTGATAATCCTGCGGATATCCATTCGGTTACAACGAAAGGCGATACACTTTTTATAGATGGTGATAGGGCTCTTCTCTTTGTTGATTCCCTTGGTTTTACCTATATTGATGTGCAAGGTAACAAAGTTGTGCCACCGGTGATAGAAGTAAATTCCATTGGTGACTGGCTACTTCCTGGCGGTAGTGACCCAATAGGAAGGATTGAACTTACCCTCAGATTGGTTTATCCATATTCTAAAGATACTGTCACATATTCTGAATCAGCGGCCCTCAGAAATTTAAGACCTTAGGAGGTTTGGATGCATAAAGGAAAAAATGGGATTTCAATGATTATCATTCTCTGGATAATAACTATTCTTACGGTACTTACCACCGCAACCGTACTTATGACAACAAGCGATATTACCTCGACCTTGAACCTGGTAAAAAGAAAGAGAACCATCAAATCAGCAGAGACTTCGAGTGAGTTCATAGTTTCCCATTTACCAGAGTTTTGGGATTTAAGTACCTATGACACCCTGGTTACGGATACCTTCGTTAGAGGAGATACAACATTTGGACATAAATTATATCTTTCTCCTGATTCCACAGACATTGGTGTTTTTGGTCCCATACCTATTATCAGGGAGGCAGGGACAACAGGTGCTGAATTGGGTGTCAACCCCATACTAACGAGTTGGGCATTAGTCCTTGAGTATAAAACGAGAGGTTTAATTGAGAAAGGTAACGAATATGTTGCTATACGGAGGATAGAAGCTGCTGCCAGTTTTGCTGTCCCGGGTGGTGAAGAACTGATGGGACATACAATGTATTAAAAGGAGGTTATTATGATACTTTTATTCTTATCTTTGTGGGGTAGTTTTGCATGGCATCCCATTTCTGAAATTGATATTGGTAAGAATACCTATGAAACGATTCTGAATTCTCATGAAGGTAGATCAGTAATCATGCAATATGGTGGAGAGAGAAATTTAGTGAAGGGTTCTATCCGACTTGGGGCTGATATCTTCAAAGGTGGAGAAATGGTCTTATTGCCCAAAGGTTGTCAAATAAGGCGCGCACCGGAAAATCTTCTATTAATGAAGAGGGCGATTGAGTTGAAAAAGTATGATCGATATGGAGCATTCTATAAGGAAGGGAGATTGAAAGAAGAATGGCAGGAGCTGGAGAGTGAATCGGCGTACGAACTGGGAGTTTCATCACTTGAGGCTATTTCCCCGGAAAGATTAAATGAATACTTTCCTGACCTTGTCTCTCCTTCAATGGAAGAGATGGAAAAAGTAAAAAAGGAAAGTTCAGAGAGTGTAGAAATGAGACCCGAAGAAGAAAAGGAAAGAGAAATTAGTTACCCGGAAAAAAGTTATTTCAGCTTTCTTTTAATAGAGGAAAACGGAAGGGAAAGATTGATACCCGTGATACTTAACCTCTCACCAATTGAAGAGTTGATAGAAAAGTTTATGACCGAGAAAGAGGAAGGAGGTGAAAAATGAAAAAAGGGTTATTTGTGTTTTTCCTCTTACCCTGTTTACTCTTTGCCCAAATAATGGATGA
>DAOVFB010000164.1 GCA_030668705.1 Candidatus Stahliibacteriota bacterium
GGTTATTCGGTTAGGACTATCGTGGTATGTGATAAGTGGTAAGTGATAAGGGATATGTGAATACTAGTCCAGAGTCCATCCTTTAGGTCTTGGGTCTTAGTTTTATTTTCCTACCAACTTAACGGCTCAACTACTCAACCATTTAACTACATTAATCTGCGGTTTCATTTTCTTGGTGGTGTGTGTTTTTATCAAAAAATAACCGTGAGTTTACCGTGGCATTTTTAGGTCTTAGGTTTTAGGGTTTAGGATTTAGTTTTTAATCAGTTAATATCTGCGTTAATCTGTGTCTAAAATTTAGTTCTGAGTTCGGTGTTCTTAGTTTATATTAATCAGTTTAAATCTGTGTAAATCTGTGTCTGATTTTAAATTTCTCGCCAAGCCCGCAAAGGGAGCAAAGCTCGCAAAGGAGGGATTTGGTTTATAAAAGAGGAGATTTCACCCCAAGCCTGCAAAGACTGACAGCTGCGGCCAATTTTTTATGGTGTGGAAAGGGGTTTTCAGTCAATTAATATCTGCGGTTTCGTTTCGGTGGTGATTAGGGGTTTTTAATCAGTTGATATCAGTGTAAATCAGTGTCTAATTCAGGATTTGGTGGTGTGTGTTTTTATCAAGAATTAACCGTGAGTTTACCGTGGCATAATCTTTGGTGGTGTGTTCTGGGTTTATTGAGTTCATGGGGTTCGTTGGGTTCATTGGGTTTTTCCTAATCAACGACTCAACTACTTAACTATTTAACCACATTAATCTATGTTAATCTGTGTCTATTCTTAGGGCGGGGGTTGACTTTAGAAAAGGGTCAATTATCCTCTTTCTATGTTAAAAGTCAATGATGTATATAAAACTTACGGAAATGTAGAAGCCTTAAAAGGGCTCTCGTTTGAGGTGGGAAAGGGGAGTGTCTATGGTCTCCTCGGTCCAAATGGCTCAGGAAAAACCACTACTATTAGAATAATCCTCTCCATTATATATCCGGATAAGGGTGATATCAAAATGGACTTTGAGAAAATTGGTTACATGCCAGAGGAGAGAGGATTATATCCAAAGATGCAAATAGATGAACTTATTTATTTCTTTGGTAGGCTCAGGGGTATGGGAAAAGAGAGAATCGAAAGGGAGATGGATTTCTGGCTTGATCGACTGGAGCTCATGAACCGCAAAAAAGACAAGGTCCAAACCCTTTCCAAAGGATTAAAGCAAAGATTGCATCTCTTAATCAGTGTGCTTCATGACCCGGAACTTCTCATCCTCGACGAACCCTTTACAGGACTTGACCCCATTGCTATAAAGGGACTCCGCGAAATGGTTTCCGAACTAAAAAATAGGGGGAAAACCATTTTACTTTCAACTCACTGGATGGATCAGGCAGAGCAACTCTGTGATTCAGTATGCCTTATAAGAGAGGGTGAGAAGGTTTATGCGGGACCCCTGGAAGACCTGAAGGCTTCGCATATGAAGAATGATATCTATCTTGAAATGAAAGGTGAAGTTGATTTTAAGCAATTTTCCGGAATAACCGATATAGAGAGCAGAGGGAATGGGTTTATAATAAGAACCAAAAGACCACCAGGAGAATTCTTAAGAGATTTAACAGAAATAGCCGATGTAACTGAATTTAGATTGGTTTACCCTTCGTTAGAAGAGATATTTATAGAAGAGGTTGGAAGTGAATAAAATCTTCATCATTACCAAAAGAGAATTTCTTAAATATGTAAGGAGTAAATGGTTCCGTGTATTTTTTGTCCTGCCATTTATAAGTATTGGAATAATATTCCTCGTATCATCTATAATTCCGGAAGGAGGGTTCGCCGGGACCTTTGGTAAGGAGGGGATAAAAAAGATAGGGGTTATTGATCATTCAGGCAAGCTTTACTCCTACCTCGAGAATACAAATGATTACCACTTCATAGAAATGGATTCCGTCGAAGCCATTGATATGGTTATGACAGGTGATATTGAAGGGTTTCTTGTCATACCGGAAGATTCCACTTTCTATAATCCCAGATACTATAGTCGCACCATTTCAATCGAAACAGATAAACTAAAGGGCCCCTTAAACTCCGCCCTCCTTAGATTGAAGTTAGAGGAAAGGGGGCTGGATGCCTCGCTTGCAAATGAATTGAGTAGAAGGGTTAGTATAGCATCCCGTAAGATTACTGAAACAGGGAAAAAGGGAGGAGAGGAACTCATAGTTCTGGGATTTGTAATGGTTATATTCTTGTATATGTTTATACTCCTTGCATCTCAACTTATGGCAAGGAGCGCAGTGGAGGAGAAACTGAATGGAATGATAGAACTCATTATTTCTGATATCTCACCAATGGGATTACTCTCTGGAAAACTCCTCGGGGTTACTGCGTCTGTTCTTCTCCTTGTATTTGTGTGGCTGTTTGCAGGGTTCGCGTTTATGGGTAATGCCGTCTTTTTCATCAATCAATCTATTGACATCTCACTCCCGGCAGGAGTCCTTTTCTATTTTATCGGCGCTTTTGCCTTTGGTTACATTCTTTATACTTCCTTCATTCTTCTCTTTGTATCCAGCGTAACCTCTGAACAAGAAGTAAATCAGGCAATGAGCGCAGGTGTCGCAGTTCTCCTTATCCCCTATTTCTTATCGTTCTTCTGGGTAATGGAAAATCCAAACTCCACTGTTTCTGCTGTCGCGTCTTTGATACCATTCTTCACCCCACTCATAATGCCTCTTCGCCTTTCCATATCTAACGTTCCTTTCTGGGAAATTATACTATCCATCACTCTACTTGCTTTCTCTGCCTGGGGTATGTTACTCCTCGCTGGTAAGGTTTACCGCATCTCAATGCTTATGGTGGGCAAGCCCTTACGCTTAAAAGAAGTATTACGATTAATTAGAATGAAATAGTTTTAGTTTAGATAGTTAGGTTGGTTAGTTGGATAGTTAGATGGTTGGACTATTGGGATTATGTATTGACTATCTTTCAGTATTTTGGAAAATAGTCAAGACTATTTTCCATTCTTGCGTATAATAGTCAGCATGTATCGTAAACAAATCGAACCTATTATTAAAGATCTGGACAAAAAAATTGTCTTCATGGTCGGGCCAAGACAGGTTGGGAAAACTTGGCTCGCTCTTTAAAGTAAAAAAATGCACGAGGAAACCAGAACTCATACACTTGAAGTTTTTCCTTAACAACTTAATATTAGGATATGAGACAAATTACGAAAATTTCCGACAACATCTATTTCTATAGAAGGCGTATCCCTTCATCTAACACCACATTAATAAAG
>DAOVFB010000112.1 GCA_030668705.1 Candidatus Stahliibacteriota bacterium
GTCTTGTTGAAAAAGAAATAGATGGCAAGAAACGTTTATCCTGTCCTTCTTGTGGCTGGATATACTATAAGAATCCACTTCCTACTGCAGCTGCGGTTGTAATAGAGGAGAATAAAGTGCTGCTTATAAAAAGGGGTGTAGAACCAAAAATAGGTGAGTGGGCTCTTCCCTCAGGATTCATAGAAACTGATGAAACCCCGGAAGAGGGTTGTATTAGAGAATTGGAAGAGGAAACGGGACTAAAAGGTGTTGTTAAAAGGTTAATAGGAGTAGATAATGAGGATAGCTCCATCTATGGTAATGTCCTTGTTATTGGCTATGAGGTGGAAGTAAAAGGAGGGTTCTTAAGAGCCGGTAGTGATACACTGGAAGTCAGATTTTTCCCTGTTGATGGGATGCCTCCACTCCCCTTTGAAAGCCATAAGAGAGTTATCGAAAAAGGCGTAAAGATAACCGAAAAAACACACACCATCCGGAAATTAGACACAGATTCACACTGATATTAACTGATTAAATCCTAAACCCTAAATCCTAAGACCTAAAAATGCCACGGCAAACTCACGGTTTAAGGAAGGGAATTGCCACAGAGGCACAGAGGGCACAGAGAAGAATAATTTTTGTTGTAAGAAAGAAAATAGACACAGATACACGCAAAGTAAAAAAAGTTAAGTAGTTGAGTAGTTGAGTCGTTGATTAGGAAAAACTCAATGAACCCAACGAACCCTATCAACGCTATAGACGCCATAAACGCTATGAACCTAAGACCTAAAGGATGGACTCTAGACTAATTCCCACATACCACATATCTTTTACCACTTATCACATACCACGATAGTTCTAACACACCAACCTATCTCTTTGCAACCTTTGCGCACTTTGCGAGATAAGCGATAGGATAGTAGGTGACTATTCGCTACTTGACTTTTACCAATGATTCCACATATTATGCACATATGTTAATAACTGGAGGTAAACAATAGGCAGACCTTATATCAAAAGAGAGGTAGAATTTCCACCCATTTGGCAGCATTTTATACCTGAAAAAATGGGTGTCGAAGGGAAAATTATTCTTCATCTGGATGAATATGAAGCTGTTCGTCTCTCGGATTATCTTAGACTCTCTCACAGTGAAGCGGCGGAAAGGATGGGGGTATCCCGTTCTACATTTACAAGGTTAATAGGGGGAGCTCATAGGAAGATTGGGGAGGCGATTACCTTAGGCAAGGAGATATTCATTCGTGGAGGAAATGTTCGTTTTCAGAGGGATATACTTCGTTGTAGGGCTTGCGGGAACACAATTCCATTTGTGTTTGGAGATTCTTCCCTGAAGGATTGCCCTCAGTGTGGAAGGGGGAGATTACATTCTATTGGCAGGCAGTTTCAACGCAGAGGCAGGTATGGGAATAAAGGAAAAGGAGGCTTTGGTGCAGGAAATGAAGAATGAGGCAGATGAAAGAGAGAACAAAATCAGCAAAAATCTAAGCGGTATCAAACGTATCATAATGGTAATGAGTGGAAAAGGAGGGGTTGGGAAGAGCACTGTTGCAAGTAGTCTTGCTCTTGCCCTCGCGAAAGGAGGGAGCAAGGTTGGGCTACTTGATATCGATATACATGGACCCAATCTACCAAAGATGCTTGGCGTAGATAAGGAAAGGATGAACGCAACCTCCGAGAATAGAATCGAGCCGGTTCGTATAACAGAGAATCTAAAACTCGCTTCAATGGCGTTCCTGCTTGAGGATGAAAACCAGGCTATTATATGGAGAGGACCGCTCAAGATGAAGGTCATCCAGCAATTTCTCAGAGATATAGAATGGGGAGACCTTGAATATCTGATTGTAGATGCTCCTCCAGGGACTGGAGATGAACCATTGTCCATGGCGCAACTGGTGCCGGCAACCAGCGCTGTTATAGTTACAACACCGCAGGAAGTTTCAATTCTTGATGTAAGGAAATCAGTGACATTCGCTTTAAAACTAAACTTAAGGATTCTCGGAATTGTAGAGAATATGAGTGGACTTATTTGTCCCCATTGTGGAGAGAAGATTGCTCTATTTAAAGAGGGAGGGGGGAAGCGTGTATCAGAGGAGATGGGCGTTCCATTTCTTGGAAGTATTCCCATTGACCCCGAAATTGTAGAGTCAACAGATACGGGAATACCTTATGTAACGGAACATCCGGATTCAGAGGCAGCAAAAGCATTCGAAAGGATCGTAGGGAAAATAAGCAAAATCCAGGATTAATGAATGAGGACCTACCTTGAATGTATCCCCTGTTTTTTTAAACAGGGGCTTTTAGCTGCCAGGATTGCCGGGCTTGCTCCGGATGAACAGAGAAAGGTCCTTATAGAGATTGCAGGAATCCTTCCTGACATCCCGATGGAGGCTTCCCCTCCGGAAATAGCCCTGCACGTTTATAAGGCTATAAGGAAAAGTTCTGGGGTCCAGGATCCATTTAAGCGAATTAAGGATAAATATATAAGTCTTGCACTTAGCTTATATCCTGAATTAAAAAAGATAGTTGACAATTCAGAAGATCCTCTTCTATCAGCTATACGTGTGGCAATAGCAGGGAATATCATAGACTTTGGCGTGGGCAGTGAGTTTGATGTTGAAGAAACCCTTAAAGAAACAATGGTAGCTCAATTTGCAGTCCTCGATTATGAATTGTTTAAGGAAGCCCTCGTGAAGGCAAAAACAATCCTTTATATTGGAGATAATGCCGGCGAGACCGTATTTGACAGGGTTCTTATAGAACAAATGGAAGGGGATGTGATTTTTGCTGTAAGGGAAGAGCCCGTAATAAATGATGCTCTTATAGAAGATGCGGAGCGTTCTGGAATTGGTGAGGTTGCGAGAATTATTTCCTCTGGCTCTGATGCGCCGGGGACGATCCTCACTCGTTGTAACAGAGAATTTTTGACTCTTTTCCAGAATGCTGATTTAGTTATTGCAAAGGGTCAGGGTAATTATGAGACCCTATCCGAAGTAAGTAGAGAGATATACTTTCTTATAAAAGCAAAATGCCCTGTTATAGCACGTGATATCGGGGTAAAAGAGCAATCAATTGTTCTTATGAGGCTTAAACGTGAAGATAACCCGTAAGGTAATACTTTTATCCTTTATCTCTCTTTTACTTATGGGGGCAGGATGGCCACTTAAGGAAAAGGCAGGGATTACTTCATCTTTTGGTGAGTGGAGGGATGGACATCTTCACGCAGGTTTTGATCTACCTACAGGAAGAACAAATAAAGAGGTATATTCGGTAACAGATGGTTGGGTCATGCGAGCGAGAACCTCTCCCTGGGGTTATGGCAAAGCAATCTATGTTAAGGACTCACTGGGAAGGGTGTTCGTCTATGCGCATCTTTCCTCTTTTGCTAAAGATTTGGATAAGAGGGTCCGTGGGGAACAGTTAAGGAAGTTTAGTTACGAGACCGATTTATGGTTTAAAAAGGGAGAAATGCTCATGAAGGAGGGAGAGATGATTGGGATGTCCGGTCGTTCAGGATGTCTTTCCCCACACCTCCATTTTGAAATGAGGGATAAAGGGAATAACCCTATAGATCCACTCGTAAGGGGATTTTCTTTCCCTGATACCATTCCACCTGTTATCTATGCGCTCAGGTTGGTTCCTCTTGACGATACAGCTACTGTTTGTGGTTCTCATCTGGGGATAATTGTCCCTGTCAGAAAAGATACACCAGTTGTTTCTATCAAAGGAAGAGCAGGGTTAGAGATAGAGACCTATGATAAGGTCAATGGACATTCGGGGCAATTGGGGCCTAAGGAGATAGAACTATATCTGGATAACCAGCTTATAAGAAGGGAATATTTTGACCGTTTTTCTTATATGTATACAGGGGATTCAAGGCTTGAGTTTGACTATCCCTATCGCCGTAGAACCGGCAGGAAGTTTAGAAGACTTTTTACCCTCCTGGGTAATGAGCTTCCTTTTTATGAGGGAAAGGATGGAATATTTACCTCTAAGGATAGTGGATTGATATCGATCATTGTAAGAGACGGGGCTTCTAATGAAGTAAAAACACAACTCTTTTTGGGGAATTCTTTTAGCCGGGAGGTAACCCCTCGTGAGGAAACTCGGTTTGAAAAAGCAATAAATAATGTGGATAAAATTATGATACTAAATTGTGGAATTCTAATAAAGGGGTTAAATTCCTTTAGATGGATTGAGTCGGGAAAGATAAGAGGGATAGTTAAATCCGGGGATTCAATACTGGTATGGAATATCAGAAAAAAAAGATATCCTTCATATAAATCACCGGATTCAAGATGCATCCTAAAACCTTCATCTGATGCAATCATTAATACCGATCTTATTTCTGTTAGAATGTCTTCTGTTAGAATAGCTAAAGATGAGACCAGGTGGATCTGGGAACCAACTATTCCATTAAATAAGAGGACACCCCTGGAGATCACTCTACCATATGAATCCTCTTACTATTCAATCTATGAACTAAATGGAACGGAATGGAAATATTGTTATACGCATAAGGAGGGGAATAAACTAAAAACCACTATAGACCATCTCGGGACGTTTACCATACTAAAGGATTCAATTCCACCAGTTATTTCCATTAAAAATCATTATTTTACGTCAAAGGTTCCTCTTATGATTGATGTAAGTGATTCCTTTTCCGGTGTGGATTTTTATTCCATAAAGACCTATATTGATGAAATGCCAACAGTTTTCCGTTATGACCTACAGATGGATCGCTTGATTTTTGAATATCCCGGAGAAATCGCACCAGGCAAGCATACCCTTAATATTGCACTAAAGGACAGACAGGGGAATAAGACCTCGGGTGAATGGGAGATTACAAAAGGGGATTAAATAGAGAGAATAGTTGAATAGTCAAATTGACACAGATAGATACTAATAAAAAACACACACCACCAAGGATTATGCCACGGCAAACGCACGGTTAATTTTTGATAAAAACACACACCACCAAGAAAATGAAACCGCAGATAAACACAGATAAAGACACATACCACCCAAGGAATAGACGCAGATTTTCACAGATTTGAACTGATTAATATAAACTAAGAACACTGAACTCAGAACTAAATTTTAGACACAGATTCACACAGATATTAACTGATTAAAAACACATCCCTACACCGAAATGAAACCGCAGATAAACACAGATAAAGACACATACCACCCAAGGAATAGACGCAGATACACGCAGATATTAATTGACTGAAAACCCCTTTCCACACCATAAAAAATTGGTCGCAGCTGTCAGTCTTTGCAGGCTTGGGGTGAAATCTCCTCTTTTATAAACCAAATCCCTTCTTTGCGAGCTTTGCTCCCTTTGCGGGCTTGGCGAGAAATTTAAAATCAGACGCAGATTAACGCAGAGTAATAAAGTTAAATAGTTGAGTAGTTAAGTCGTTGAGTCGTTGATTAGGAAAAACCCAACGAACCCTATGAACTCAATAAACCCAGAACACACCACCAAGGATTATGCCACGGCAAACTCACGGTTAAAGAAAGAGATTAGACACAGAGACAGGAGAGGACACAGAGAAATATAGTTAAATAGTTTTTGTTAGTCCAATGTCCGATGTCCAAAGTCCAAAGTCAAACG
>DAOVFB010000135.1 GCA_030668705.1 Candidatus Stahliibacteriota bacterium
GATAACCTATCCTCATTATAGTAGTCCATATTATTCATTAAGATATAGGGTTTCCTATAATGATGGTGCTTCCTGGACCTTTGGAACAATAGCTTCTCCTTCTGAACCCATAGGACTTATGAACGATATTACAGGAAGGAATGGAGATGGATTCGGTGTTGTTTATCAGAACGAAGGTGGTTCTGCAGAAGGTTTTTATAGACATAGGACTTATCATTATACTCCCTGGACTACGCCAGTTTCTTTTGCCGACAATGTAACACGTTACAATGTCAAGCCATCGATTGAACGGATAGCAAACGGTGTCTATGGAATTGTTTACGTCAATTATCCTAATGAATATGCTTACTTTGATAGAAGTGACTGGATAAGTGGAGTTGATGAGGAGACTACGGAAGATAATATTGTAAGGCTCAAAGGCAATACACCAAATCCCTTCCGCAATAATACAATCATATCGTATTACCTGCCCAACAGAATGAGAACCTCTTTAAAGATATATGATGTTACGGGAAAACTCATCAAGACACTTACAAATGGAGAAAGAGGTCCTGGCATGCATTCAATCACATGGTATGGAAGGACCGACAATGGTAGCCTTGCATCAGCTGGAGTATATTTCTACCGTTTGGTCGCAGGGGATGTTACTGAATCCGGGAAGATGTTACTCATTAAATAATAGAACGGATATTAAAAATATCTTTACTTCAGTAAAAAAGTAGGCCGCATATGCGGCCTACTTTTTATTCTTCTATGAGTTCCTATTTTTATTTATTTTTTCTCTTCTTCTTTCTCCCCTCTTTGAATTCGGGATACTCACTCAGCTTTTTTGCCATTTCTTTAAGTCGCTTATCAACGCGGTAATTTACGGTATCCTTCTCGAATGCCCCATCGAGTTTTCTCTTGCCTGCTTTCACCCCTGTTAATATCTCAATACCTTCATCAATGGATTTAACAGGATATATGTGAAATTTCCCCAGACGGGTTGCATCTACTATTTCTTCCTTCAACATCAGGTTCTGCACATTACTTTGAGGCATAATTACCCCTTGCTCCCCAGTGAGACCTTTAATTTTACAGACTTCAAAGAAACCCTCAATCTTTTCATTCACACCTCCTATAGCCTGAACCTCCCCTTTTTGATTTACCGACCCCGTTACTGCAATAGCTGCCTTGAGGGGTAGGCCCGAAAGGGCGGAGAGTATTGCATACAGTTCAGTGCTTGATGCACTATCCCCTTCTATTTCTCCATAGCTCTGTTCAAAGACAAGTCGGGCGGAAAGACTCAAGGGATTATCCTGAGCATACTTCTCAGCAAGATATCCGCCGAGTATCATTACCCCCTTGGTGTGAATTTTTCCACCCAGTTTCGCCTCCCTTTCGATATCGATGATGCCTTCATTACCCATCCATATACTTGCAGTAACACGGGAAGGCCTTCCAAAGGAGAAATCACCCAGGTTTATTACGGATAGGCCATTAACCTGGCCTATAGTCTCACCCTCTGTATCAATTAGGATGAATCCTCGCTCCATCATCTCTCCAATCTTTTCCTGGATAAGATTCGAGCGATATATCCTTTCGTCAATGGCTTTATTTAAGTGGTCGCGGGTTATACGGTCAGATTCACCCTGACCGGCATAGAAGTTAGCTTCCCTAATTATGTCAGCTATATCTGCAAACCTTGTAGAGAGTTTTTCCCTATCTTCAGCCAGTCTCGAGCTATATTCAATTATTTTTGCCACACCCTTTAAATCGATATGCCTCAGTTTTTCTTTCTTACACAGAGTAGAAACAAAGGAGGCATAACTTCTCATGTTTTCCTCATTTCGCTCCATTGTTGTGTCAAAATCTGCCTTAACCTTAAAGAGCTCTCTGAAGTCCTTATCAAGCGAGTATGCCAGATGATAAATGAATGGACTGCCCAAAAGGACTACTTTGGCATCCAGAGGGATCGGTTCTGGTCTCAGGCCTTTTGTTGTAATAAAACCAAGACGTTCACCTGCATCTTCGATATTAATTTCCCTATTCATCAAAGCCCTCTTCAGGCCATCCCAGGAGAACATATTCCGAAGCAACTCCTCCACAGGGATTACCAGATATCCCCCATTAGCTTTGTGAAAGGACCCTGCGCGAATCATTGTAAAATCAGTGCTCAATATACCAAATTGAGTCTCTTTATCAATCCTCCCGAAGAGGTTTTGATAGGTAGGATTATGTTCTATGACCACCGGACCACCTTTAAATCTTGAATTATCTATTATCAAGTTAACTCTATACTTCCTGAATTGAATTTCCCTCGCCAGGGAAGCAGTAAGGGAAGTAGGAGTATTCTTGGCCCTTCCCATAAACTGGGATAGATTATCAAGGATATCTTCCTCTACCTCTTCAAGATATTTACCTACTAAAGGAGCATCCTTGTATTTATCTTTTAAGATATCTGCAAGATGACCGAGAGCATAGCGAGCAACTTCCCTATCTAATCTTTTAACCTCTTCCTTTATTTTTTCCTCTAATTCGCCTACCTGTCTCATTGTATTCACCAGGTTGGATTTCAATTCCTCTCTTTTCTCTTCGATTTGCTCTTTTCTATCCTTATCGAGAGCCACAAATTCCTGGTCACTTACTGGCTTCCCATCTACCACAGGAACAATGAAGAGGCCAATTGGTGTTTTTTGAATTACGAACCCTTCCTCCATGGCTTTCTCATTCAGTTCGGTAACCAGTTTCTTTCTTTTAGCATCCAATCTCTCGACAGTTGTCTCTTTCCTCCTGGCATAATCCTTGCTCTCAAAGGCTTCCGGAAGCACCCTCCGGGCCTCGTTTATGAGTCTTTCCATGTCCTTTCTGAAGGTCTTCCCTTTCCCTGGAGGGAGTTTTATGGCTTTTGGTTCATAAGGGTCTTGAAAATTGTTTACATAGCACCAGTCGTAAGGCACATCTTTCTTTTTTGCTATATCTTCTAAGAAGTTCTTTACAGCAGTCTCTTTACCAGTGCCCGGCGCACCAGCCACATAAAGATTGAAACCATCATCTTTGATGTCGAGGCCAAAACTCAGCGCCTTTAGTGCTCTATCCTGACCAATTATGCCCTTAAGAAGTGGCATTGTCTCGGTGGTTTCATTAGCCATAAAGCTCGAATCACATTCCTTTCTAAGTTCTTCTGGAGAAAGTTCTTCTACCATAATTCCTCCTTTTTAGCATTGACAATCGCTTCGTTTCACTTTCAAAATTCAAATTGAAAAACTCACCCAACCCAATTTTTGACACTGATTTACACTGATTAAACAGATTTTTAATTTCTCGCAAAGACGCAAAGGGAGCAAAGCTCGCAAAGAGATTGTTTTTTAGCCCTTCCCACCATTTTCGACACCGAATTACACTGATTATTAATTCCTTTATTTGTATCGGTGTATATCTGTGGGAATCTGTGTCTAAAGTAACGGTGGGAAGAAGTGTATTCTACATTTTGCATTGGATTGCTGTACCTTTTGCTAATATTATTTCTATCCATATTAGAATTATTCATTAATAGAATTATTCATTCATATACTATAAAGTCAAGGTTTTTTAATTAAAATTGCGAAAAAGAAAGAGAAAACGACAAAGGAATCCTTGACTATTCTATTCAGAAGTATAGACTTCTGATGGAATAGGCCAAACTTAAACAAAGAGAATCTAATGAGTAAAAGAATAATGGCAGAGGGTTTTATATTTTTGTATTTAATGAGAAATCAAAACTAAGTGAGGATTAAATGGGTAGATTTCAAAATCAACTCAACCGGAAAGAAATAGAGGAAACAGGAAAAGTCTATGCGAATTTCGAGGGAGAAATCAAGGAAAGATTGAAAGAATTCGAGACTCAGGGTAAGGATGGAGGCAAAAAAGAAATATTTAAAGAACTCGTCTTCTGCATCCTGACCCCTCAATCAAAAGCCAGGGCTTGCTGGAGAGCCCTGGAGAACATGACGAAAAACGATATTCTCTTTAAAGGGGATTCCAAGGAAATACTGAAAAGTTTAAGGGGTGTTCGATTCAAATACAAAAAATCAGAGTATATAGTAAAGGCACGAGAACAATTCTTTAGCGAGGAAAACCCTATATATTCTTTCGCAAAAAGTAAAGAAGACCCTTATAAACTCCGAGACTATCTCGCAGGAAACATAAAAGGGATAGGATATAAAGAGGCAAGCCATTTCCTCCGAAATATTGGCC
>DAOVFB010000078.1 GCA_030668705.1 Candidatus Stahliibacteriota bacterium
ATGCCTTAAACCAAGTGCCTGAACTTTTCCGAGCGGTATCAAGGTGAACTATTGACAATACTATTAAAAGGACTATGATTAAAAACAATGAATCCCTATAGATCGTTAATCGACATTGGTATTAAATTAACATCTGAACAGAATCTGGACAGATTACTTAATCTGATACTACAGAATGCTCGAGCCATCTGTAATGTTGACGCGGGAACTCTTTATTTAAAGGAAGGAAAATGTCTCCGCTTTTCAGTCTCTCAGAACACCAGTCTTGAATCAAAGATGGGTAAGGAAAAATTCCAGAATCTATTTATACCCTTCACCCTTCCTATATCAAATCAATCCATTGCTGGTTGGTGCGCTAAGAACTTAGAAACACTTAACATTGAGGATGCTTATAAAATAAAGGATGTCCCGTATTCGCATAACAGTAAATTCGATGAGGAAACAGGTTATAGAACAAAATCAATGCTTACCATCCCAATTAAGGATAAGGATGGCCGCCTTTTAGGTGTCCTACAACTTATAAATAAGAGAGGGGATAAAGGAAAAAAGGTATTTACCAGGCAAGATGAGAAAGTTGCTGAAGCAGTTGCTTCCCAGGCAGCTGTTGCAATTAAGAACGCCAAGTTAACTGAGGAACTGAAATCTGCCCATCTTGAAACAATTTATAAGTTAGGGCTCGCGGCTGAATCCAAAGACGAGGGAACTGGAAACCATGTTAAGCGAGTATCCGAGATTTCAAGGATAATAGCAGAAGGTTTAGGATTGGATGATGATTTCATAGAAACTATTTACTATGCCAGCCCTCTCCACGATGTTGGTAAAATTGGAATACCTGATAGCATACTCACAAAACCCGGGCATCTGACTGAAGAGGAACAAAAAATCATGAAGAGTCATACCGTCCTTGGTTATCAGATATTAAAGGATTCTAAATCCAAAATAATACAGACAGCTGCAGAGATTGCCTACTCCCACCACGAGAGGTGGGACGGTACGGGTTATCCAAGCGGACTTGCTGGAGAAGAGATTCCTCTATCCGGTAGGATAGTTGCTCTTGCCGATTTCTTTGATGCCGTAACCTCCTCAAGACCATACAGGGAGGGCATATTCACTATGGCTCAAACGCTCAAAATAATAAAAGAAGAAACATGTAAGCACTTCTCTCCAAAAGTAACTGCTGCTTTCTTTAGCAGTCTCGATAGAATAAAAAAGGTTCATTATCTTCTCTCTAATGGGGAAATAATATAATTCTCATAAGATAGAAAGACACCTGCATCAATAAAAGAGTAAATTACAAAACAAAAAAGATCCTTCGCCAATGAAGGGTCTTTAAATCATTACATAAATATCCGGATGTTCTACAATTTCTCTATTATCGCATCTGTTATCTCTTCTGTTGATGCTGCTCCCTTACTTAAGACATCAGAACCGCCCTTGAGTCTTAACATATCATAGGAGAGAACTTTCCCTTCGGCAACTACTTTTGCCACGGCATCCCTTATTCTGGATGCTTTTTCATACTCATCTAAGTAATCAAGCATCATTGAAGCGGAGAGTATCATTGCAAAGGGGGAAACTATTGAAGGTTTTAACCCCTCATATTTGGGAGCTGACCCATGAGTTGGCTCAAATATAGCGCAGTCCTTCCCTATATTGGCACTCCTTGCAAAACCAAGACCACCAGTAAGTCCAGCAAATCCATCAGAGACGATGTCCCCAAACATATTACCAGCCACGATTACATCATAATCCTCTGGATTCTTGGTCATCCACATCATCTGGGCATCTATGTTGGTAAAATATAAATCTATGTCTGAAAAGTCGGAAGATACTTTCTTTGCTTCTTCCCTCATCATACCCGAGGTCTCTCTAATAACATTTGGTTTCTCGGCTATCGTGACTGACCCGTATCCAAACTTTTTTGCATACTTAAAAGCTTCTCTGATAATCCTCTTGCAGGCAGCCCTTGTAAATATCCTTAAGGAGATAGCAAGGTCTTCACCTGGAACATCTTTAAATGCTTCCATCTTAGGATGAGTTTCTAATGCCTTTCTTACCTCACCGGGTGGATTAGTCCATTCGACCCCAGAGTATAACCCCTCTGTATTTTGCCTGAATACCACTACGTCGATCATTGGTTCTTCAAATCCATCTTCCTTTCTTCTTATGAAATTTAAAGGATTTCCCTTGAAACTCTTGCAGGGTCTTATACATAAATCCAAATTGAAACGCTGCCTGAGCTTCACAATTGGACTATAGTATATGAGTCCCTTACCGTGCAGCTCTGGTGATAATTCCTTACCAGCCACATCTTTTGGTTTTGAAGTTATCGCACCAAAGAGAGCAACTCTATGTTCCGAAAGCAGATCTATTGTACGCTGGGGAAGTGGATTCCCCTCGTTCACCCAGAATTCCCATCCGATATCTCCTTTTATGTACTCTGCATCAAAGCCTATGGCATCAAGAACTCTTATTGCTTCTGGCAGGACGATCTTGCCAATCCCGTCACCGGGCATCGATACTATTTTCCTAACCATCTATACTCTCCCTCATTCCTTTTTCAAGGCATCATTCAATAATTTTATTGCACAATATTCACCACACATTGAACACACATCCTCTACGTGAGGGGCAACTTTCTTTCGTATTTCTTTTGCCTTATCCGGGTCAATTATAAGTTCGAATTGTCTATCCCAATCCCTTTTCTTCCTCGCTATGGATACTTCTCTATCCCATTCTGCTGCACCTTTAATTCCTTTTGCTATATCCCCTGCATGTGCTGCTATACGGGAAGCCATCACTCCTTCATGGACATCTTTAACACCTGGAATACCAAGATGTTCTGAAGGAGTAACATAACAGAGGAAATCTGCCCCAAAAGATGCAGCCAGAGCCCCACCAATCGCAGATACAATATGATCATACGCAGGAGCTACGTCGGTTACTATGGGGCCAAGAACATAAAATGGGGCCCCATGGCAGAGTTCCTTTTCCATTTGAACATTCATCTCTATTTCATTTATGGGAATATGACCCGGCCCCTCAATCATTACCTGGACATCCCTTTCCCAGGCTCTCTCCGTCAGTTCTCCCAGAATACTGAGTTCAAAGAACTGTGCTCTATCCGATGAATCTGCTATTGCTCCCGGCCTGAAACCATCTCCAAGAGAGAGTGTTACTTCATATTCAGCGGCTATGTCAAGGATTCTATCAAAACGGGTATAAAGTGGGTTATCCTTTTTATTATACAGCATCCAGGTAACCAGAAATGTGCCACCCCTGGATACAATATCCATAACCCTGCCTTCAATCTTTAATCTCTTTAATGTATCCAGCGTCACACCACAATGGAGGGTCATAAAGTCCACTCCATCCCTGGCCTGTTCTTCAATTACTTCAAAGATTTCATCTTCTGTAAGATTTACCATCCCCCCCTTCTCGGCTGCGGCTTCTATTGCTGCCTGATATATTGGAACAGTTCCCAATGGAACATGGGTTTTTCTTATAATTTCTCTTCTTATTTCGGATATATCTCCACCTGTAGAGAGGTCCATAAGGGTATCTGTGCCAGCTTTTTCAGCGGCAACAGCCTTTTTTAATTCTAGATTTTTATCAATCTGGTCAGTAGATGTTCCAATATTTGCGTTTACCTTAGTCCTTAGTGGGTAACCAATCCCTATTGATTTTATATTATCCCTTTTCTTGTTTCTAGGTATAACTATCTTACCCTGTAATATTCCAAGCTTTAAAACCTCAATATCCAAGCCCTCTCTATCCGCAACCTCTTTAACCCCTTCAGGAATCCTTCCCTTCTTTAGCAAAGTTTTGATACCCATTAAATACCTCCCATGATTATATTCAAAGGATCAATAGGGATACTGTCTTTTTCTATCTCGTAGTAAAGGTATGGATAAGGAGCTCTACCTGATTGCCCAACATATCCTATAATATCTCCTCTCTTTACTATATCCCCTTTTTCCACTGTCGCGCTCAAAAGATGCCCGTATAAGGTAATGAAATGTCTCCAATGCGCAACCTCCACAACCAAACCCGTACCCCTCCTTTGCCCAACCCATCTTACCTTTCCATCCGCTGTAGCAATTACAGGAGAGTTCATTTGGGTAAGAATATTGATTCCATTATGTTGTTTTATCTTTTCAGTAAATGGATCTATCTGTTTGCCAAAGTACTTTACTATATGTCCTTTCACAGGGAGAATGCTTGGTATGATTTCAAGTAGAGAATCACTCATCCTTGAAGAAGCTTTAAAAACTTTGTCTATCCATCGAGCCCAGAATAACAGAGAATCAAGTGGATACGATCTATCCTTTGTTTCTTCATATTTCCCGATATAATGCCATTTTAGTACACTATCCTGTACATTGAGAATGGAATCACTGGAAGCTTTTAGCCATTCCTTTTCCCTTGAAAGCATCTCTACTTTTCCCTTGAGTCGCTCGTTATCTGAGCGCAGGGCATTAACAGAATTTACATCTACGTATTTGCCCAGATTACCCAGGAAGAAAATCCCTATCAGTATGAGAAGAACCAGTATCAAAAAGAAAAAAATGATGGGTACTTTAACCCATTTATTAGACCCCTCATTGTGAGAAACGACAAGAAACTTAAGAAATAAATTCTTCTTCGACACAGGTATATTTTCGGAGTTGTTTTAATGCCCTATTGCGCAGTTGCCTAATTCGCTCCCGTGAAACTCCAAGCATCTTACCTATCTCCTCAAGAGTATGGGGTCTCTTCCCCTCCATACCAAAGTAGTAGATGATGATGCGCCTATCACGGGGTTTTAACTTATCAAGGCTCTCTTTGATGTTATCAAGGAATTTCCCTCTGTAATACTCCTCCTCTGGCGTCACTACGTCTTCTGATATAACATCAAGATATTCTAAATCATCTGTATTTTTTATTGTATCATCCAGAGATATATCATGTTTTGCCACTTTGATAGCATCCTCTATCTTCTCTGGTTTCACCCCCAATTCTTCGGCAATCTCAGCCACAGATGGCTCTCTACCTATCTCTCTGGTTACTTTTTCCCTGGTCCTTTTAACCTTAAGCATTTTACCGGCTCTACTCATTGGGAGTCGATAGGATTTGATATGTTCGGTTACGGCTTTCATTATCGCCTGCTTTATCCACCACACGGCATAAGAAAGGAATCTTACCCCTCTGCGTTCATCAAACCGTTCTGCTGCTTTTATTAAGCCAACATTCCCTTCGTTTATTAGATCTGAAAATGGCGTACCCATATTTCTGTAGGCTTTTGCGACAGATACGACAAAACGGAGGTTAGACTCAATCAGTTTCTTTTTTGCCTCTTCGTCTCCTAACCTCGCTCTTCTACCGAGTATTTTCTCTTCTTCAGGGGTAAGGAGGTTATATTTCTGAATCTCCTGTAAATATACGGGGAGAGAGCCCTCTACCTTCTTCATTAATTTACTCTTTTATCGCCACGACTTCCACCCTTCCATTGGTAAATTTTAAGCGGATGAGCAGTGGTGGTAGAAACTCCTGTTTTGCTCTAACAATAGAATCCATATTCTTTATTGTCATAGATTTATTCTGTCGCTGAACACCTATGATAAGGGTATGGGAGGAGACTCCCACCCTTCCTGCAGGGCTTTCCGGCTCAACTCTATTTACGAACACCCCCACATTCTCTTCACCCCAGTATCTCTTCGCCTCCGCTGAATTAGAGGGGAGAAGATGCATCCCCAACCACTCTAATCCACCTATCATCTCTTGTGAACTTGATGCCTCGGGACGTTCTCCAAGAACGATATTAATTTTTCTTTCCTTCCCATTCCTCCATACCACAACTTCCACCCTTCTACCAGGTTTCTTGGAAGCAATAATATTTCTTAGCCGACTTGCGTCTTCAACTTCCTCACCATCGATACTTAGAATTATATCGCCATCCAGAAGTCCAGCTTTAAAAGCAGGACCACCATCCTCTACTCTGAGGATATATACACCTTTACTGTATTTGAAGTTCAAACTTTCTTTTATATCCCTATTCAGATCTCCAGGATGGATACCCAGATATCCTCTCACAATTTTTCCTTCTTTAACCAGGGTCCTAAGAATTTCCATAGCCATATCAATTGGAATGGCAAATCCTATCCCTATGTTACCACCGCTTCTACTCAAAATAACCGTATTTACCCCAACAGCTTTTCCTTCAACATTGAGCAGAGGCCCACCAGAATTTCCGGGATTTATTGCTGCATCTGTCTGAATAAAATTTTCATAAACATTCCTATGTAAGGGTATCCCCGACCTTCCCTTGGCACTAACAACACCCGCGGTTACAGTTCCATAGAGACCAAAAGGATTACCAATGGCAACCACCCAATCACCAACTTTAATATCTTCTACACTCCCCGGTATAATATCAGGAAGGTTCTCAGTCGTCTTCAATTTGATTACTGCCAGATCCGTTAAAGGATCACTCCCTATTAGTTCAACCTCATCATTACTGAATTCTCTATCGTCACTTAATCTTATAGTTAATTCTTCTGCCTTTTCCACCACGTGGTTATTTGTAAGTATATAATCCTTACCTTCAAACTCAATGATAAAACCTGAACCAAGCCATTTTTGATCCCTCTTTAATTCCTTTCGCGGGACCTCTCCAAAGAATCTTTTAAAAAACGGGTCGTTAAAAAAGTCATTCCATGGAGACTCATACACAAGGGTTCGTTTCCCCTCAATAGAAACCACGGCGGGAGAAGTTTTCTCCACTATTGGGGCAAAAGAACCCCTCTCATTTATATTCAATCCTACATTCTCATTCTCCTCTGCCCGGGCTATAGATGGTAGATTAAAACTTGCAGTTGTTATTACCCCTATAAAAAAGGCTACTATTGCTACAAGAGCAACAAATACAGAACCATATACCAACAATCGTCTGTCCATTGATCCTCCTTACATATAAATGAAAAAAATCTTATCCTTGTTATTTTAACTTTAAACGCTTTTTGGTTTAATAGAGCCGGGGAAGCCCCGGCTCTATGCTTCATTCTACTTTAACCTCTATCTCTTTAGGTTTCTCCTTCTCCGTTTTGGGTAGAGAAATCTTAAGTACACCATTTTCGTATTTTGCCTTCACCTTGGATTGGTCTATTTCGGATGGAAGTCTTATAGACCTTCTGAAACTTCCATACGATCTCTCAATTCGAAGGAAGGATTCTCCTTCTTTTTTATCCTCTTCCTTCTTTTCTCCCTCTATAACGAGCTCATCTTTCTTTATAGAAAGCTTCAGGTTCTCTTTTTGTATTCCAGGTACTTCAGCTTCAATGATAAACTGCTCAGGTGTTTCTGTTACATCCATTACCGGGAAAACCCCCTTCCCCAATGTCGGAGAAGTAAAACCTGTGAAAAAATTCCTGAACATTTCATCAAAATCCTCCCTTAGCGAGAATAAAGCATCAAAAGGATCATAACTTTTCAGTTCTTTTTTCTTGGCCACAATCACTTCTCCTTTTTAAGATTTTTTACACGATTATCAGTATACATTATAATCAATATAAGATTTTTGTCAAGCCCTTTTTTATCCTCCCCTATTAAATTATAAAGGTCAGGTGCCCCAGTGAGGGATGGGGCACCTTTTAATTCAAGGAGGTTATTTGTTTCATTTATATAGACGATAAATAGGACTGATTTGTTCCATTTTTTAGAACATAAGTATAAAAGTAACTTTTGAGTTTAGGAAAAAAAGACAGATGGGCCTAAACAAAAAAGACTTTCGGTTTACAGATTACTAAAAATAATTGACAGTGCCTATCATTATATAATCGCTATTATCCATATCTATTCCTGGTGCGATTTCTCCGAAATTTAATTGGAAACGATTATACGCTCTGATAGCGAAACTCTCTGTCACAAAGTACTCGACGCCTGCATCGATGGGAATATACATATAGCCATCACCTGCACTCGAGTATCCAAACAATGCACCTGCATAAAATCCGAGCACATCGGACATAGGCATATGATAGTAAGCGCCTCCTTCGAAGCCGAATACTGCATCTCCTGCTAAAGTATCTGTGGTTCCCCAGAAGTTTAATCCGAGAACACCTTCTATATTATCCATGAAGAAGTATCCACCGTATACATCAAACGAATAGTCGAAATCATCAGCCATTATATCTCCGATATAGGCGGAGACCCCGATGGATTTTGTACCAGCGGGTATTGCAAATAGGCTTAATACGCCTATTAAAACTACAGCCATAAAAACTTTACGCATAGTATGCCTCCTTATAATTCATGAAAGACACCATCTGTCTTTTGAAGAATATATTG
>DAOVFB010000004.1 GCA_030668705.1 Candidatus Stahliibacteriota bacterium
GAGTTGCTTTCGCTCTCTGGAAGAAAAGAGAAAAATACAATGAAGATAAACATATGGCTGCTGTACAAAGACATCAAATTAGAAATAAATTGGCAAGAAAATCAGCATGAATACTTAGGGGGTTGACATAGTAATTCTAAAGGATGGACTCTGGACTAGTATTCACATATCCCTTATCACTTACCACTTATCACATACCACGATAGTCCTAACCGAATAACCGACCAACTTATATACTTATAGCTATTTTGCTGATAGTCTGGAGTAGCAGAGCTTGTTCTTATGGGAGAGATCTTTCGGTCTCGATTTCTTTTGTGGGAAAGCCCTTCCGGGCTTGATTTATTCTGGAGTAGCAGAGCTTGCTCTGCGATTTATTATATCCTCTAAATGGGAAATGGCGTATAACGGTTCGCGGGTATGCGAAGCCCGTAAGGGTTTGGGTGAGCGTAAGCGAACCGCATACCCGCTGATAAGTGACCCCGATAGGGGCAAGGTGCGAAGCACCGCAGAGTTCCGCCCCCTCGCTCAACACATCTCCAGTTAATCAATTTACTCATTTGGCATACCTTTCCAGAGGAAATATATCATCGGCAAACTCATGATCAAGAGTCCAATTCCAGTATATCCACCAGCAAATCCATCAAAATATCTCCCGGTTATAATTGTTGCAATATTATGTCCAATTCCCTGTAATCCCATAAAGCCAACATACACGATACTAAGTTTATATGCCCATCGTTTATTATTCAAAACAAAATAGAATAAAACTGCTGGAATACAAAAAAGTATCCAATTGATTATTAAATACAATCCAAGACCAATTTTGTTCAGTATCCAAAACCGTCCCCAAACCTCTTCAAATACATGAGCCACATGTCCAACCAGCATCAAAAGATATAAAGGAATAACTTTGTTTTTCTTAAGGATATTTACTTTCGCAGATGACATATTCATTTTAATTCCTCCTTTTTTAATAAATGTTTCCTTTCTCAAAGCGAGGGGGCGGAATTTCACTTAACTCGTTTATATCAGACAGTGTCGGATATCATTCTATATCGGGAGTATATGCGACTATGTCGGATATACATCCCGCTCATCAACTGTGGGGCGGGATATATCCCTATCATAGAATAAATTTGTTCTTTCATAAATCCCACTTATCCACTTTCATATTGTCTAATGGACTTTTTATCTTTCTTAAATCCGTTCCAGGCTGACTGCTGGATATTTTGATTTTACTACCTTTCATTTCACTTATGATAGTATAATTAAATACAGGAAAAGTCAAGAAGACAAGCACCGTCCCCCTTTTCCCCCTTTTCCCCCTTTTGACTACTTGAGTTCGTGGAGTTTGTAGCGTTGGTTGCGTTCAAGATCGAGGCCAGGAGGCCTCTCCCACAAGAAACAAAGGGCAGGTGCTCACCCCGTGTAATAAAAATGTATCCCCAGAGTTTCCTATCACATGGGGTAAGACCTGCCCCTACAAAACGGGCGACTCACCGAGTCCCCCCTACATCTATTTCAAACCGTGTAGAAACCGTGACTAAGAATCGCGACAGGGATGTCGCTCCTACATTTTGCATTTTTCACTTTGCATTTTGCATTGATGACCTTCGGTCATTCTATCCATCCACTCCCAATAACGGCAATACCTTCATAAATAACTGCAAGTTGTCCTGGAGTTATTTGAAACTCGGGTTTTAGAAAATCGAGTCTAAATCTATCTCCCCCTAGCTTTATTCTCGCTTTAAAGGGAGTCTGTGTAGAATATGTCTGGACAGAATAGACCTTATTATTTTCTGGAGGAACCAGCCATATCGGGTCACTCGCTAAAAGAGACTTACTCAGGCATTCTTCCCTTATGCCAACCACGAGCAGGTTTTCCTCCGGGATTATACTCTTTACATATAGAGGAACACTCAGGAGAGTCGTAAGTCCCCTTCTCTGTCCCACTGTATAGTACGCAATTCCCTTGTGAGCCCCGATCCTTTTCCCGTATACATCCTCAATTGGGCCCGGTTCGCCTGCTTCGGGATAACGTTTTTTAACCAATTCCGCATAATCTCTATTTACAAAGCAGATATCTGCTGAGGAATGCCACTCCATCTCTTTGAAAAATTCCCTGGATTTCAGCATAACATCCGTCTTACCCATCTTCTCCAAAGGTAGCTTTGTCCGCTTTAGTATTTCTTTATCCACCCTTGAGAGGAAATATGCCTGATCATTACTGCCTTTTCCCCTCATAAGGGGATATTCCTCATCGGAGGTTTTGGCATAATGTCCGGTCGCAATAAAGTCGCAGCCGAATTCTTTCCTCGCATCTTCCAATAAAGGGAATTTTATTCTTCTATTGCAAACGATACATGGAGATGGTGTACGCCCCATTTTATATTCACCCACAAAATAATCCACTATAGTTTCCTTAAATGTTTCTCTCATCTCCCTTTCGATTAATTCTATCCCCAGTTTCTCACAAACTGACCTTACCCGCTCTATCTGGAACTCTTCCGACCCAACCTCAGTAAATACACCTGTCACTCCAATGAGTGTATAATTTTGCTCTTTTAGAAGAAGGGCGGAAACCGCACTATCTATCCCTCCACTTAAACCAATAACTACTCGCTTTTTTAACATAGAGAAAATATAAATAAGTCTTTTGTTATGTCAACACAATGTGTTAAATTCAGGCTTCTCTCCAGGCAAAAGATTCCTTTTGAAAAAATCCCTCGTGTAAAACAGCAGGAACACGTAGAAAGGATACATAAGCAGATGTCCTGCGGGAAGAAGAATAAGGGGAGGATTTCCAAGGGCTCTACTTAGCTCAAAAACTGATTGCAAAGGAATTATAGGGTCACAAATTCCGTTAACCATTACCACTTTTCTTGGATAATTAAGATGGGAATATGTAAGTGGGTCTATTATAAACCAGGGAAAGTCGGGCCTTCTCCACCCATCTTTTCTAAAATCCCGAAGAAACTCATTAAATTTTTTCAAGGTATCAATATAATCAGTATCTGTCACACCCCTCCCCTTTAAAAGCCTCTTTATTGCTATCCCAACAAATCCCTCCCATAAAACTCTGTTTATATTACCACCCGATGAAATGGCAATCCCAGCAGAGAATCTATCATCTATTCCCATGAGAATATGCATAATTACCGCTCCAAGGCTTATCCCGAACAGTCCTATTTCTTTACCAGGACAAAAATCGCCAAGTGCTCTTATTTCCTTTATTGTCTGCAGGAAAGCGCTCCCGGAAAGGGGCAGATTTGTGGAAAGGAAGAGTTCTCCATTTTTATAACCATCTGGTGTCCTTTTCATATGGTAGGGGAGTATATAAACGAATGAGTCAAAACCTGCTTTTGCAAGGGAGGTTGCAATGCCTTTTTCACAGAAGGCTCGGGAGCGAAGACCGGGTAATATTACTACTGATTTTCCCCTTCTGTTAAGTTTGGGCCTATATTGAAGAGCATAGGCAGTATTATTTTCTTCATAAAGTGTCTTTAAGGCTGATGGCCAGGAGAGTTCTATAACGTCGTATTCCCTTCCCCTCCTCAGGTACCTTTTATTCAGTCTATCGATTTTTTTATATCTAAAGATTTTTCTGTACATCTGTACAGAAATCTTTTATTATCGGGATAATTTCAGGATTAGAAAGGATACCGTGTCCTCCTTTGTCTATCCAGTATACATCACTACAGTTTTTAAGCCACTTTATAAAAAAACTGGCATTTTTAGGTGATGCAATATCCTCATGCTTGGAAAAGATCAGAAGGGTAGGTATCGATAGTCCCTTCACATAATCAGGGGATTCCTTAACAAGGTCAATTAAGTCAACAACTGTAGTAATATTAAAGTTATGAAAAACCAATTTATCTGAGTCCTTTTTGCTACTCTCTGGTAATAGGAATTGTATCTTTGGTTTAATGGATAACAAAAGTTCCAGACTCCTGGATAGTTGGTAAATTGGAGCCATCGCAATAATGCCTTTAACTGGATATTCATTGGCAAGATGAAATGCTAAATTCGCTCCAAGGGAATTTCCACCAACAAAGACATCACCCACCTTTTTTCTAAAATTCAGGAATTCCTCGGTGGCCCCTTTTAGTAACTCGCCCGGGGTTAATTGAAGCACATCTCTCCAGCAGGTCTTGTATTCTCTGGGACAAAGTCCATGTCTTGGGAGATTCGGGGTTTCTACATAATACCCTGCTTCCTCAAGGGCTTCTTTTAGAGGTAATAGTTCTTCTCTACTTTTGGTTACTCCGTGCATTAAGAAAATACCTGTCTTTTTATTCTTCTTTTGTTGACTCATTGAATTAACCCCCTTTCTCCGGCTTTCTAATATACCTCTTATCTTATATTAGTCAAGATTTCCCCGTTTATAATTACTATTTATAAATGTCCTACTCCATTATTATTTGTAAATATCGCATCAGGTGGTAATATTTCATAAAAATGGTAATTAGCATTAGATAAGAGAGGACTTGCCAGTAAAAAAAGCGCCTCGGAGGGCGAGCGGCAATTTCAACGCCGGTGAAATTGACCGCGTCTTTTTGTGTGGCAAGTCTGAACGGTTAACCAAGAGAAAGAAATGGGTAGGGGGAGAAGGACTACCTCCTGAACTCTCCCATAACAATACCAGCTTTTATATATATTTGGCTGAGGTCCAGTTCCGGCCCACCATAGACCTGCCCACCCTCGACAAATTCCCAGTCAGGTTTCTCGAATCCATGAATGTATCCTCCTGTTAGACGGACCCCTACATAATCAGTGAGAGGAACAAGAATACCTGCACTACCGGAGATCGATAAACAAGAACCAGTAAGATAAGCAGTCCCTCCAGGATTATCGAGTATTCCACTGAATGTAACACTATCAGATTGACTGGTAATAGTGATATTGGCATGGGAATATCCGCCTCCAATCTTAAGACAGGCCATTAAATAAGGAGGGCCGAAAAAATATCCCACTTCATACATCCTTGCACGAAAAGAAAGATCAAGGGAAAGTCCTCTATCCTCCTGGTGTTGATCTCCACTTATATTAGCAACACCAATTAGAACATTGTTCTGAATCATAGAAGCCGACCAGCTCCATCCCCAACTTCCCTTCTCGAATTCATGGGATAAAGCGTTCGCCCTGAATTCATCATTTAGCGTCCCAATATCATTATGTATTGAATAATCCAGATCCGCTCCGATTATTCCTGTGGTAATGGCAAATAGTAATATCAACATTTAAAACCTCCTTGCTATCCTTATATTTACACCTACTGCATATTCGTTATCATCTCCAGTCCCAAATCCATCCTTCCAATCATTATCCACTGAGAAGATGAAATCAGATACAACATCGACTGAAAGCACAAAACCAGAGAACGGAGTGGACACTCCGATACCCCCACCAAGAGAGAGACTGTATCTATCAAATTCATTTCCATTTAGACTCCTCATCACCTCTCCATTGCTTTTGAATCTCCAGCGCATCAATCCAAGCCTGGCAGAAATATATGGCTTAATCTGTGTGGGAAAAGGATACCAATCGAGTGAAAGATTCCCCTCTACAAATTCAAATTCTTCACCAAGTACCCGTGAAACAGCAATAAATGCCGTGGTATCACCCTGTTCCACCTCTATATATGCCAGAGACCGCGTCGATGCATCTGCTCTTCCTCCTTTTATACTGATATCATAGACAAGGTCGGGAATTATCTCTATATTAAAAAATACCTCTGCCGTAGGACCAAAGGATGGACTCACGATATCGTCTCCCCTTACTTCAAACACGCCTCCCCCTATTCCTATTGCAAAAGAGAATAGTAAATATATCATCCTATACCCCTATATCTTTCTTCGATTTCTCCAACTGTAGCCAGAAATCCCTCTTCCCCCCAATCTTTTTTCACCTCCAGGAGCCTCTCTCTAAAGTTCTTATATCTATCATCCTCCAAACAGAAGCAATAAAACAGGAAATAGCCTGGCCAGAGGTGACTATCCATATTTGGTTCTCTGCCTTTCAATCTCCCAAGAACCCTTGGAATCATTATATATTCATCAATACTTTCCTCTTTTAGCACCTCTTCGAATTGATCCTGTAGTCCCATATAGATTATAATCTCTACCTTTTTCATTTTACCATTCTCCTTTTTATCTTACCTTCAACTATTGCATAGAGCGTTGGAATCAGGAGTAGTGTAATAGAAGATGCAACAACCATCCCCCCAACAGTAGAAATGCCCAAAGATTTCCATAAACTTGAGCCACTACCTCTTGAAAGAGCAAGCGGTAAGAGTCCAAATACAGTAGTCCCTGTAGTCATGAGTATCGGCCGAAGCCTCCTCGATGCACCAGTTTTTATTGCATCATAAAGCTCCATACCTCTTTCTCTGAGTATGTTAATATAGTCAATCATAACAATTGCATTATTCACAACAATTCCCATTAGCAGTGCAATTCCTACCATTCCCATAAGAGTCATGGATTGGAATGAAACAAAATAGCCAAGTGATACACCAACAAAGGCAAAGGGTATTGAGAACATTATAATAAATGGGTCAAGGAAAGACTCAAACTGCGCTGCCATCACTAGAAAAACCAATAATATTCCCAATGCAATTGCGATCATCAAACTTCTTTGTGATTCTCTCTGTTCTTCAAGTTGACCGCTAAATTCAATTTTGATATCACTTGGTAAGGCCACTGAATTTACTACCTTCCTTACATCTCTTCCAATATCCCCTAGGGCTCTACCAAATGTCGATATATTAAGACTTACCATTCTTTCATTATTTTTCCTTTCTATGGCTATTGGACCTCTCCTTTCTTCGGGTCTTATAAAGTTTGAGATATAAACCAAGTCACCGTCTGGATTTGTTATCTGAAAGTTTTCAATAGTATTCATTGAATTTCTTGAATCATCATCAAGTCTTACCTTTATTGGGTATTCTATCCCTCCTATACTATATTTACCAACCTCTGTTCCATAGAATGCTGTCCGGAGTTGACTCCCAACCCAGTAAGGTGAAAGCCCATACGAATACATTGCTTCATCATTAGGAGTCAGCCATAACTCCCTTCCACCTTTTTTCCTGGAGACTTCAATAGATTTGATACCTGAAACACCTTTTAACTTTTCCTTAAAGAATCTTGCAAGAGAATCGGTCTTCTCTATATCGTCTCCAAGGATCTGAACCTCAATATCAGAGCCACCAAATCCCGCTTCTCCAAGACCTCCCGATACACTAAATTCTACTCTCTCTATTCCAGGTATTTCCCTTGCCTTCTCCTCTAATACGGCTGTAATTTCAGCAGTTGTTCTCTTCCTCTCTCCAATATCTATATAGATAGTTGATAGATTGGGTCCTGAACTGCCACCAAATATATCACCTGAAGCACCAACAGATGTTGTTATAGTATTGACTCCAGGAACCTCCTGTTTGATTAAATCTTCTACTTTCTTCGCTATCTCATTTGTTCTCTTTGGTCTCATTCCTGTGGGAAGTTCTATTACTGCTTCAATTTGTCCCGTATCAGATTTTGGATAGAAGTCCATCGGAACAAATCTGAAAAGAAATAAACCAAAAAAGAATATGCCAACGAATATCCCAATGAGTTTTCCTTTGTTTTCAAGAGCCCACTTGAGCATTCCAGAATAGCCTTTTCCGAGCTTTTTGAAAAACCTATCGGAAAAATTCTCACCCTTATCTATTTTGAGGAAGCGAGAAGTCAGCATTGGGGAAAGTGTAACAGCAGTAATAAGTGATATTATAAGCATTAAAGGTATCGTAATAGCTAATTCTTTGAACATAACAGACACAAGTCCCCTTGTTATTAAGAGGGGTAGAAATATTGCAACAGTTGTTATAGTAGACGCTAAAATTGCCTGTCCAACTTCCTGGGCTCCAAAAATTGAAGCCTCCTTCCTGCTCTCTCCAGATTCTCTATGTCTGAATATGTTCTCAAGAACAACAACCGCATTATCAACTACCATACCTACAGCAATTGCTATAGCGGAGAGCGATACAATATTTAGGGTTCCCCCTGAAAGATATAAGTATATAAAAGAGATTATAAGAGAAGTAGGTATAACTGTTGCAATTATAAAACTTGCTCTTACATTGCCAAGGAATAAGAAAGTAATTATAAGTACCAGAAGAATAGCCATAGAAATCGTTCTTATCAGGTTATCGATGGAGCTTTCAACAAAGTCAGATAAATCAATCACTATATTAATATCGATTCCTGGATATTTTTTCTCTAATATCTTGATTCTTTCCTTCACTTTATCTGCAACTTCAACAGTATTTGCGCCTGATTGTCTTAGCACGCCAAGAATGACAGCCTCTTTTTCATTTGTTCTGAAATATCCCTCAATATCTTCCGTCCCCATCTCAATAGAAGCAATATCTTTTAAATGAATTGGCTTCCCATCTCTCATTCCCAGGACAACCTTTCTTATATCATCGATTTTTTTAAACTTGGCAGGAAGTCTAAGAGAGTAGCGTGTGTTACCCCTTTCTATATCACCGAGTGGGAAATCAAGATTAGAAGACTTTAAAATCTGGACAACCTGATTTAGTGAAATACCCAGTTGCTGTAATTTTGTTGCTGAAACATTAATATTTATCTGCCTTTCTTCACCCCCTCCCCAAATAGGAACAGAACCAACTCCTTCAATCCTGTTTAAGTTCTTACTTATTTTTTCCTTTACGATTTGTCTGATGTCAATTCCAGGATTTTCTGTTGCAGCAGTTATAATCAAAATCGGAGCCATTGAGGAGGATATTTTAAATAAGATTGGATCCTCAATATCTTTCGGGAGTTCAGCAAAACTCAATGCATCCCGAACATCGTTGGATGCAATATCCAGGTCAACCCCATATTCAAATTCAAGGTACACGACCGAGAAATTTTCACTGGAGTTAGACGTTACCTTCTTTAAACCGGTAACAGTACCCAGTGCGCCTTCTACTTCTTTGGTTACCTCTTCTTCAACATCTAAAGCTGAAGCTCCGGGATAAGTGGTAAAAACAACAAGAAATGGTAAATCTATGTCTGGATATAAAGCAATCGGAAGATTTACCCATCCAATAATTCCAAAGATGATTAAAATCAAGAAGGCTACAGTAGTTAAGACCGGCCTTTTTACTGCGCCTTCTATCATCTTACCTCCTTTATGTCAATTCTTGCAGAATCTTTGACAATATATTGACCAACAATGATAATAGTATCAGTTAGGGCTACTCCTTCCCTTATACTCACAAGTGAATCTATTTCCAATCCAGTCACAACAGGAGCCTCAACAGAAAGACCACCCCTTGCTATATAAACATACTTACCTGCCGTTCCAATTATTGCATCAGGGGAAATGGTAACTACATTAGATTCTCTTGCTACTTCCACCCAAACCCTGGCAAACATACCAGGTATTATTTCGTTATCCGGATTCTGGATGATACCTTGTACTCGTTGGGTTCTACTCTTCGGATTATAGAATGCAGATGCTTTTATTATCTCTCCGGTAAACTTCTTATTAAGGGATAGGATGTCTACTTTAATTGGGGTTCCTTTTTTAAGATGAAACTTCTCCGGAACATCAAACTCTACCTTTACCCTATCTACCCTTGCAACCTGGGCTATAGGAACCTGTTGGGTTATAGGTTCTCCACGATCCAGAGGAGAAAGAGAAATAACACCAGATATGGGGCTTTCCACTGATATTGGTTTCCTTTCTACTCCGGGTATTTCCAGTTCTATATACGCAATAATCTCTCCTTCTCTTACCCTCTGTCCATCCTCCACAGTGAAACGTAGAAACCTACCCATGAGGTCTGGATAAATAGCGGCCTGGTCAATACCTTTTATCTTCGAAGAAAAGCTCATCACCTTAATAACATTACCCATCTTAGGGATTGTCACAACTACAGGAACCGCGCTTTCCTCTTTTCTTACTTCTCTTTTACTTCTGTTCACCCTGATGGCAGTTGGTATACCTAGAAGCAATATTACAAATAATATGAGGGACCACTTCTTCATACTTCCTCCTATTCTTCCATTGTTGCTATCTTGATTTTAGAAAAACTCACAGTTAAATTGTAAAGAGCGAAAAGATTGGAGAACTCTGCATTCCTATATCCCAATTCTATATCCTTATATTCAAGCGAACTTATATATCCTCTTTCATACTGTTTCTTTGCCATATCATAGGATTCCTTTGCTCTTTCTAATTCCTTGTTTGCGAGACCCAGCTTCTCTTTATTCAAACGGTAATCCAGAAGAAGACCCTTAACCTCCATTCTTATTCCTTGTTTTATTATCTCTTCCCTTATCATTGTCTGCTGGGCTGTAAGTATATATTGCTCCATCTTCCTCTGTCTTCCAAAGCCCTCAAACAGTGGGAAAGAAAGTGCAATTGTTGCGTTGAGATTATTATCCCATTCATTTTTCATATTGCTGGGCTTATCATACGAAAAGTTTCCCTGGAAAACTATTGTAGGCAAATAGTTTAGGTATTGCATCTTATTATTGAGATTTGCGACCCTATTCATTTCCTCTATCATTTTTACCTCAGGTCTATTTGCGAGAGCTTTAGAAATGAGCGAGTCCAGAATAAAGGTATCTGGTTTAACTTCTTTTTCACCCTCAATGTTCATCAGGGTATCTACAGGGAAACCAATAAGGATATTTAGAGCAAAGCGAGCTTTCTCCAATCCATTCTGCGCATTCAAATAATCTGTCTTTCTTTTATTGAGTTCCGTTTCGGCCGAAAGGAGTGCCAACCTGGTAACTCTCCCCTCTTCATACTGGATAGACGCAGTCCGCAAGTGATCTTCCACTCTTTCTACTGCCTCCTTTGCAATTTCCACTCCCTCATCCGCACTCACTACGCCATAAAAGACTGTTACAATATCATTCAGTAGATTAATCCTATCGGTCTCTTCTTGAAACTGCTGAAGTTCGAGCCCTTTCTTTGCAATCTCTTTGACAATGAATCGCCTACCAAAGGTAAATATGGGGAATGTGAGCGAAAGTGTATTCATGTAGTTGTTGGGATAACCTAGGGAGATGGATTGTATCCCCTCTGGTGTTTCCATTTCAAATTCAGGCACCCCCAGCAGTCTTGTGTAACTCGATTGAAAACTAAGAAAAGGGTAGAACGAAGCCCAGGACTCCTTCATCTTTGCTTCGGCCTTTTTAACTTCAAGATGGGATATCTTGAGGCTTCTATTCCCTGTAAGTGCGATTTTCTTTGCCTCTTCGAATGTCAAACCATAAGAGAGGATAGAAAACAGGAAAATCGAAAAAAGTAAGAAGTACTTCGGTCTCATTAAATCGCCTCCTTTTTTATTCCATTCAAGATAACAGAGAGAGCAGTATCCTTGATTGTGTCTGATTCAGATTTGGCTATTGCAATGGATATAGCCACAAGTATCTGGTAGAGATCACTCTGATTTACATCTGAACTTTTTATGTGTTTAGAGAAAAAATCTATTACTTCATCTTCCAGTTCTTGAATGCGCGAGAAAATTTCTTTGTGTATTTTATATACAACATCAGATGGTAAGTCACCCAAAAGACCTCGAGGTATCTCTCCAAAACGCCTGAAATATTTATCCTTTCTTATAGAATCCTCATAATATTCAAATATGCACGATAATGTTCTGGTAAGGTCCCTACCAGAGGCGAGTATCCCCCTAATATCGTCTATAATATCGTCAACCCCTTCAACAAGAACCCTAACGAATAGGTCAGCCTTTGACTTAAAATAAAGATATATAGTTCCCTTTGCTACACCACATAATTTTGCCACATCATCTACCTTAACTTCATAATAACCCTTTTTTGCAAAGAGTTCTCTCGCCGCTTCCATTATCTGATTTTCCCTACTAACTGACTGGTCAGTCATAACGGGGTATTATATATTCCATTTTTTATTTGTCAACCCCCATCCCCTTATCATACAAACCGCGATACCCCCTTTTATAGATGCATAGTTTGTCCTGCATCTATCTTTTTCGCGAAACTGATAGAGGCAATTCATGAATTGCCTCTACTCCTTCATCGCGCTTACCACTCAGAAATCTTTGCAAAAAACAGTTATTCATTGCTCTTAAAAACCAAATTTTTGCACTTGACTTTACAATCCCAATAGATATATATTGTGCAAAATTTGCGAACCTGATTTGCAAAGAGAATTTTTCTATTATGATATTAGGCAAATAAAGAGAAAGGAGCGAACATGGGTAAAAAATTGAATATAGCCCTTTACTGGGGTGCTTCTTGTGGGGGGTGTGAAATCGCGGTTCTGGATACCAATGAAAAAATCCTCAAACTCGCTGAGGTTGCTGATATCGTCTTCTGGCCAGTTGCCATGGATACCAAGTACAAAGATGTGGAAAAAATGGAAAACGGGAGCATCGATATCACACTCTATAACGGTGCTATAAGGTCAGAGGAAAACAGGGAAATGGCAGAACTACTCCGTCGAAAATCAAAACTTCTCATAGCTTTTGGTTCCTGTGCGGTTGATGGATGTATCCCAGGCCTCGGTAACTTATATAAAAGAGAAGAGGTGCTCGAAAACGCATTCAAAAAAACAGTGACAACCGATAATCCCAAAGGCATAATTCCTGAGGTGATTCACGGCAAGAGAAAACTTACTCTACCAGAATTAGAACCAAGGGTGAGCACATTACAACAGGTTGTTCCCGTGGATGCCTTTATCCCTGGATGCCCTCCCCCAACCGAACTGATAGCAAAGTTTATTGATATTGTAGCGAGTGGAGAGGAAATACCGAAAGGAGCGAATCTTGCACCGGATATATCGGTCTGCGACGACTGCGACAGAAACCCAAAGGAAGAAAAGATATTACCAGATATCATTCGACCACACAGATTGGAAAAAGACAATGGAGAGTGTTTCTTGTTGCAGGGAGTTCTATGTATGGGGCCGGTTACAAGGAGTGGATGCAAAACGAGATGTATAAATGCAAACTTCCCCTGCACCGGATGCATGGGACCAACTTCTAAGGTAACTGACCAGGGAGCGCGTTTTATCTCTGCTATAGGTTCTATAATTGGTGGAAAAGAACTTGATACAGACCAGGAAAAGATGAAAGAAATTATTGATAAGATTGATGACCCAATTGGGACATTCTATATGTATACCCTCGCCAGCTCAATCATGGGAGGTAAGAAGTGGAAAGATTGACAATAGATCCAATTACTCGACTTGAAGGACATGGTAAGATAGAGATATTTCTTGATGATAAGGGTGAAGTAGAGGAAGCGTACCTCCAGGTTCCAGAGCTCAGGGGTTTCGAAACCTTTTGCAGGGGAAGGCGGGCAGAATTAATGCCACAGCTTACGTCTCGAATATGCGGGGTTTGTCCAGTAGCACACCATATGGCATCAACAAAGGCACTGGATATGGCATTCAAAACAGAACCCCCACCCCTTGCCCATAAACTTCGCGAACTTCTGTACATGGGTTACATCATCTATGACCATATACTACATTTTTATTTCCTTGCCGCACCGGATTTTATAGTAGGTCCAACTTCTCCAAAGGAGAAGCGAAATATCCTGGGAATACTGGAGAAGATTGGAGTAGATACGGTAAAAATGGTAATAAAACACAGGGCATATGGGCAAAAGATCACGGAGATCCTCGGTGGCAAAGCAACTCATCCGGTCTCTGGTCTGCCAGGTGGAGTCACCAAAGGACTCAATGAAGAGGAGAGAAAAGAGATAGAGGATATGGCAAAATCGTGTCTTGGTTTTGCCCAGGAGACAATAAAGATATTCAAGGACACTGTACTCTCGAACAAGGACTATAAAAAACTTATCACTTCAAAAGACCTTGCTCTATCTACCTATAACATGGGCCTCGTTGATGAGGATAATAAACTCAATTTCTACAGGGGCAGGGTCAGAGTTACCGCACCTGATGGCTCTGAATTTTTAAAGTTTGACCAACAAGACTACAGAGATTTAATTGCTGAAAGGGTCCTTCCCTGGAGTTACGTCAAGGTCCCCTATCTTAAAAAAGTGGGGTGGAATGACTTAACCGATGGTTTTAACTCGGGACTCTATAGGGTGGGACCACTTGGCAGACTAAATGCAGCAGATGGATTAAACACACCCCTTGCCCAGAAGGAATTCGAAAAGATGATAGAATTCTTCGGGGGTAAACCAATAAACAATACTCTTGCCTATCACTGGGCAAGGGTTATTGAGATACTCAACGCCTCTGAACGGGCAGTTGAACTGGCAACAAATGATGATATCACAGGGGAAGATCTGAAAAACCCTATAGCTGCTGAAACCCCTGGGAGAGGAGTTGGAATTGTAGAAGCCGCCAGAGGAACCCTTATTCACGATTACACGGTGGATGAGAATGATCTAATCAAAGATCTAAACCTGATTGTTGCAACGACCAACAACAACGGAGTAATAAATATGGCCATCCGTCAGGCGGCATCTAAATTTATCCATAAAGGGAAGTATGACGAGGGTATATTTAATATGGTAGAGATGTTCTTCAGAGCTTTCGACCCCTGCATGGCATGCGCATCTCACCAGTTGGGAAAAGTTCCCCTTGAAATTTCTATAAAAGATAAAGACGGAAATATCATAGATACCATCACAAACTTCAAAAAAGGAGAGCAATGTGGCATTTGAGCTATCAAAGGAATCAGTCCAATCCGACTTTATTAAAAAGATTGAGGAATTATCCGGCGAAGAGATAAGTGCCTGTTACCATTGCGGAAAGTGTTCTGCTGGGTGTCCTTCTGCCATGGCAATGGACCTACTGCCCAATCAAATAATACGCGCCATTCAACTCGGTGATATCGAGACCTTAAAGACCTCCAACACCCCCTGGATATGTGCCTCTTGCGTTACATGCTATGTTAGATGCCCGCGGGGAATAGATCTCTGCAGCATAATGGAAGCCGTTAGACAGATGACATTGAGAACCAATAAAGACCACATAGATATAAAAAAATATACCGGTGAGTTGGCAAGCCTACCACCTATAGCTGTGGTTAGTGCCCTAAGGAAAATGTCATCATGAAGGAAATTATATACTATCCAGGATGTACTCTTAAGAATACTGCTAAGAACTTCGAGGATTCAGCTATTGCCTGTTCCGAAGCACTGGATTTTAAACTGCATGAGCTAAAAGACTGGTACTGCTGTGGAACCGTTTATTCCCTGACGAGTGATGACCTTATGCACCATATTGCAACCGTTCGGAATCTCCTCCGCGTTCAGGAAGAGGGTCAAGAGAGATTCACCACCCTGTGTTCGATGTGTTACAACACATTAAAGCGGTCGAGTAAGAGAATAAATGAGAATGAAAATGACAGAGAAACGCTTAATTCCTTCATGGATGAAGAGGAAAATAACTATGAAGGGAAGGTAGATATAATTCACTACCTTCAAATACTTCGTGATGAGATAGGTTTTGATATAATAAAAGAAAAGGTTAAAAGACCCCTCAAAAACTTAAAACTCGCCCCTTATTATGGCTGCCTTCTCCTCCGCCCAAATGAGGTAGCAATAGATGACCCGGATTCGCCCTCTATTCTTGAAGACCTTATAACGGCAATGGGGGCAGAGGCGGTTTACTTCCCATTCAAAAACGAATGTTGTGGGGCTTATGAGACTGTGGCAGAGGTTGATTTGGTGGTCGAAAGAGCACACAATATCATAGGAAACGCCAAAAGAAACGGGGCGGATGCTATTCTTGTCTCGTGCCCACTTTGCGCTTTCAATCTGGACAATAGACAAAAAGAGGTATTAGAAAAATATCCCGACTTTGAAGGTATTCCGGTTCTCTACTTCACCCAGGCCCTGGCTCTTGCCTTAGGACTTGACCCAGATGTATGCCGTTTTGATCTTAACTATCAACCGGTAGAAGATTTAGTAAGGGGGATTGAACAATGAAGAGAATGGGATTATTTATCTGCCATTGCGGCACTAATATAGCCGACACCGTAGATGTTGAAAAACTCGCAAAGAAGTTCGAATCCTATCCCGGAATTGTATTCAGCACCAACTATAAGTATATGTGTTCCCATCCAGGTCAAGCCCTCATAGCAGATGCAATCAAAGAACACGACCTCGATGGAGTAATAGTTGCTGCTTGTTCCCCAATACTTCATGAAACAACCTTCAGAAAACTCGCACGGCAATCGGGTATCAATCCGTATCAATGTGAGATAGCCAATATAAGGGAACAGTGTTCCTGGGTTCATAAAGACAAGGAAAAGGCAACCGCAAAAGCCGAGAAAATTATAAAGTCCATCATTGAAAAAACCCGATTAAACGAAGATCTAAAACCGATCGAAGTAGATGTAACAAGAAAGGCCCTTGTGATAGGGGGAGGTGTAGCCGGGATACAGGCTGCACTTGATATAGCAGATGCAGGTTACCCCGTTCTTCTTGTTGAGAAGGAGCCTTCTATCGGCGGACACATGGCGCAGCTCTCGGAAACTTTTCCCACCCTTGACTGTTCTCAATGTATCCTCACACCAAAGATGGTAGAAGCCGCAACACATCCCAACATAGAATTACTTGCATATTCCGAAGTCAAATCAGTGGATGGATATGTCGGCAATTTCACCGTAACCATAGAAGAGAAAGCAACAGGAATAGACTGGGATATATGCACGGGATGCGGACAATGTTCGGAAATATGTCCGATTTCTGTTCCTTCAGAATTCGAAAAGGGATTGGGAAACAGACCCGCTATATATACCCCGTTCCCCCAGGCCGTTCCCAATAAACCAATAATCGATTCAGAAAATTGTCTGGAGATGAAGACCGGGGCATGTGGACTTTGCGTTAGAGAATGTGAAGCTGAGGCTATCAATTTCAATATGGAACCTACATATAGGGAAGAAGAAGTAGGTGCAATCGTCGTAGCTACAGGATATGAACTCTATCCTATAATGAATCTTGGTGAGTACGGTGGAGGAGAGATAGAAGATGTAATAGATGGACTTGCCTTTGAACGTCTTCTATCTTCCTCGGGACCAACAAATGGAAAAATAAGAAGACCAAGCGACGGAAAACTGGTAAAGGATATAGTGTTCATCCAGTGTGCTGGTTCTCGTGACCCGGAAAAGCACAAGCCCTATTGTTCCAGGATATGTTGTATGTATTCAACGAAACAGGCAATGTTATATAAGCATAGTGTCCATGATGGACAACCTTACATATTCTATATAGACATACGGTCCGGAGGGAAGGGATACGAGGAATTCGTGGAAAGGGCTCAGCGAGAAGATAAGGTTATATACATCCGTGGAAAGGTATCAAAACTATATAGAGAAAATGGTAAGGTCAAAATAGCAGGGGTCGATACTATAGCAAATAAACCAATAGAATTAGAAGCAGATCTTGTAGTCCTTGCTATGGCAATGATTCCAACCACTGGTACCGAAAAACTTGCCAATGTTTTGAAGTTGCAAACAGACGCAAACGGATTCCTCCAGGAAACCCACCCAAAGTTGCGACCCCTTGAAAGCACCACGGCAGGGTTTTATTTAGCCGGTTGCAGCCAGTCACCAAAGGACATACCGGATACCGTAAGTCAGGCATCTGGTGCTGCTGCGAAAGTTGTGGGTCTCTTCTCCGGAGAGTATCTCCAGTTAGAACCCACCATAGCCACCGTTGATGAGGAACTCTGCAGCGGATGTGGAATATGTATCTCCGTTTGTCCCTACAGTGCGCGAGAAATGGATATAGGGAAGGGTATTGCAAAAGTAAATGAAGCGCTTTGTGTGGGATGTGGAGCGTGTGTCGTTGCATGTCCATCAGGGGCTACGGATCAGAAGAATCTTACCGACGAACAGATATCGTCTATGGCAAAGGCAATCCTAAAAGGAGAGAAGGAAAGTTAAATGAGTGATTTCGAACCAAATATTGTATGTTATGTATGCAAGTGGTGTACCTATGCGGGAGCAGACCTTGCAGGAACATCCAGATTAAAGCATAAACCAAACACTACGAATATTCGTCTTATGTGCTCATCTCGACTTAATATGGAACAAATACTAATGAGCTTTAGAGAGGGCGCAGATGGTGTATTTGTTGGGGGATGTCATCCGGGTGATTGTCATTATATAAATGGTAACTATAAAACCCAAAATAGAATTATAATAATGAAACGCGTCCTAAAAGAACTCGGGATAGAACCAGAGCGACTGCGGCTGGAATGGGTTTCTGCGAATGAAGGGAGAAGATATATAGAAGTCATTGATGATTTCATTGAAGAAATAAGGACTTTAGGTCCCATCAAACTTCCTTCAAAGGAGAATTTAATTGAAAAGGAGGTTCCCATAAATGGATGAAGAGATGGTAAGAATTTATATAATGGGAAAGGAATACAAAGTTCCCGGTAATTTAACCATTTTGACTGCTCTGGAGTATGCTGGTTATCAGATCATAAGAGGAGCGGGGTGCAGGGAAGGGTTCTGTGGTGCCTGTGCAACGGTATACCGTATGAAGGATGATTATAAACTGAAGGCAGATCTTGCCTGTCAGACCAAGGTAGAAGACGGCATGTACCTTGCACAACTTCCCTTTGTTCCTGCGCAAAAGTCAATATACGATATCAATAAACTGAAGCCTGAAGTAGGAACATTCCAGGAGCTATACCCCGAGAATTTTAAGTGTGTGAGTTGTAACACATGCACAAAAGCCTGTCCTCAGGATATAGAGGTTATGGACTATGTTCAGGCGATAGTCCGCGGGGATATCAAAAAAGCAGCGAATATCTCCTTTGATTGTATAATGTGTGGTCTCTGTGCTCTCCGTTGTCCTGCAGAAATTGTACAATACAATGTTGGTATACTTGCGCGCAGGCTTTACGGGAAATACTTAGCCCCGAGGGCAAAACATACAAGAAAACGAATAGAAGAACTGGAAAAGGGCATGTGGGAAGATGAGGTAAATAAACTAATGAAGCTATCAAAGAAAGCATTGAAAGAGAAATACAAAAGCAGGGACAAGGAGGCTTAGGATGGCAATGAAGGGTGGATATACCGATAAAATGTGGGATTCGATAAAGAAGGTGGAAGCTACACGTAAAAGCAGATTAGGAAAGCAGCAGCCTTCAATGAGCTTAGAAGAGGGAGAAAAACTACTCAAAAAATATCATCCCGATTATAAAAAAGGTAATACAAGAGAGATTAAGATTGGCCCATCAAAAGGAGACCCTGTTGTTCAGGAAGTTGCAAATCTGCTTGAAGCTTATCCTCGTATTGATCCAGAAAAAATTGACCTTTCCAGAGTAGATTATAAAACGGATGTGCTGGTAATCGGTGGGGGGGGTGCAGGCACATCTGCAGCACTACTCGCTTGCGAGAATGGCGCCCATGTAACCATCGCAACGAAGTTGAGACTGGGCGATGCCAATACTATGATGGCGCAGGGCGGTATCCAGGCTGCTGATAAGGAAAATGATTCTCCTGCAATTCATTATCTTGATGTTATCGGTGGCGGGCATTTTGGCAATAAACCGGAATTAGTGAAAGCTCTGGTAATGGATGCACCCAGAATTATAGGATGGCTTGAGGACCTGGGTATGATGTTTGATAAAGAAGAAGATGGGACAATGATTACCAGACACGGGGGAGGAACATCAAGAAAGAGGATGCATTCTGCAAGGGATTATACAGGTGGAGAGATAATGAAAACCCTAAAAGATGAGGCACTGAATAACCCCAAAGGAATAGAAATCATAGAGTTCTCTCCTGCTGTTGAGTTATTGCTGGATAAGGATGGCAAAACCTGTGGTGCAATACTCTTTAATCTTGAGACTGAAGAATACCTTACCGTGCAATCAAAGGCTGTAATCATTACTACAGGTGGCTTCGGAAGACTCCATATACAGAAGTTCCCCACAACCAATCACTATGGAGCAACAGCTGATGGTCTTGTATTGGGATATAGAGCAGGCGCGAAATTGGCATTCATGGACACAGTCCAGTATCACCCCACAGGGGCCGCTTACCCGGAGCAAATTGTTGGACAACTGGTAACAGAAAAGATACGGAGTGCCGGAGCAGAACCAGTAAATGTCCACGGTGAACAATTCGTATATCCATTGGAACCACGGGATATCGAAGCTGCAGCACTGATTCGAGAAGTTGAAAGGGGGAATGGCATGGAAACCCCTACAGGGATGAAAGGTATCTGGTTGGATGCTCCTTTAATTGAGATGAAGGAGGGAAAAGGGTCCATAGAGAAAAATTTCCCCGCAATGTTCAGACAGAATATGAGATTCGACATCAATATGGCAAAAACCCCCATTTTGATATACCCCACTCTGCATTATCAAAACGGCGGACTGGAAATATCTTCTGACTGTTCCACATCTGTTCCAGGTCTATATGTAGCAGGGGAAACGAGTGGCGGAGTACATGGGAGAAACAGGCTTATGGGGAATTCACTACTCGATGTACTTGTATTCGGGCAAAGGGCCGGGAAGGCAGCCAGTAAATACGTGAAGGGAGTTTCACCCGGGAAACCAACACTAAAGCATGTAAGAAAATATATAAAAGATTTAGAAAAAACAGACATTCCAAAGGACCGCATTGCTCCTATGGTTCTACCGGATTATACCCGTGGGGAGACAAAGAAGAGACAACTTACCAGCCATTACCTGGGTACACTCAGGTAAATTTAAGTTCACCGCTTGACAGAGCGAATGAGTTTGAATATAAAGATAGCCCAGCAGACCTGGGTTAGGCTTAGTAAGCTAAATCAAAAAAGGAGGTCTTGATGCCAATTGTAATTTACGATTACAGCAAATGCACAGGTGTAGCCGAATGCGCCGAGAGTTGCCCTGTTGATATTCTTGAGGGAAGTGCCAATGGAAGATGGTGTAAGCCGGTTGACGATGAAGTTGAAAACAATGAAGTTCTACAGAAATATTATGATGAGGTGGACCAGAACGACAGTTCGGATCTCATTCTAAGGTTTGAAATGCCCTCCTGCATTGAATGTAGAACCTGTGAGGCAGTCTGTCCAGAAAGTGCTATTGAAATAGAATCGTAGATTGAAGCACAAACCTTGCTATCGTAGGATATATTTTTATTTTTTATTCCTACATTATATCTATACGAAGATATGTTTATTTTTATAAATCTTACGCACCTCCTTTTGCGATCAGAATCCTATAGTCGCAAGGCCAGCATACCCACTAAACTCATTTCTCCCCTATGTGGGGCGAAAAGATTACAAAGGAAAAAACCAACTATGTATTTAGTGAATGTATAGATATGAGCTTTACAAACGATACTAAAAAATTCAAAACGGGATGCTCGCTGGCATCTCCCTTGACAAAATACCCTCACAGGATAAGATTCTAATATGAAAAAGATATCAGTCGCCTTCCTCTTATTTATTGTCTTTGGATGTGTAAAGATTGGGGGCCTAAAACCTTCAGAGGAAAATATTGAGATTACCTATGACAGGGCAATGGTGTTTTACACAGAGCAGGAATACAAGAAAGCAGGTGACTTATTCCTTTATATAGTTAATAATACTGAAAAAGGAGATTTTAAGGCAAAATCATTGTTTTACCTCGGAGAAATCTATAAGTCACTTGAAAAATTTGGGGCATCATTGAAAGCCTATGCTATGGCGAATTATTACGGGATTGATTGTTCCGAGAACATAAAAGAAACAGCTCCCAATGCGGACGTAGAATCACTGGAAAAATCGGTTTACTATGCCCCCACGGAGATAAAACCCTACCTTCTGTATATTGCAGCAAGAAAGTATCTTACTTACGGGAAAGGGAAGGAAAGTTCTGCTCTGTTTTCAAGAATCATAGGGGAATATCCAAATACTATCTACGCAAGAAAGGCAAAATATATGGAGGAAGCTAAAGGAAAAATCAAGGTCGGGGTCCTACTACCACTCTCTGGTCCCTATTCTGAAATTGGAGAATCGGTAAAGAGGGGCATAGAGATTGGTTCGAAGGATAAGTTCTTACCCATCTATTCCGATACAAAAGGAAGTCCACTTCTCAGTTATAAGGAGACGCGAGAATTTATCAAAAGAGAAAAGGTCTCGGGAATTATAGGGCCCGTACTCTCTCTCAACAGTTTTGCCGTAGCGTGCCTGAGTGATTATCTCAGGATACCTCAGGTTTCTCCTACAGCAACCCCAGAAGTGATAGATTCAGTTGGAGATATGACTTATATCATAAATAGGTCTCTCTCGATGCAGGCACGAGCTATGGCAGATTATGCAATCCGTAAACTCGGACTCAACTCCTTCTCGATTCTTTATCCTGCGGTTGAATACGGGGAGGCCCTGCAGAAATACTTCGAGAAAGATGTGGAGAGGTTAGGTGGAACAATAATTACCTCGGTTGCATACAGGGAAGGTGACCCTGATTTTAAGGATGAGTTGCGATTATTAAAGGAAGGCGCTCCCGAGGCACTATACATCCCTGCATTGACCAGTGATATTACACTCCTTGCGCCCCAGCTTAAATATTTTAAGATCAAAGCACAGATACTGGGGGCGGATGGTTGGAAATCAGAAGAGTTATTTCAGCAGACTGATGCGTCTTACCTAAATGGTGTTGTTCTTACAGGACATCCATACAATCCAACAGAGGATCTAAGAGAAAGGTTTTACTTTGTCTATCAGGGAAAGCCGGACAGATACACCTGTCTTGGATACGATGCTGCAAATTTAATGGGATGTTTGCTGAATAATTCTAAAGGAGATTTTCTGAAATCGAATATTACATTCACAGCCGGTGCACTCGAAGGAGAAAAATCGTATTCTCAGGTCCCATTCTACATAATAAACAACGGGGAATTCAAAATCATAGAATAAGGAGGTGAATTGGAAAAGAAAAAACACACCCTATACCTGACACAGACTAACTGGATCATCTTTGCATCAGGGATACTCTCTATCGTAGTCGGTTATTTATTCCTTGCCCGGGAGTCTTTAACACTCTCGCCTATGCTCCTCGTCTTAGGGTATGCAGTGCTAATTCCTATTTCCCTGGTATTTAGGGGATTCAAAAAAAAAGAAAGCAAGGAGAAAAGTAACAAATAGGTACTCCTTGAAATTATTAACTATCTCTTAATCTAAGGCAGATAATCCTCATTTATATTAAATAATGCTTTATATAAATTTGCCTTTGCATGTGGATATGACTCGATAAATTCCCTGATTTCATCCCGTTTACTCGTGCCCTCGTATGGACATTTTGAAGGGAAAACAGGTAAGTTCTCTTCCTTTATAAAATGCTCAATCCAATCTTCCCACAGAAAGTAAAGCGGTCTTATGATCTTTAGTTTCCCCCCGAAAATCGGCTGACTTGGAATAGAGGTTGCAACTTCCCCATGAAATAGCAGATTCATCATGAAGGTCACAATAATGTCATCCTTGTGGTGTCCAAATGCAATCGTCTTGCAGCCATTTTTATGTGCAATCCGAAACAGATATTCTCTCCTCCTTCTCGAACATATAAAACAGGGATGTTCATCGCTCTTCGGGATTTCTTCGGTGATATTTAGTTTATGAATATAGAAATTTACCCCTTTGCTTTCAAGGTAACCTTTAATAGCATCAATATCTCCACCAAATCCTGGATCTATATGAATTACAAAGAGGTCATCTACAATCGGATTATCCAGAAAAAAATTAAGAAGAAGCATTGAGTCCTTGCCTCCCGAGAAGGCAATGGCAAGTCGACTATTATCATCCAACATATCATACTGCCGTATTGCCGCAAATATCTTTTTATATACCCACATCGCTGACTGGTTTCTAAAACAGCTTAAATAGAGGCATTAACTTACTCACCGAATACGAGTGCCTGAAATTTCCAGAGTTCTGCGTCTTTCCAGGCATCACGCGGAAGACCAGCCTTATAGCAGGTGTGCTCCAGAAAGGTTTCTCTATCCCATCCTTGCTCCACAGGGACCTGGGGAAGTAATAATCCACTCATAAAACCCTTTCGTATCATAAGACCATCCCGTCCAACCTCTATCTTTTCTGTATCCTCCACTTTTTGGAAAGGGGTGAGCACAGATATCTCTATTTCTATCTCGTCAATTTCTGATGGTTCCAACGGAGGAAAACGAGGGTCTCTTGTAGCAGCGGATATAGACATATCCCGTACAGCAAGATAGAGTGGTTCCTCTGCCCTAATGAACCCTATGCAACCCCGCAGGCGCCCATTCTCCTTAAGGGTTACGAATACCCCCAACTTTTCCTTTAACTTCTCTGACTTGGTGTTGAATTCCGGAATAACTCCGTCCTTCACGTATCCACTTATTGTTTCCCTTGCAATAGTCAGAAGCTCTTTCTCCTCTGCTTCTGTTAGTTCATAAACACCTGATACTTCTTCCCTTTCCACTTTCTTCTCTTCTTCCCATTCCTCTCTTTCGGCACCGTTATCCTTCCCCTTCACTATTGCCCATGCACCATATCCCACTACATAACCACCCTCTTGCCCTGTTACATCTCTGGAATTCGTTCGATGGAGCAACATTGCTTTATTACCTCCAAGTTTCTCACAAGTCTGCATCATCACAACAATAGCTGACATTCCACAGGCCGCGCACTCCCCGGAGCTTCTCTTCACTCTATCATACTTAACCATTGCTCTATAATCCATATCTTTAATATATTTGTCCACATTATTTGTGACTTCTTTTGCTTCCTCATACTTATAACCATGATATAAATCCGAAGAAGCAATTATTACCCAATTTTTCCTTTCTTTTAGTTCCTGGGATAAAGCGTTTATGAGGATACTACAAACCTTTAAATCATCTGAATTAAAAACAATTGGGACAATCTTGAAGCCCTTCAGGGTTTCCTGCAGAAAAGGCAACTGAACTTCCAATGAATGTTCTCTTAAATGTCCTTCAGGATAATAATCAATAAGATTGCTGTAACCTTCCAGTCGAGATGCAAGTTCTTCGTCAATCATCACCTCGCCAAGAGGTGTCTTCCAGGCTCCTTTATCGTATACAGAAAAACCACTTATATAAGCATGATGAGAAGGGCCAAGCAATATCACAAGGTCAATATCCTTCCCTTCTAAGGTTTTGTAGGCATAAGCTTGCGTCCCACCAGAAAAGGGATAACCTGCATGCGGTGAGATTAACCCTAAAACTTCTCCGTCAATATCAACAGTTGCGTTATCCATATATTGCCTTACCGTGGAACGCAAGACCTCTGGATTTCCAGGATAGAAACTTCCAGCTACAACTGGTTCTCTAATCATTTTTGCCCCCTCTTTGCAATTGATAGAAAAAACAACAATAATTATTGATATAATGACTTTAAATCGCTTCATATAAACTCCAGTAAAATACGGAGAGACAGGGATTCGAACCCTGGGAGGAGCTCTTGACCCCTCAACCGATTAGCAATCGGTTGCCTTCGACCGCTCGGCCATCTCTCCCACGGAGGGTGAGGGATTCGAACCCCCAAGGGCTCATCGCCCGGCGGATTTCAAATCCGCTGCCTTACCGTTAGACTAACCCTCCAACATTTAAGATGTTACTATGCTCCTCCTAAAAGTCAAGCCCGCTCTTTAGGTAATAGGTATTTGGTATTAGCTCTTAGGTTCTATTCGCCCATTATATCAAATAAACACTAACACCCAACCCCTAAGACCTAAAACCTTAATATATGTCCTCAATTATTTCGCTTATTCTCCACCCTTGACATTTTGCCTTAATTTGAATAGGTTGTTTTCATGGAGTTTGAAAAATCGCTCACGCGCCTTGAGAAAATAGTAGACAAGCTCGAAAAAGGAGAGGTACCCCTGGAGGAATCTCTATCCCTCTTTGAGGAAGGAATGAATCTACTTGCCGGGTTAAAGGAATACCTTTCCGCGGCAGAAACTAAAATACAGAAATTAATCAAGGATAGCGAGGGAAAGATAGGAACAGATGCATATACAGAATTATCTGGCGGAGTGGAAGGGAAAGATTGACGAAAAATTGGTGGACTGTCTTCCACCAGAGAACACCTATCCGTCAACTCTGAGTAAGGCTATGCGTTATACGGTCCTTGCAGGCGGCAAAAGGATTCGATCCATCCTTTTAATTACAACCTACCGTCTTTGCGGAGGAGAAGAAATAGAAAAGGTCCTTCCGATGGCCTGTGCCCTTGAATTCATCCATTCGTACTCTCTAATTCATGACGACCTCCCTGCAATTGATGATGATGGTTATAGAAGAGGAATCCTCAGTTCGCATAAAAAGTTCGGAGAAGATATTGCCATACTCGCCGGAGATGCCCTCTTCTCTCACGCTTTCCGCACTATAGCTGAATCCAGCATAATTCCAGAGAAAAAGGAAAAAATCCTTAAGGTATTGACTTATGCAATCGGGAATCAGGGCATTATTGGAGGGCAGGTGAAGGATGTAGAGTCGGATGTAGAGATGAAAAGTCCAAAGCTCCTTAGATATATTCACTCGCATAAAACTGCTTATTTTTTCTCTGTATCCTGCGAAATGGGAGGTATCCTTGCCGGAGCGAACAAAGAGAAACTCCTCTCCCTCCGAAGAGGAGGGTTATTCATGGGAATGGCTTTCCAGATAATAGATGACATCCTTGATGTAGAGGGCGATAGGGAGAAAGTTGGAAAAGAAGTAAACACTGATGAGAATAAATTAACGTATCCTTCAATGTTTGGTTTAGAATTTTCCAAAAAAATAGCCCGAAGATATAGCGAGCTCTCGATGAAACACCTTAAATTAATCGACGAAAAAGAAGAAACACTGAAGAATATGATTCTCCTACTCCTTGAAAGGGTAAAGTAAAATGGAAGGGAAAATATGGAATCTCCTGCTACTTCCTTATCTCAGTGGGTTGGCCACTCAGGTTATAAAATTCCTAAATTATTTTATAGCAAGTAGAGAAATAAGTTTCCGGAAATTGAAAGAACTAGGGGGTATGCCAAGTGCACATTCTGCATCATCTATTACATTAACCACACTTATAGGTATATATTACGGGATGAATTCTCCATTATTCATCATATCACTCTTTATTTCTGCTATAGTAATGGTGGAAGCTGTGGGAGTGAGGAGAATAGCAGGCAGTAATGCATTGGTTTTAAACCAAATACTGGATAAACTCCCCGATAGAGAAGCAATTAATTCTGAAATGCTTGATGTTCCTGTAGGACATACCCCTCTTGAGGTTATAATGGGCTCAATGTTCGGTTTCACTTTTGCTTTCGCTTTTGCAGGGGGAATATGATGCTGGAGAAAATAAAATTCCCAAAAGACCTAAAAGAACTTAAACTCGAAGATTTACACAGCCTGGCTTTTGAAATGAGGGAAAGGATAATCGATGTAGTTTCAAAAAATGGTGGCCACATTGCGCCCAGCTTAGGCACGATAGAACTTACGATTGCGCTTCTTAAGGTTTTCAGTCCCCCCAGGGATAAGATTATCTGGGATGTATCGCACCAGTCATATGGTTATAAACTTTTAACGGGAAGAAATGAAGGCTTTGATACGCTCCGTCAATTTGGGGGAATAAGTGGATTTCTCTCCAGGGACGAATCTATATATGACGCCTTTGGCGCTGGTCATGCGAGCACATCACTTTCGGCAGCTCTTGGATTTGCGGCGGCTCGTGATAGGAAAGGCAGTGATTATGAAGTGGTTGCTGTTATAGGCGACGGAGCCCTCACCGGTGGTATGGCAATGGAGGGACTAAACCAGATAGGTTATCATAATAACAAATTGCTGGTAATCCTTAATGATAACCGAATGTCAATCGCAGAGAATGTAGGAGGGATGCGAGAATACCTTACCCGTCTCCAATCAGGGGATATCTATAACAAAGTTATGGAAGATGCATGGGATCTCTTAGAAAAACTCCCTGAGGCGCTCGGGAAGAAGACAAAAAGAGCCGCAAAGAAATTAAGTGAGGGGCTTAAGAATCTAATCGTCCCAAATATTCTTTTTGAAGAACTGGGGCTCTCCTACTTTGGTCCAATAGATGGACATGACATACGAGAACTGATAATACTTCTATCGAACTTGAAGAAACTAAAAGGGGCAAAACTCCTTCACATCATAACAGAAAAAGGCAGAGGATATCAGCCAGCCGAGGACGAGCCAACTCTGTTTCATGGCCTTGGGCCCTTTGATAGAGAAACTGGAGAACCACTCAAAAAAGAAGGCTTGAAAAGCTACTCCACTATCTTTGGTGAGGCCATAGTCGAAGAAGCAAGGAAGAATGAGAATATCATAGCAATTACGGCTGCCATGACAAAAGGTACGGGTCTCGTGGCTTTCAAGGAAGAATTCCCGGATCGCTTCTTTGATGTCGGGATAGCCGAACAGCACGCCGTAACATTCGCAGGAGGTCTTGCGTCAGCGGGTATGTGTCCTGTTTGTGCCATCTATTCCACATTCTTGCAGAGGGCTTTTGATCAGATAATACATGACATAGCCCTCCAGAGATTGCCTGTCATATTCTGCCTTGACAGGGGTGGGCTCGTTGGCGACGATGGGCCAACCCACCATGGAGTGTTCGACCATAGTTACCTCAGGATGATACCAAATATGGTCATAATGGTCCCTCGGGATGAGGTTGAGTTAAAGCGTATGTTTAAAACAGCAGTCGAATATCAGGAGGGACCTGTCGCGATAAGATACCCGAGAGGGGCTGTCGAAGGGATACCGTTTCCGGATAAGATTGCCCCTATTACAATAGGTAAAGGGGAAGTTCTACGTAAAGCGGGTGAACCACTTATACTCGCCGTGGGTCCGATAATCTATGAGATTCTTGAGATAGTAAAAGATTTTGATGATATTGACCCAACTGTAGTAGATGTAAGATTCGTTAAACCACTTGATGACGAACTTATACTGAAACTCGCGAGCACTAGAAATAAGATAATAACAGTAGAGGATAATGTGATTAGCGGTGGGTTTGGAAGCGCTGTTCTGGAACTATTGAGCAATAAGGGGTTAAAAAAGGATGTTCTGCGAATAGGTATACCTGATCGATTTATAAGACATGGCAATAAAGAGGAACTTCTGGAAACAATTGATATGGGAAAAGATGACCTCAAGGAGAGAATAAAAGAGTTTATGAAATGAAAGAGAGAACATTAAAAGAAACCATTAAAATCTCAGGAATAGGGGTTCACACCGGTAGGTCTTCCTCTGTTTACCTTCATCCGGAAGAAAACGGAGGAATAAGATTTATAAAAGAAGGAACTATTATACCTGCTATCATTGACTCAGTGGTGGAAACAGATCGCGGGATTGTTCTATCATGTGAAGGTAGGAAAATCTACACAGTAGAACATCTGCTCTCTGCGCTTTTCGGTTGCGGAATCGACCATCTCGCAATAGAAATAAAAGGTGACGAAGTACCCGCACTGGACGGAAGCGCATACCCTTTCATATCTGCATTTGAGGAGGTTGGATTTTCAAGCCTTCCGAATGAAAAAGAGAAAAAATACCTCGAAGAGAGTTATGGAGTAGAAGGTAGGGGTTGTTTTGCCTTTGCACAGCCACAGGATACACTTACAATCCAGTACATCATATCATATAATCATCCCCTACTTTCATATCAGGAATATCGATATAATGGAAAGTCCAGTTTCATAAAAGAAATAGCAAGAGCAAGAACCTACGGGTTACTTTCGTGGAAGGAACAGCTCCAATCAAGGGGATACGCTCTTGCAGCCTCAGAAGGTAATACATTGGTCTATGATGGAAAGGGTGTCATGAATACTCCCCGTTTTCCTGACGAAGCAGTGAGGCATAAAGTATTAGACTTCCTCGGTGATTTATATCTTGTCAGGCCCGTTTCTATTGGTTCGTATATTATTGCTCGTGGTGGCCACCATTTACATATTGAATTGTTAAAACAGATAAAAGGGAGTGAATATTGAAGTTTGATATAGAAAAAATTATAGATATAATGCCACACCGTTATCCATTCCTGCTTCTCGATCGTGTGGAACAGATAGGGGATGACGCGGTTATCGGGATAAAGAATGTCACCTATAATGAACCATTCTTTCAGGGACATTTCCCGGGTGATCCAATAATGCCCGGGGTCCTTATTATAGAATCAATGGTTCAGGCAGGAGGATTTCTCCTGCTCAACAAGATGGATAATCCAAAGAAGAAGTTGGTCTACTTCACATCCATAAAAAGAGCAAAATTCCGCCATCCAGTGAAACCCGGTGATGTATTGCGCCATGAGGTCAAACTGGTTACCTTTCGTTCTAACTTTTGCAAACTAAAAGGTAAATCTTTTGTAAATGATACGTTGGTAGCCGAAGGTGAATTCACTGCTGCAGTAGCAGACAGAAAGGGCTCCTAAGTTGAAACACATACACCCTGATGCAAAATTGGATAAGGATGTGCGTATAGCTCCGGGTTGTGTAATAGAAAGGGATGTAGAAATTGGAAGCGGGACCACAATTGATACAGGTGTAATCGTAAAGAGTAGAGTAAAAATAGGAAGGGATAATGAGATCCATCCCTATGCAGTCATTGGCGATACCCCCCAGGACAAGAATTACAAAGGCAATAGGGGTAGGGTCGTTATTGGCGACTCCAATATAATAAGGGAATTTACAACTATACATGTGGCTGTAGGTGTAGAAAAGCAAACCGTAATTGGAAACGAAAATTACATAATGGCGTACTGTCATATAGCACATAATTGCCGAGTGGGGAATCATGTCCTTATGGTTAATGGGGCAACACTCGGCGGATATGTCGAAGTGGAAGACTATACCTATATATCAGCTTTCGTCCCGGTTCATCCGTGGGTAAAAATAGGAGCTTATTCTATAATAGGAGGGGGACTCAGAATAACAAAGGACCTGATACCTTTTGCACTTGCGGCAGGTTCTCCTCTTCGAATCATATCTCCTAATTTCATTGGACTTAGAAGGAACGGGTTCGAAGGTGACAGGATTGAGAATATAAAACAGGCTTACCGCATACTCTTCCGTTCAAAGTTGAACACCGGCCAGGCATTGAAGAAACTCAAGGCAGAATTCGGTGGGGATGAAGACATCGAGAGGATAATCGCATTTATAAATAACTCCCGAAGAGGAATCGTGAAAGGTGGTTAAATGATAGACGATATAAAAATATCAAACGCTATACTTAGAAGGGGTTTAAAAGAACTCCAGGAAGCTACTGATTCTGAGGTGGTTATTGTTGGGGCAGGACCTTCAGGGCTCTCTGCTTCCTATTATCTCGCAAAGGATAATATCAATGTGACAATCTTCGAAAGAGCACTAAAACCCGGTGGTGGAATGCCTGGTGGCGGAATAGGATTACCTGTAATCGTTGTTCAGAAGGAAGGTCTGGAAATCCTGGGAGAGTTCGGGATATCACACCAATCTTCAGAAGAAAAAGGTTATTACACAGCTGATTCCTTAGAAAGCACAGCAAAGTTAGTGGCAAAAGCCATAGATAAAGGTGTAAGGATTATTAATCTAATGACAGTAGAGGATGTTATGGTTAGAGATGACCAAGTATGTGGAGTTGTCATTAACCGAACACCAATCAAAATGGCAGAGTTACTCATCGACCCATTAAGTATTCGAGCCCGATTCGTCGTTGATGCAACCGGCCATGACACCGAAGTAGTCAAAACACTCCTGAAGAGAAAGAATTTAAAACTGAATACACCATCCGGTGGGATCGAAGGTGAGGGTCCGATGTGGGCAGAAGAGGGAGAAAAAAACATTCTTTCAGATACGAGGGAAGTATTTCCAAATCTCTACGTTGCGGGTATGGCTGCCACTGCTGTCTTCGGCTCGCCAAGAATGGGCCCTATATTCGGAGGAATGCTCCTTTCCGGAAAGAAAGTTGCGAAACTGATAAAGGAACGATTATGAAGTCTCTCAACTCATTCCTCGATCATACGCTCCTTTCCCCTACCGCAACACAAGGAGAGATAGAAAAAGTTTGCAGGGAAGCAATAGAATATCAGTTCAGAGGTGTTTGCGTGAATCCGATATGGGTTCCTTTTGTCTACAGTTTAATAAAAAAAACAGAGATAAAAACGGTTTCTGTATGTGATTTTCCTCTTGGTTCTTCCTTTACAGAAATAAGAAAAGAAGCAGCAAGAATGGCAATAGTGGAAGGAGCTTCGGAAGTTGATATAGTTATGAATCTGGGACTGTTAAAAAACGAAAGGGATGCTGAAATTCTACTTGACTTAAAGGAAATAGTAGGAGCCGTTCATCCCTATGGTAAACTCAAGGTTATAATAGAAGCTCCACTCTTAGACTCCGATGAGATAAAAAGGGCTTCACATTTAGTTATGGATGCAGGCGCAGATTTCATAAAAACCGGTACAGGAACAAAAGGACCGGTTACTACCCATCAGGTGGAACTGATAAGAAAAGCGGTAAATCTTCCGATCAAAGCGGCTGGAGGGATAAGGGATAAAGAAAGTGCTATATCACTCATAAATGCAGGGGCTGAAGTTTTGGGCAGTTCACATAGCATCCAGATTGTATCTAACTAATATTTACTTATACTAAAAAGAACCAGAAAACAATACAGGATGAACCTTTCCTACGTTTTTAAAAACAAGGGGGAAAGTGCACTTAGGTAGTTATACTATGTAATTTTCACTTCATTCTGGGATGGGGTGTCAGATTATTTTGGTTTTGGACAACTTTCGCAGTGTCAGACCCATCTTCTGAAGACAAAGGAATCCAATAAGAACTACAGGGAGGAAAGATATGAGATGAATTAATATGGCATAACTCAAAGCGATATCCTTTGGGATACCAAAAATCGATAATCCAAGAATTACAAAATAGTGAAAGGTTCCTACAAATCCAGGCGCTGATGGTATACAAATGCCAAGAGATGTTATTATCATCACTATAAATGCTGTATATAAAGGAAGTTCTATCCCTAAGACTTGAAAAACCGTATAGTATATAAATGCTACATATGACCAGAAACATATAGATAAAATAATCACCAGGGCCAACCGTTTCCAGCTGTTGATGATCTTAAGCCCTTCAATAAAAGATATAACTATTGTTCGAAGTTTTTGATTTAACCTACCCGGAAGAAAATTAAAGAGTTTCATTATGAGATTTGGTTTCAATGCCATAAAAAAAAGAAACCCTGCGGCAAACAATCCTATTAAAAATACTAACGCTGAGATTTTTTTTACAATAGGAGGAAGGGGTATAACTATAAGAAAACCAGAGAATAGAAACAGGAGTACGAAGACATCTAACATCCTCTCAACAACTATGGTTGCGAGAGCAGCACTTTTTGATATTTTCTCGTTATATCCGATAACAAGGGCTCTCACAATCTCCCCAAGCCTTAAAGGTAGGATACCGTTTGCCATAAACCCGATAGTTAAAGCAGAAAACGCATTCCCAAAACTTATGTCTTTTATAGGAAAAAGCAGGATTTTCCACCGGAGAGTTCGAATGAGAAAACCTGCACCACCCAGGAAAAAAGCAATTGCAAAGAATAAGTAATTGCCATTGCTAAGAGCCTGGCCCACTTCTCCAAAATTAACCTTTCTGAAGGCAAGCCATAAAAACAAAAAACTCAGTAGGATTCCTACTAATGCTTGAGTTCTTTTTCGCATACTATAAAAAAGATTCCGTGTGTTCTTTTCCTTCTGTTCTAAGTTTTAGAGACGTAGAATTTCCTCACTATTCCTGTTCCAAGTATCCACCCTAGGCCAAGGATTGACAGAAGAATACCCACTTGAAAACCTCTGGGTCTGAAAGCGAATTCTACCACGTGTCTCCCTTCCCGTAGGGGTACTGCTCGAAATACGTAATTAGCTCTCAATATTGAACCTCTTATACCGTCAATATACACGTTCCACCCGGGGTAGTAGTGTTCAGAAAGGATTAAATATCCATCTCCTCCCATTCCTACATTCAGTTTTATAGACTCTGTTCCATAATAGGAAATACTCACGCTGTCTCCTCTTTCTGGCATGGTATTGAAGATGGGGTATCCTCTATCACTCTTCTCTAAGATAACTTCCTGGCGTCCTTCAAAATCCCGGGATTTCATATATGGTATTATGCGGGAATCGGGTAACTGTTTTGCCCTATGAACAATCCACACTCTCGGGAGGTATGTGTCCCGTTCCCTGGGATATACGGTTCTTCTCCCAGATATTACCGTATCAATTAATTCATATTTAACATTATACAAATCTAAGTATCTATCCTCCTGGTCTTTAAATTCCTTTGAAAATTTCACAAAGCGTTCTAATTTATTCGCCACGTGCCCTTCCAGCGCTTCAATTCCGTGCATAAGGGACATAGAATTAGCATAGAAATAGCCAAATCTCGGGCAATCAACTCTAAACTTTTCGTTCCCACTCTTGTATTCCAAAAATTGGATCAGGTTATTAGACTTATAATAATTATCCGGATTTAACTGTTTACCGCTAAAGTATCCACCAATAGTATAGAGGTCAATAAAAAGTACTGCAATCGCTGTTATTTGAAACCAAGTGGGTGAGATCTTCTTCCTGCTGAAGAGTAATAGAGGGATAAAAGAAAGAACTAAAAAGAGACTAAACAATCTAAAATTATTGAAGATTGTCTTATACTTGTATGCAGTAAGACCTCCGGTAAACTGATAATTTGACCTCCAGACTTCCATAATTATAAAGAATATTACACCGGCAATTATGCCATAAAGGCTAATTTTCTTCAGCGCCTGCATCTTATCATCCTTTATTTTATGCGTCAAATTATCAAGGGAAAAGGAACCAATAACTGAAGCAGCAAATACAAAAAATGGCATGAATCTTGTATGCATCTGTAATCCGGGAAGAAAAATGGAAATCAATTTCTGCAGGGGATTATTCCCACCGAACATAAATAGTAGGGAAAAAACTAAAAGGTAGAAAAAGAACCTAATTTTTTTCTCCTTAATAATATAGGCGGACAAGGCAAGTAGTATGAGAGATACAATTCCAATGTAGGAACTGTATTCCACAAACATCCAGAAACCTTTATATCCGCCCCAGTAATCGAGATTACTCATTCCCTTCCCAAAAAGATATGGAAAGAAAAGCGCACCAAATGTTTTAAAGGGGGCATACCCTGACATACTTTGAGAGATTCTCGAGCTAAGGCGGACATACTCTACCTCCGGTAGCAAACGAGGAGATGCAATAAAAAATCCAATTATCAGGATTACAAAAGATAGCAAAATAATCGAACGCCTACCTTCCCCTGTGACTAAGTTGTATAATAGAAAAGCGATTATAACAAATATAAGATAAAAATAGAATTGCGGGTGGGCACCTAAAAGGCATATTCCCAATACAAGCCCCGATAAAGAAGCGTAGAATATACTCCTACTTTTGAAAGTCTTAATCAGAGTATAAAAAATCAGCGGTATCCAAATTAACCCGTAAAGTTCACCCGTATGCTGAGTCCGCACAATAGTTGGAAGGCTAAAGCAAAATAAAACAGCTCCGAATAGAGAACTCAATTTAGAGAGACCAAATTCTTTCGACAGGAAGTACATCGAGATACCTCCAATCCATATTTGAATAATAATGGAGAGTTCCATAGGATAGGAAGATAAATGCCCATTTTTAACAAAGAGAGCCAGAGCGGCCGTGAAAGGATAGAAAAAATGTGAAGGATTTGATCCCGCAAATGGATAACCTCCATAGATAAAAGGAATCCAAAGAGGAAGTTTCCCACTCCGGAGTGTTTCTGCCATATAGGCACTTCGGGGGTAATTACCCAGAATGAAATCAAACCAGAAAAACGTCTGTTTGGTAATAATCTTCCAGAAAAAAATCACGAGGAGAAAAGCTAAAACAGAAAAGATTATGAGAAAATTATAACCTTTCTTCTTCATCATTACATGTATCCTAATCCTTTCAAGCGTTTTTGCAACTCTATATTCTCTTCCTCGCTATATTTATGTACATCCTTTTCCTTAGAAATTGGTTCCTGGTATTCTATTTCATAGTCTATGTTCAAAACTTCCTTTAATACCCTTCCGTCTATATCGGAAGGAATAGCTATTCCTTCCATATAGAGTACGGTTGGAGCTATATCTAAAATGTCTGCGGATATCCGCTTCCCCCCTTTTATATCCGGGCCCTTCATCATTATTAAGCCTTCCTGTCTATGGTCGCCCGATTGAAGTCCGGGAATCTCAAATACCTCACCTTTTCCCGTCCCCATTTTAAAAGAAATCTCTTTTCCCATTACTACCAAATCCGGGGCCTCTTTTGTATGTTTACCTTTATATATCTCTTTTTTCTCGTAAATCTTTGCAAATAGAGGTTTCCCCGTCAAAGGGCTCCTTACCCCATATAAGGCATCCTTAAGCTCTCTAACTATTTTCTCATACTCGTCTCCTTCTTCTATTATCCCCTTTGATTCACGTCCTTTAAGATTAATAAATATTTTGTTGTTTCCGAATGCGTATGCTTTCGTGTTCTTCCAATCTATATCAAGAAATGACCGCGACCTCATATAAGGATGTTCAAGCTTTATATTTTTAGGGGTAAGTTTTCTAATCCAACTCTTTTCACCCAGTATTGCTCCTTTAATAAAAGGAAGTTCGAGTATACCTAATTTAGCTATAAATCTCAACAAATGTTTACTACCTTTTAGAATATAGTTAGACAAGACTTTTATCCTGCCTGGCTTTTCAACGCTTAGAAAACCACTTTCTCTTAAGAAATTGTTAATATGGAAATAACCATATGCAGGTCCAAAACCATGATCTGACATTATAATAATATTTGTTTCTTCATCCAGCTTCCCCTCCAGTTCACCTATTATTCCATCTAACTTTTGATAAAAATCCTTTATAACATTTCTATATTTTTGTGCTTGACTTTCGTCGTACTTAGGATGATTCTCATCCATGTGATGCCAAAAGTAATGCTGAAGGCGATCCAATGGGGTAAACACAGTAACAAAAACATCCCATCTTTTATTTCGAAGAAGATAATCTGATATTCGGGAAGTATTTTCAATGCAAAGTGAATTTGCGTCCAGGAATCCTTCTTCCCGTCTTCGCATTAATTCCGGAGCCGTCATTTCTACAAATTCAGTGGGTTCGTAATTGGGAATAAATCTATATATTTCATCCCGAAGTTCCTCTGGATAGGTGTAATCTGTGGCATCAGGAGGGGTAAGAAAGCCAGATACCATAAATCCATTTAACTCTGTCGGTGGATATGTGAGTGGAACATTTATAATTCCTACCTTTAAGCCAACATCGCTAATAATATCCCAAAAGGAAAGAGAATCCTGATAGGTCAAATTTACAATTGCCGGGTATGAGGAAACGTCAAACTGGCCTAAACCAACCTGGAAATCGAATATCCCAATTTTCCCTGGATTTTTCCCGGTCATAAAACAATTCCAGGCAGGACATGAAAATGGAGGAATAGTAGAATTCAAACTCCCAAAGACCCCATTCTCTTTTATTTTTTTTAAATTAGGAAGGTCGTCCATCCACCTCTCTATAAGGTCGGGAGAAGCTCCATCCAATCCGATTATCAGAATCTTATTCCTCTTCCCTATTTTTTCTCCTTCACATCTCTTCTTTAATGTCGTATCCGAGTTTTTTGTCTATAACATATAAGGGTCTTCTCTTTATTTCACCATAGGTTCTTCCTATATACTCGCCTATAATTCCAAGCGTCAATAATTGTACACCTCCTAAGAACAGTACAACTACGATTATGGATGTCCACCCGGGGATAGCACGGTTGAGGGCAAATCTTGCAATAATTGCCCAGATTGCATACAAAAAAGAAAAGATAGAAACAATGAAACCCATATAACTTGCAAGTTGTAGTGGGGCAATAGAAAAAGAAACAATACCATTCAAAGCAAGTCTTAATGATTTCCAGAAAGAATATTTTGGCTTTCCTTTGAATCGTGCATCCCTTACAAACTGGACACCTGTTTGCTTAAATCCAATCCAACTACTAAGTCCCCTTACAAAGCGGTAATGCTCTTTAAGTTTTTTAAGTTCTTCTACCACCTTTCTGCTCAAGAGTCTGAAATCACCTACATCAGAGGGAATGTCAATTTTCGTTATTTTTTTCAATACCCTATAAAACAACCAGGCGAAACCTCTTTTAAGAAAATTCTCACCCTCGCGTCTCTCCCGTACCGCATAAACGACCTCATAGCCAGCCTTCCATTTATCCACCAACTTTGGTATAACCTCTGGAGGATCCTGGAGATCCGCATCCATCGTAATCACAGCATCACCAATAGCATTATCTATACCTGAAGTAATCGCAATTTGATGGCCAAAATTTCTTGAGAACTTAATTGCCCTAACAGAATTGTCTTTTTTATGAAGTTCCCTTATTATCTCCCACGACGAATCAGAACTTCCGTCATCAACAAATACGATCTCGTAGTCCACTTCCAGTCCTTTCAAAACTTCGCTTAATCGCTCGTATAAGACAGGAATATTATCTTCTTCGTTATAAACAGGAATTACGATTGATAATATATTATTTCTCATTATTTCTTATTATTAAACTTGCCCCCTATAAAATATATGAATCCATCCTTTTTGAATCATATGTGGGTTTAATATTTACATTCCCTCTTGTTTATAAATTTTATTATAAAACCCTTATTATTTTTGTCAAGTGACCACTCTTCTTAGTCGTTGTCATTTTATTATACTGAAAATAGTTAACAGGTAACCTTAAAATCTACTTTTCTTTTCTTTCCCTCTTTTTTATAAGGGGGATTAAGTTGGAATACCATTTCAGCAATTGGTTATTAGATGAAAATTGCCTTCGAAGAAAAAGTTACTACTAATTAAAATTACTTAAGTATCAAGGGGAATAGAACCATCCAGATTCCACTCTTTAGAAGAATATTTACAGAGTAATTCATCTTTTAAGGGATCCTCCTTAAATTTTTCAAAATGGATAGAGAAGGCTTCTTCGAAACCTCTAATAATGCTTTCCTTCATTTCCTTTAAAGAAATATCCCTGCCGCAAGCTTGTTTAACGGTTGCCATCTCAGGAATCTTTGGGAATATTGACCCGGGGTCACATAGCATAATCGTTCCTTCCTGAAGAACTATTCCTTTGTTTCTGAATTGAGCGCTCCCGATAATTTTCTTTCCTCTCCAGGTTAATTCAGCAAGGGAGGTTGCAGAAAAGCACAAAGGAACCTTCTTCCTTCCAGAGGTCTTTTCTCTTCCACGCTGGATGGAAGTCGGAATACCCAAAATTTCAAATGCTTTCTTAAAACCAAGAGCAATCCTCTTATACGACTCAATGATATTGCCCCCAATAATTGGATTATCTCTCTGGAACACAAGGGAATAGGTGCAATCATTACAGTGGATCACCGCCCTTCCACCGGTACGTCTCCTGACCCACTGGACACCTTTTTCTTCTAAATTCAAAAGCCATTGCTCTACCTTCTGGTGGTATCCAATAGATACGGACGCTGGCTTAAAATTAAAGAAGTGAAGCAGCACAGTTTCATTATTCTCTATAGCCCCCATAAGGGACTCATCATAAGCCATATTGAAATAAGGATCCTTAAATCCCGTATCAATCAAATACCACATTGGTTTTCACCGCATTAAACTTTTCCTTTTCTGGAGTAGCAGACCTTGGTCTGCGCCCTGCCTGGAGTAGCAGACTCACACTGCGTACCTTTTCGCGAAACAAGTTTCGCTACTCCATTTGGAGTAGCAGAGCTTGCTCTGCGTTGGTTTCGTTAAAAATTATCTTCTTCTCGTGTAAAATCAGTAATCGGATATTTCCCAAAACAATCATATATCCATTCCTCTCCTCTCTTCTTTACCCAATCACCAAAACTTGAAAATTTAAAGGTTTTTAAATTTCTAATACCACCTATATAGCCGTGCTTTATTGGGTTCTGATGGATATAATTAAAATGCTTCCAGTAATCCTGTTCATTTTTTACACAGTAATCCCAATATTGATACCAGACTTGTCGACCTGGCTTTTTATCAATTTTATTTACCTCAATAGCACTCTTGCCGTGGATAGCCGCAATTACCCGAGGTAAAAACTTTCCTGAAGTAGTTTTAAAAATCAGGTGGTAATGGTTATCTAAGATTACCCAGGCCTTAAGAGAATATTTATAGTGGCGTAAAACTGTAAAAATCAATTCTTTTAGTATATTTTTTTTGAATTTATTATTTAGGTAAGCTTTCTTGTGAAAAGTCCCCGCGGTTAGAAAGTAATATTGCTGGTCCAGGTAGATATGTGTTGGACGATGCTTTTCCATAAAGCTATTTTAGTTAAAGTAATCAGGTTGTCAATATCTTTTCGCGAAACAAGTTTCGCTACTCCATTTGGAGTAGCAGAGCTTGCTCTGCGTTCTTTTTCTTTCTCAGATGGGTTTAACGATATGGAACCAGTTTCCAAAGAGGAAAATCATCCTCCCAATCAGGAGGGAAACTCTTGCCATTACGGTATATCCAAAGGAAGACCCAAAAGCAATCATAATAAAGATTATTCCAACTCTCGAGAATTTACTC
>DAOVFB010000042.1 GCA_030668705.1 Candidatus Stahliibacteriota bacterium
GATTTTATCATGTACATCTGGGACGCCATCAATGGACACCTTTATGCGGTCTACGCCAGTGTGAACAATTAACTTTGCGAAATGGGTGAGTTTCGTTCCATTGGTTACAATGCTTAAAGAGAGACTACGGGATTTTATAAACTTTATTAGTTCCTCTATATCGGGATGCAGAAAAGGTTCTCCTCCACTCATACTATAGCGTGGGCGAATACACATAAGCTCGCTAACCAGACTCTTTACTACGGAAAGAGGGATAAACCCTGGATCTGTTTTTATATTCTTAAGGAAACACATCTTACAATTCAGATTACACCTTTCTGTTAGATAGAGAGAAACTACCTGGGGAAAAGGAACATAACCTCTCACGAGAGGTGTAATGCGCCTCGAGATTGAAGAAGAAACCTTAGCTGCAAGGATAAAAGGAAGGTTATAAAAATTCTCTTTTAAACTCTCTATTCTCATGGCAGTATTATATCTTGGGAACCTAAAAAGTAAAGGGATCAATGGGAATGTTCCTGGTTCCGGGTTAAAGAGTTGGACGGTTGGTATTATAGTGATACGTGGTATGTGATAAGGGATAAGAAATACTGACTCCGGTTTTCTGTCCTCTGACTTCTGTTCTAAAACTCATTTACTCATCTACTCATTTACCATTCTCATTTGAGTACTTTATGGAAAATAATGTTAGGTAAGTAAAGAAATCGAGGATTGACTAAATTATCTCATCGCGTATAGTAAAATTATGCTTTTTGACTTTACCAAATGTGAATCCGTTCATTTTAGCGGGATAAGACTAAATAAAGAAGGTATTCCTGAGAGGGTAGGATTCAAGAAACTGGGTTACTTTTCATATCCTGTTACTGTCTCTCAATACGGTATATATCAGTTACAGTTATATAAAAAGACCCACGATGAATTTTACCGAGAGTCTGCAATTAGGTGCGCAAAGTATCTTATTGCCTCCGCAGATATACAAGGAGAAAAAGCAATCTGGTGGCATAATTTCAAAAACGACCTCCTTAAGATCGAACCCCCATGGCTCTGTGGGTTATCTCAAGGGTTCTCTGCGTGGTTGCTGTTCTCCCTCCGGGAAGTAAAAAGGGAATGGGAAGAGATCGCTTATAAGGCCTTGGAACCTTTCTTTTGTCCAGTTGAGAAAGGGGGGTTATCTAACCAGATAGATGATTATTTCTTCCTTGAGGAATACCCGTCAAAACTTCCATCAGCCACTTTAAATGGTTTTATGTACATACTGCTCGTTCTTCATGCCTTCAGTGAGGCTGGTTATAGCAAAGCAGAAGACCTCTTTTCCACATATACAAAAAACCTTACAATGAATCTCGACAGATACGATGTCGGTTACTGGAGTCTCTATGACCTCTGGGCCATAAAAAGACTTGCCTCTCTCGAATATCACTGGCTGCATTTATACCAATTGGATTCACTATACTCAATAACAGGCATAGAGAAATTTAGAGATTGGCACGATAAATGGTTGGGATACTGGATGAGTAGCAATTCCCGTTTCTTCAGGTTAATTAACAAAGTGAAGGAGAAACTCTATATTACATTCAAGACATAAAAGGATAGGCACTTATGAGTTAGGCCAAACTCCTATCATTGATTAAAAGGTCTTTCGAAATGAGAAATTTAATCTTGGTTTTCACATACTTTTAATTATACCTTATCCCCTTTGCTTCTTTTTAGTATAAAAAAGTTAAATCCTACAATAATTAGGTATATAACCTTTCAGTTCTAGTTCCTTCACGGTTATCCCAATTTTGCACTTGATTTTGAGGAATGCTTTCTTATACTAAATCACCATGTTAAATTATTTCAAAAATATGACGATTCTATTAAAAACCATCGATAACCCCCTAAAACGATTGGAGAGTGTTGCTAAAAAGGATAAACTCGAAAAAGAATTTTGGGATAAAAAAGCAGAAAGGTGTTTGCTAAATTTTGACGAAGGATTATTCCGATATGACGAAAATGAGGAGTTCCCGCCCAGGCATCAATATTTTTACTCATTATTGGAGAATATTCAAGGAAAGCGCATTCTTGATTGTTGCTGTGGGTATGGATTTACGACTGTAAAATGTGCAAAGCGTGGTGCTCATGTAACCAGTTTAGATATTTCTCCGAGGATGATAGAACTGGCAAAAAAGAACGCAGAATTTAATAATGTATCACAATATGTAAATTTAAAAGTAATGTCAGTACAGAAAATGAGCTTTGAAGACAATATATTTGATTATGCAGTCGGTATAGGTGCTTTACATCATTTAAACTTAGGGCTTTCAGGTAAAGAAATTTCTCGTGTCTTGAAAGTGGGAGGGAAAGCAATTTTTTTGGAACCCAGAATACCATTTAGGTGGATAATGATTCTTCGTAGCTTTATCCCTATTCGTTGTCTTGAATCTCCCGGGGGAGGGTCTTTAAGTGATCGTGATATACTTCAATTCTCTCGGTATTTCTCAACTTTTAGAGTACAGTACTTTTTATTTCTCAGGAAATTATTCAGATTTCCTGTTTTGAGAAGATTTGAATCTAAATCGGATAGTATCGATTTTTATCTCATTAATAAATTTCAATTCTTGAAAAAGTTTTGTTGGGCTTTTGTCCTGGAATTTACAAAATAGAAAGCCTTTTAGGTCATAGGGGATATCATTTTTCACTTTACATTTTGCACTCTTTAATTTGCATTGATGCTATTAGTTGTAATCTGGTAGATGTCTTCACCCCATTAACTTAACCATCAATGCTTTCTGAGCGTGAAGGCGGTTCTCCGCTTCATCAAATACTACTGAATGAGGACCATCGATTACACCTGCACTCACCTCTTCTCCTCTAACAGCTGGTAGACAGTGCAAAAAAATAAAATCAGAATCCGCAAAACTCACGAGTTCCTCATTTACCTGATATGGAGAAAAGACCCTTCTCCTTATCTCTGCTTCATCCTTCTGTCCCATAGATGCCCACACATCGGTGTAGATAACATCAGCCTTTTCCACTGCCTCCTTTGGATCATTGGTGATTAATATTGAACCATTAGACGTTGAAGCAAAACTCCTAGCTTTCTTTACTATATCTTCATTCGGTTCATAACCCTCTGGATAAGCCATCCTCATATCCATTCCCATTAGACCCGAAGCAAGCAGCAATGAATGACTTACATTATTACCATCACCAATGTATGCCAATTTTATCCCTTCTAATCTGCCTTTCTTCTCATAAACAGTCTGAAAATCTGCAAGGATCTGGCAGGGATGCTCAAGATCGGAGAGCCCATTTATCACAGGAACTGTTGCATTCAGAGCAAGACCGGTAACAGTTGAATGGGAAAAAGTTCTTGCCATAATCCCACTTACCCACCTGGAAAGATTCTTTGCAACATCGGGAACAGTCTCTCTCTGCCCTATTTTTATATCTGAAGGTGCAAGGTATATTCCCATTCCGCCAAGTTCGTAGATACCGGTTTGAAAGGTTACCCTGGTCCGGAGGGATGGTTTTTCGAATATCATTGCAAGAACCTTCCCCCTGAGTGGGGCTTTCATTCTACCGCTTTCTCGTTCCTTTTTTAAAGTAATTGCATCAGCAAGCAATCCCATTAATTCATCTCTGTTAAGATCCCCTATGGAAACAAAGTCTTTTTTCATTAATCCTCCTTTCTTTTTCCACAAGATATTAATTCACTCCAGTAAAAAATCAACCTTATAACATTTTAGACACTGATCCACACAATTAAAATATATATTTATAAACCCTCTCCTACCAAACATTTTTTAGCCGCTGATTTACATAGCTCTAAAAAAAATTTTATTTTTATCAATGATTATCTGTGAAAATCTGCGTCTAATTCAGGGGTTAGGATATAGGGTATAGGATTTAGGATTTGGTGGTGTGTGTCTTTTATTAGTATATATCTGCGTCCATCTGCGTTAATCTGCGGTTTCATTTCCTGGTGGTGTGTGTTTTTAATCAGTTGATATCAGTGCAAATCAGTGTCAAAAAAAGGGGAAAGGAGGGGACAATTTTGCACTTTGCAATCTTCATTCTTCAATGGAGCAAAGCGCCTATCTGTGTTCTCTCCAGTCTCTGTGGCTATAATCTATGGTCTATTTCCTTTTTCCTCTTTTCATACTCTCTCTGGAACCGCAACTTTTCCCTCCTGGGAATATAGTCGATAATTAAGATTCCATTGAGATGGTCTATTTCATGCTGTGCAACACGCGCTTTTAACCCTTCCAACTTATACTCCACTTCCCTACCATCAGGGTCAAAACCTTTAAGGATTAGATATTCCGAACGAATAATCTCCACAGAGGTGTTGGGAATAGAGAGACACCCTTCCTCCATGACATCCTCCCCACCTGCGTCAACTATCATAGGATTCACAATCCGCAAGGATTCATCCTCTTCATCCAACATTACAACAAAGATTTGATTGGCTATCCCAATCTGATTGGCAGCAAGCCCTATTCCATCGTTTTCAACCATAATTTTTAGCATTTGCTCAGTTAATTCCCCTATCCCCTGGAAATTCTCTACCTCTTTTGCCCTCTCATGAAGAACTGCGTCGGGATATATTCTCAAAACATTACTCACTCTTCTAAACCCTCCAGTTTAAGCTCCTTTAAATCCTTTTTGGGAACAACCGAAGGAGACTCTTCCATAAGTCCAGCACCGGTCAATGTTTTAGGGAACGTTATTACTTCAGTAATAGAACTAAGACCCGCAAGGAGTCTGCAAATTCGATCAAACCCTAGCGCAATCCCTCCATGCGGTGGCGCCCCATAGGAGAGAGCCGTAAGCAGGAAACCAAACTTTTCATCCGCTTCCTCATCAGTCATTCCAATTACATTAAGCAGCCGCCTCTGGACATCCGGATTGTGGTTTCTTATACTACCTGAACCCAGTTCCACTCCATTCAGGACAAGGTCGTACAACTTACCCAGAACTGAACCGGGGTCATTCTCAATATTCCTTAAATCTCCTATGGCTTGAGTAAAGATATGATGCACGGGAGCCCACCTATTTTCCTCTTCATCCCACTCAAATAATGGAAAATCCGTCACCCACAAAAATCTCCAACCTTCATCAAGAAGATTGTATCTATTGCCAAGTTCGCATCGAAGTACACCAAGGCTCACAAGAACCTCTTTCTCCTTTCCGGAGACAAGCAATAGGGTCTCACCCTCCTTTACCCCAAAACCACTTATGTTCTCAAAATACTTCTCAAATGGTGCCCTAAACTTCCCGCCATCATTCATTATGTAGAGCAGTCCCTTTGCTCCTGCTTTCTTTACAACCTCCTCCAATTCTCCAATCTCTTTTCTGGTGAATAACCTTTTAATGTTTATTCCTCTCGTGACTTCACATTGATTAAATATACCAAAATTCCCACTCTTTGCTATTTTCGTATAATCATTAAGAACGAGTGGGTTGCGGAGATCTGGCTTATCCGTTCCATATCTTTCCATAGCCTCTTTATACGTCATTCTTGGGAAGGGGACAGATGGTTTTTCTCCAATTCCTTTCTCTAACATAGAGGACATCAATCCTTCGCAGAGTTCATAGATATCCTCACACTCGGGATAAGCCATTTCAATATCTATCTGAGTATGTTCTAATTGCCTGTCTCCCCGCATATCCTCATCCCTGAAGCATCGAGCAAACTGATAATATCTATCAAATCCTGCAATCATTAATATCTGCTTATATAATTGTGGGGACTGTGCAAGAGAGTAAAATTTACCTGGATTCATCCTGGAAGAAACAAGGAAATCACGAGCACCCTCAGGTGTTGATTTGGCCAGGATTGGTGTTTCTACCTCAAGGAAATTGTTTTCGTTTAAGAACTCACGCGCACTCTGCATTAACTTGTGGCGAAGTATAAAACCTTTCAAGGCTAGGCTACGACGAAGTTCAAGATATCTGTATTTCAAGCGGAGTTCCTTCTCTGCTGTTAGATTTTCCTGCACAACAAAAGGGGGAACCTCTGCAGCATTGAGGACCTCTAAAGTAGTAGCCTTCACCTCTATCTCACCTGTTGCAATATCGGGATTCACCATCTCTTCCGGTCTCTTCCTCACTTCACCCCCTACCTTTATAACCCACTCGAGACCCAGCTTCTTTGCCCTCTCTTTAAGAGCTCCATCCTCTGGAGAAAAAACTATCTGGGTAATACCGTAACGGTCCCATAAATCAATAAATATAATTTCTCCGTGGTCACGTATCTTACGGACCCATCCTGCTATAGTAACATTCCTACCGTTGTCTTTTGCCCTGAGTTCTCCGCAACTAACATCCCTTAACACTTAATTTCCCTCTTTATTGCTTCTATATCCAGTGGAACCTCTTTTTGCTTACCTGTTTTCATCCTCTTCAACTGCACCACACCTTTTTTTCTTTCCTCCCCACCTATTATAATAGTCCATGTTGCATTTTGCCTGTCTGCTTCCCTAAATTGTGCCTTGGGACTCCTACCAAGGCAATCCTTATCTGCAGAAAAGCCATTTTCTCTTAGTTTATATAATAACTCCCATCCAATAATATCAGACTTCACATCAAGGGTCACTATATAGATATCGATTTCTCTATATTCTTTGACTTTTGGCATAAGCAGTAACATTCTATCCATACCCATCGCATAACCTGAAGCAGGTGCATCTTTACCACCCAGGAATTTAATAAGTCCATCATACCTGCCTCCCCCACCTACCGCATCCTGGGCACCCAACTCGGAATGGATAAATTCAAATACCGTCCTTGTATAATAATCCAGCCCTCTGGCAAGGAACGTGTCTACCTTGTAATCAATTTCGAGATAATCCAGATGTTTCTCCAGTTCTGAAAAATGCCTTCTACAATCATCACAGAGATAATCCAGGGGAACTGGAGCATCAATGAGCTTCCTTTTATCTACCTTACAATCCATTATACGCATGGGGTTAGTCGTGAACCTCCGTTGGCAATCCTCACATAGAGAATCCAATTTCTGTTGGAGGAACTTTTTGAATTCTTTCATAAATTCCTTCCTGCACTTCTGACAACCAATCGAATTAATTTTAACCTCGATACCTTTAATGCCTAACTCATCCATTATATCAAGTGCTGATTTTATGAGTTCTGCATCGGTCAGGGCAGATTTTGAACCAATAGCTTCAGCACCAAATGACCGAAACTCCCTTAATCTACCCTTCTGAGGTTTCTCCTGTCGAAACATTCTTTCTATGTAGTAAAATTTCTGGAATACGCCCCTGCTCTTCATACCATGTTGGAGATACATCCTGACCACAGAGGGGGTTCCTTCAGGCTTTAAGGCAAGACTCCTTCCTCCTTTATCTTTAAAGGTATACATTTCCTTCTGAAACACATCGGTATCTTTTCCCGTAGATTTCCTGAAGAGTTCCGTGTATTCAAAGGTGGGCATCTGGAGTTCCTGGTAGTTGTACTCCCTCATCTTCTTCCTTATCACCTCTTCAATTCTTCTCCACACCAATGCATCTTCCGGAAGGATATCCCTTGTCCCTTTTACATTACTAAATTCGACATCCGAACCCATTTAAGTTTAAAGCTCCTTTATGTTTTTAGCACCCAAAATGTAACACCCCCACCCAGGAGATCAGCCCCTAAATCATAAATATTCATACATCTACCCGGGATATAATATTGATGTAGCTCGTCAAGCAATGCAATTAACGCAATAAGAACGAAGAACTTCCAGTTTCTCTCTCCATAACTAAAAAAAAGAAATATTGTCAAAACTGAATAAAGGAATAAATGACAGAGCTTATCAACGCCAAATACTCCTACCTCTGGAAAAGCGCCTGATGGGATAGAAGTCGCAAGGAAAAGTATCGCCAACCAGATAAAAAATACCCAGCGTTTCACTCCTCGAATCCCTCCTCTTCCCTTTTTATTAACTTCCGAACCTCTTCTAAGGATTCTGATTTCATGAGTCTCTCTCTAAAGGAAACAAAATTCATCAACCTGTAGAATCCGGAAAGATATCTAAGATGAAGTGAATCATCAGAGGGGGCTTTGAGTAAGCAGAAGACACTGATGGGAATTCCATCAAAAGAACCATATTCCACATATGATTTTGTAATTTTAATATATAATTCCGGATTAAGACCTTTGATTCGTTTCTTATACAAAACCACTCCTTTACCTATTCCAAAAGAATACAGATTATCAATCTCTCTAAAGTGCTCAAACTCATCCAATAATTCTGCTTCACCCAGAAGTTCTCTTAATACCTCATCACTGGTCTTTAGGTTACTCTGTTCGAAACTAACAAGTGATTCCCAGATCATCCTTACAATATATATCTACTCAGATCTTTATCTTCGACTATTTTTTCCAACTTCTCTTCAACATATTTCTCGTCTATGTTAATCTGCTTTTCCGGAATATCAGGCATCCCGAAGAGATAATCTTCTAACAGGGCATTCATAACAGTCTGGAGACGCCGAGCTCCTATATTCTCACTAATTTCATTTACTCTCTTTGAATAGTCCGCTATCAAAGCCAGGGCTTTATCGGTAAAATCAAGCTTATATCCCTCTGCTAAAAATAGCGCTTTATACTGCTTAACAAGTGAATTATCCGGTTCTATAAGTATTCTTAGAAAATCTTCACGTGTGAGATCGTTAAATTCTACTCTTATGGGAAATCTACCCTGTAATTCAGGTATAAGGTCGGCAGGAGAAGTAGAAGTGAATGCGCCAGCAGAGATGAAAAGGATGTGATCTGTGTTCACAGGTCCATATTTTGTATTAACGGTGGTCCCCTCAACTAAAGGAAGAAGATCTCTTTGAACCCCCTGTCTTGAAACATCAGGGCCACTTCTGGAACCCTCACTCACTATCTTATCTATTTCATCAATGAAAATTACCCCTGAATTCTCGGTCTTCCACTTGGCTTCCTCAATCAGTTCTTCGCGATCTATCAACTTGTCTGATTCCTCCTTTATAAATATCTCCCTTGCTTCTTTAACTGTTATAAATTTCTTCTTAGTAGAAGTGGGCATTAAATTGGAAAGCGCATCCTGCAGGCCTATATTCAATTCCTCAGGCCCTATCGCTCCAAGGACTTCAATGAGGGGACGCTCTCTCTTCTGCAAATCGATCTCAATCTTCCTGTCTTCAAATATACCCTTTCTCAATCGCTCTCTCAATTTCTCACGAGTCGCACTCATATCTTCCTCAGGGGAAGCGGGAAGAAGTTGCTCCAGTATTCTATTTTCGGCCATTTCTTCTGCTTTTTCCCGAACTCCCTCTCTTTTCTGGGACCCTACCATCTTAACGGCAACATCCATAAGACTTCTGACCATCGCCTCGACATCCCGACCTATATAGCCTACCTCTGTAAATTTGGTAGCTTCCATCTTGACATATGGCGCATCAACTATCATTGAAAGGCGCCGTGCTACTTCTGTCTTCCCAACACCTGTGGGTCCTATCATTATGATATTGTTAGGATAAATTTCCTTCTCCATCTCTCCACCCACCTGCTGACGGCGCCATCTATTCCTGACTGCTATTGCAACCGACTTCTTTGCCTCATTCTGACCAATAATATAGTGGTCAAGTTTAGAAACTAATTCCCTGGGTTTCAATGGATGATTTTTATTCACTTTTCAATAACCTCTATGGATATATTATTATTTGTATAGATACACACCCTGGACGCCAGAAGGATTGACTCCTCCACAATACTCCGAGCATCCAGCGATGAAAATTTAAGTAGGGCTCTTGCAGAAGAGAGAGCATATCCCCCTCCTGACCCAATAGCAACTATTCCATCATCGGGTTGGATTACCTCTCCGCTACCTGATAAGATAAAGGAATTATCTTTGTCCATAATACCGAGGAGCGCTTCTAACTTGCGAAGGAATTTATCTTTTCTCCAGCTTTTTGCAAGTTCTATAATAGCCTTGGGTAAATTCTTAGGATAACTACCGAGTTTTTCCTCAAACATAGAAAACAGTGTGAGTGCATCCGCTAGTGCTCCTGCAAAGCCAACCAGGACTGCACCCTCATGCAGGGTTTGGACCTTCTTTGCGGTTTCCTTCATTATCGTCTCCTGCAAAGAGACCTGTCCATCACTGCCCATTGCTACTACACCATCCCTCTTTACTCCAAGGATGGTAGTTCCATGAATACTTCTCACCTTACCTCCTCTGAGGTATTTACTCTCTATTCTATCACCCAATATTCTGTAATTCACAATTATCCGTCCGTTCCTTTAAGTGCAAATAACACCTCATAATTAAGCATTAGTCTATGGATATTACTATGTTTTCTGCGTTCTGCAACCACTAACTTCAAAATTTTTTAGTTGTTCTCATATTCTACGAAAGGCTCCTCTATCCCGTGAAGTCCTAAAGGTAAATTATTTTCTCTTCTTATTATCAAATTTCGTAGTTGGGAGGTTCCTTAGTTATTTTGACATCATGAGGATGGCTTTCACGTAGCCCGGCGGATGTAACCCGGATAAATTCTGCTTTTCCCTTTAATTCTTTTATAGTCGTTGCTCCAACATACCCCATACCAGACCTGACTCCGCCTGCAAGCTGAAAAAGAACCTCACTAACAGGTCCTTTATAGGGAACACGTGCAACAACACCTTCTGGTACCAATTTGCCTGTCTGGAAGTAACGATCCTTACTCCCCTGCTTCATGGCATCAATCGAACCCATCCCCCTATAGACCTTGAACCTTCTGCCTTCAAGGATTACCTGCTCCCCTGGTGCTTCATCGGTTCCAGCAAGGAGACTCCCTATCATTACCGAATCGGCTCCGGCTGCAAAGGCTTTTGTAATATCCCCGGAATAGATGATTCCTCCATCCGCAATGACAGGTGTTTGCTCTTTTACTGCATCCGAGACCTCGAGGATTGCAGAAAGCTGAGGAACGCCAATACCACTTATAACCCTTGTAGTGCAAATAGAACCTGGGCCCACTCCTACTTTTATTGCGTCAACGTCCAGCTTAAGAAGACCTCTTGCCGCATCTCCCGTTGCAATATTGCCAACAACAAGGTCAGAAGAGCATATTTTTCTTAAACGCTTTGCAACATCAAAGACCTTTTTCGTATATCCATGGGCAGTATCTATAACAATACAATCCGCCCCTGCTTTTAAGAGTTCCTGTGCTCTTTCAGCGGTGTCAGGGGAAACTCCGACAGCCGCACCACAGTACAGCTTTCCCTCTTCATCTATATTTGCTTCCGGGAATTCTTTTCTCTTGAGTATATCGCGAAGAGTAATAAGTCCGGTAAGACGCCCCTCTTTATCAACAAGAGGTAATTTCTCCACTCTATGTTTCCGCAAAATATCCTTAACTTCATCTAATGAAATCCCATCTCTGCCTGTTATCAATGCCTTCCGTGGGGTCATGACCTTTCTAATAAATTTTGATCTGTCTTCCTCAAATATTATATCCCTTTTTGTCACTATACCCTGTATCTTTTTCTCCTTATCGACAACAGGCACTCCGGATATATTATAATGCTCCATTAACTCCATTAATTTCCCAATCGTATCAGAGGGAAACACTGTTACAGGGTCAGAAATAAAAACACTCTCATATCTCTTAACCTTCCTGACCTGGGCTGCCTGTTTTTCTATTGACATATTCTTGTGTATAATCCCAAGCCCACCTTGCAATGCAAGGGCAATCGCCATCTCCTTTTCCGTTACTGTGTCCATAGCAGAGCTTATTATAGGAAAATTGAGTCCGATATTGGTGCTAAAGCGGCTGCATAGCTCAACCTCATTTGGTAGAACCGATGAATATCTTGGCTTTAAAAGCACATCGCCAAATGTCAATCCTTCAGGAAACTTTCTTTCTTTTGCCAATAACCCTCCTTTTCGGGTATGCTCCCTTTAAATGTTATCTTAACATCACCGGTCAGCAGCAATCTACCCTGTGAATCCTTTCTTCTAATAACCTCAAAATCTCCACCTTTTGTTTTTATCCTGAATTGCTCTTTTCCTGTATCCTCCATAAGAAAATAAGAAGCGGCTGCAATCCCGGAGGCACAGGATAGTGTCTCTCCCAGAACTCCCCTCTCATAGGTCCTTACAGCGAGAGTATCTTCTTCGCGCGAGACCCAATCCACATTGTTCCCACCAGGGATAAGACCGGAAAGACGTAAACCCTCCGATTCTGCATCAACATTATTTACATCTTCTACATTTATGACAAGATGAGGAACTCCACAGTAAACCATTACACCGTCTTCCGACTTTTCACCGATTTCAACCTTCGGCATCAATGCCGAAACTTTACCGTAATCTTCGTACTTAAGGGTTATATTACCCGCACCAGTCATTATTGTATCTTCTCCCTTAACCCTTCCCTCTATATAAAGGAGATAAAAAAAGACCCTTACTCCATTTCCGCAGAATGGAACCTCTACACCATCAGGATTAAAGAACCTCATACTCTTCCCATCCATAACAATTAGCCCATCTCCACCAACTGAGAATCTCCTCCGTAAGATACGCAGAGCTATATTGGAATAGTCATAACTTTCGTTATGATAGATAAGAATGAAATCATTTCCCCCTCCAACCCCCTTTATAAATTCAATCATCTTCACTCTTTAAGAGTGCAAGATCCGTAAGAACCACTTTAAGGAGTTCTGTACCAATCTCTTTTTTCTTCTCCAGAAATCCTTCAAGTAGGGCGTTCTCACAGATTATATTAACCATTCTCGGTTTTCCTCCGGAATAATGGTGAATTAACTTTAAGCTATCCTCCACAAAGGGAATATCCTTCCCCCCTGCTACTTTTATTCGATGGTTTATGTAATCCACTACAGATTTGAAATCCAGGGGTTTGAGTGTAGTCCTTATTGCCACCCGTTGGTAAAGAGGTTCGTCCTTTTTTAAGTTCTCTTCCATTTCCGGCAGCCCAAAGAGAACAAAATTCAAAAGGTGCATTGACTCGGTTTCTATATTAAGAAGTCCCCGGATCTCCTCCATGATATCCTTACCCCTGAGCATATTTGCTTCATCTATAAGGACTGCAACCTTCTTATCCTCCTCGTGGAATTCCTGTAATCTTTTATACAACTCTGCTATTGTTTTAACCTTCTCATCACTTTCTACAGTAGCACCCAGCTGAAGAGATATTTTCTTCAAGAGCCAATCTGCAGTAATATCGGGATGAATTATTATAAGAAGAGAGACTTCACAATCATCATTAGATGAAAGCAGATTAAGCATTCTCCGCGCAAGAGTGGTTTTTCCCATGCCGATATCTGCAACGAGAATAGAAAGGCCCAATCTGTTCTCAATCCCATGCAGTAACTTTTTCATAGCTTTTGAATGCTCCGGACTATCAAAATAGAAGTTCTCATCTGGTGAGGTTGAAAAGGGTTTCCGGTTAAACCCGTAGAAGGTCTCGTAATCCATTTGTATATTAATATAAATCTCCCCCTTTTTGTCAAGCGTAGATTATCTATCCCCCTTTGTTTCTCGCCAAGGACGCAAAGGGAGCAAAGGGATTCTATTTTGTAGAGACGAGGTTTCCTCGCCCTAATGGGTCAGGTGACCTGACCCTTACATTGTAGGAGCGGTTTTAAAAACCGCGATAATCGCGACTGGGAAGTCGCTCCCACATTTTGGGACAGAGATGTCCCTCCTACAATTTCCAGATACAGGAGTAGCAGAACTTGCTCTACGTTCTTTTACACGCCTTGTAGAGGCAATTCATGAAGTGCCCCTACTTTAAAATCGAATGTCATTGTTCACCGCTGGAATAGAAGCACTTCAGGTAATCTCTCCTATTCCACGGGGCAAGAAGAGAAGGGCAAGATGGGTCTTGCCCCTACACGCAATGACCAAATGAGGGTTTTGACCCAGCCTCTGCTGACAGCCATAAATGACTCGTGAGTCATAATTTTTGCTAAACCCCTTGCTTTTTTTTAACAAATAATGTATAATTATGTTTACTAATGATTATAAAAATGTTTTGCAAACCTAAAATACAAGAGAGATTTCATTCCATAATAATGTTATGTTTCTTGTTGATGTCTCTCATGCCAATAGGAGGTATAAATCCTATTTCTGGGCTCCGATGGCAAGGGGACTACGAAGAGATTCGAACGCAGGCTTTATTCTATGCACGGTCCTATGGAATAACAGGGGAAAGCGAGATAATTAAAAGGGCCTTTGATTATTCGGTAAGATTCGGTATGAGATGGGACGTAGTTGTGCGGTGGATTCAATCCGAGAGTAGCTTCATCCCTTCTGCCACAAGCAGAGTTGATGCAAAGGGTCTCACTCAACTTATGGACGGAACTGCAGATTATATTGGAAAGATACTGTTGCGTTCGGGTATGATAGGATTGACCCGGAAAGAGGAAGAAAATTTGAGAGGCAGTGAATATAACCTCTACGGAATTGAGAATAACCTTCTCATAGGTTTTTCATATCTAAAATTCCTTATTCTTTGCTCGGAAAATCCCGAGGAAGCCCTTGCCCGGTATCTCGCTGGCAAAAGATGGATTGAATTCATTGATTCCAGATATGTCAGGCATATCGCTGACGGAAAGCCAATAATCTGCGAACCCGTTTTACAATACTACTAATTGTTTGGCAAGTATCTCCATCGCAACACCACTGATAAGGGGCAAAGTAAGATTATCATCTACACCAAGAGGAAAGAGTTCTACAAGAGAAGCAACAACTGCGCCCGCAACCAGAACAAGAATATCAGGGTGTGGAAGGAGCATTGAAATTCCCAGGCAGATAACAAGACATGCAGCACTCCCTTCTATTGTTTTCTCTGAATTGAGATAAGTTATCCCCCACTTCACGCCAATTAGATGAGCCGCTGTATCACCAAGTGAGAGAAATAATAGTACTGCTATAGCTATCCATTTATCAAAAAGGTAAATCGAGAGGAAAGCAGAAACAGCATACATTGTAGCCCCTGTTAGATTGTGCTCTTCCCTCTTCCAGAAGAGATCCCCAAAATGAAGGTAAAAGAATTTTCTAACTGGTCTTAACTCAAGACGCAGAAAGTCTATTATAACTGCACTAACTCCCAGAATAGCCAGAGCAATTACCATTGGAAACCTATCAATATATATATACGCAATCGGTATCACCAGAGTCATAAGATGTATAAACTTTCTCCGAAGGACGGCGCGCGTAAGTTTTCTCATTTAGGTATATTATGAATAAATATGAATAAGTAAAGAGGGATAGTCGCTTCGCTCCACTGTAAAATGAAAATTGTAAAGTGCAAATTTTAAAATACCTCATCCCACCATATGTAGATACTGAAAGCCGAATACTGACAGATAAGGCTTCTTTTGTCACTTGAA
>DAOVFB010000008.1 GCA_030668705.1 Candidatus Stahliibacteriota bacterium
TGAAAACCATTTATTTGAACCTCTGCCCTTACCTCTAGTTTGAATTCTTGCAATTACTCCATCAAGGTCAGAGAGTTTTTCTATATTTCTTTTTGCCCACTCATTGGTGGAATCCACTTCTTCTAATTTTATTAGGTTTAACACACCTCATTGTTAGAAAATAACTTTAAAATGTCAAGTAATTAAAGTATATGGGTAGATGAGTGTATAAGTAGATCAGTATATGAGTAAATTAGTAAAATTAAAAAAATCTAAGATCTGAGACGAGAGATATGCTAAGGAAAACTTTCAACTAATTAACCAACTTACTGATTAACTCATTTACACAATAATCCATATACCCATCTACTCATCTACCCATATACTCATCAACTAATTTACCACAATCCCCCTTGACATAATCTAGTCACATTTTAATATAGGGTTACCAGTCGTACTAGGCGGGGAGTTAGCGGTGCCCTCTACCTGCAATCCGCTATAGCAGGGCTGAATGCTTGTAGGAGTCTTTCTTCTTTTTTTATGGGCTCTTGGAGAAGGTGATGAAGTTTGGGTCCTTCATAGGGGTGTACTTCAAACCCCGTCAGATCCGGAAGGAAGCAGCGGTAAGAAGGTTTCATCCCTGATGGAGGGTTACCTAAGTGGAGCTTTTCTTCTTTAGTACCGAGAGAAGAATAAAGACGAAACAAGATGTACGACTGGTAAATAATTATTATGGGATATCTGGTATTAACACGTAAATATAGACCTCAAAATTTTAATGAAGTTGTAGGTCAAAAACATGTAACTCAAACCTTGATGTCTGCCTTAAGGCATGGTAGGGTGGGGCATTCTTATCTATTTGCGGGTCCAAGAGGGGTTGGGAAGACATCAGTTGCTCGTATCCTGGCAAAATCTCTGAATTGTGAAAAAGGCGTGGTAGAGAATCCCTGCAATGAATGCGAAACCTGTATCTCCATCACAAAGGGGAGTGCCATTGATGTTATAGAAATAGATGGAGCTTCAAACAGGGGAATTGATGAAATAAGGGATCTCAGGGAGGCAGTTGCTTATAGCCCAAGTTCAGCCAGATACAAGGTTTACATAATAGACGAAGTCCATATGCTCACAAAAGAGGCATTTAATGCTCTCCTAAAGACTCTGGAGGAGCCTCCCTCACATGTTGTTTTTATCTTTGCCACTACAGAACCGCAGAAGGTTCCAAAGACTGTTCTCTCTCGTTGCCAGAGATTTGACTTCCGGATGTTAACCGAGAAAGAGATCTTCTCAAAACTGGAATCATTGGTTGAATTGGAGTCCATAGATACAGATGAGGAGACGCTTAATCTTTTAGCAACCAGGGCAGAAGGTTCTATAAGGGATGCTGAAGGAATGCTTGAACAATTGGTATCCTACTCAGAGGGTCGAATTACCATTGGGGATGCAAAAGAGGTGTTTGGATTTATAGGAGAAGAGAGCTATATGAAGTTATTTGAGGGAATATCTAATAGAGATGAAAAGATTATCATTGAGGGCGTAGAAGATATTATCCAAAAAGGTTATGACCTGCGTGAGCTTGTTTATGGATGGCTACAGTTTATCCGCAAACTCCTGCTCTACAACCTTGATATTCCTGACCCCACTTCGGTCGAGATAAATAAAGATTTAAAGAGACTTGCAAAGAGTGTATCGCCTGAGTTTATAACGGCCGTGCTTAATCTTTCTACTGATATGGAGAAAGACATTAGAAATATTCCATATTCGCAAGTTTTCATTGACCTATCAATGCTTAGGATGGCCAGAATACCTGACCTTAGAGATATTAATACGTTAATAGAAGAATTGGGAGGTCATCGCACTGAAGAAAAGAAGAAGTCTTATACGAAACGCGAGGAAACCCTCACAGAGGTTAAAGAAGAACCGTTAACAGATGTAGGCGAATTGTGGCAGAGGATAATAAAGACTATCGATAAAACCAATGGTAAAAATTTCTTCAAGAGTTTTTTAAAAGAGGTAGAGCCAGTTTCGTTTAGCAATAATCGTTTGGAATTGAATGTTCCTTCCTCGCACAAAGAACACCTAAAGGAAGATATCCATCTTTTGAAGGAGGCATGCAAAGAGACATTTGGATTTGATGTAGAGGTTGATATAATTACTACGCAAGAATCTGTAGGGGAAGCATTAAAAGATGACCCAATGATAAAGAAAATAAAGGAGATATTCAATGCTGAAGAATATATTTGATTTGAAAGGGTTCAAGGAACAGGCTGAAAAAGTAAAAAACGAACTCAAGGAGGAAAGAATAATTGTAGACAGCGGTGGAGGCATGGTAAAAGTAGAAGTTGATGGACTTGGTAATATTATAGGGTTAAAGATAGAAGAAAGCCTACTTGGCGAAAAGGATAAGGATTTGATCGAGGATCTTATAGTTGCTGCCATTAATAAGAGCAGGGAAAAGGTAAAAGAGTTATGGCAGAAGAAAATGGAGGAATATCTTGGAGTTTTACCGCTGTCAGGGTTTGGGGACATAATAGCGTGAACCCACCAAAGATATTCGTTCGTCTTACGGATGCTCTACAGCTTCTTCCTGGTATTGGTAAGAAATCTGCTGAGAGAGCAGCATTCTACCTTCTTTCGAATCCGCAAAACGGGGAAAAGATTTTCAGGTCCATAGAAGCAGTGCTTTCTGAGATTAGTTTTTGCAGTAAGTGCGGTAATATAACAGTTCTGGATCCCTGTCCTATATGTTCTTCCCCTCGCAGAGATAGAGCCACTATATGTGTGGTAGAGAAGCCAATGGATGTCTTTGCAATAGAGCGGGCCGGGGTTTTCAATGGACTATACCATGTTCTGGGCGGTCTTATTTCTCCCCTGGATAATAAAGGCCCAAAAGATTTAAATATTGATTCTTTGATTGCGCGGGTTGGCAAGGAGAAGATTAATGAGGTTATTATTGCAACAAATCCAACAACAGAAGGTGAAGCTACAGCTTTATATCTTCGAGAACAACTGAAATCACACAATGTAAGGATTACACGGATTGCCCAGGGAATACCGGTTGGAACCGACCTTGATTTTGCCGATGATGTAACACTACTTCGAGCTATGGAAGGAAGGAGAGAGATTAAGGATTGAAAGGGCTTGACAAAACTATTGATTGACATATATTTTTCTTTGACGGCGCGGGGTGGAGCAGTCAGGTAGCTCGTTGGGCTCATAACCCAAAGGTCGTGGGTTCAAATCCCACCCCCGCTATTTTTTAACGACATTTATCTATAATAATCACATAATGCCCTTGACCCCTTGATAATTTTTTCTATAATGATATAATGAATAGGAATTTTGTAGTAGCAATTGATGGAACTTCTGGATCCGGGAAGACTACAACTGCAAAAAAGGTTGCTGAACATTTCGGATGGGTTTACTTGGAAACAGGTGCAACATATAGAGCAGTGGCTTATGTGGTTTTAAAGCAAGGTAAGGATCCGAGGAAGGAAAGTGAGGTTACCCAGGTATTAAAAGGTTTACGACTTGATGTGAAATGTAGTGAAAAAGGCCAGAGAACTTTTGTAAACGGAGAAGATGTTACGGATTATTTGAGAAAGGATGAAATAGATAAGGCAGTTACTCCGGTATCGAAGATGAAGGTCGTCCGAGAATGGTTGGTAGGAGTTCAAAGAAAAATTTCCAGGAATCAAAATGTGGTAGTTGAGGGGAGGGATATAGGGACGATAGTTTTCCCTGATGCTGACCTTAAGATATATATGGATGCGGAACTGGAAATCAGGGCACGGAGAAGAAAGAAACAAAAAGGTAATACTGTTTCCCTGGATGAGGTGAAAAAAGACCTCAAGCGCAGGGATTACCATGACTCCACAAGATCGGAAAGTCCGCTAAAGAAGGCCCCTGATGCATTTTTCCTTGATACCACTTCTCTCTCTATAGAAGGGCAGGTGGATTGGGTTGTCAGCAAAGTAAAACAACTAAATGAGAGCATCACTTCAATATAGAATTGGCAGGTTCCTAATCTATCTTATATTTAAGATTCTATTTGGTCTAAGGATAGCAGGCGTTTCTAATATACCAGAAAAAGGCCCAGTCATTATTGCACCCAATCATCGCTCAAACTATGATCCTCCTTTGGCTGGATGCTGTGTTGATAAGCGCGAGATATATTATTTCGCGAAGAAGGATCTCTTTGTAACGAAACCATATGCCTGGTTACTTAAAAGCGTAAATGTGATCCCGGTTGATGTAAAAACCCCCGGGATAGGTTCTTTGAGGAAGTTTGTTAGTCTGCTTAAAAAAGGGAAAGCTGTGATGCTTTTTCCTGAGGGAACGCGTTCAAAAACAAACGAATACTTAAAAGCCCAACCGGGAGTGGGCTTTCTTTCGATAAGGACAAAGGCACCCATAGTTCCCACTCTCATTGAAGGAACACACGAATCAATGCTCGGGCATTTCTTTCGTATATCACCACTCCGGGTCACATTCGGGGATCCTATCTATCCTGAAACTGGAGGTAGAGGTAGTGAGAATGCGCGTAAGCTATCCGAGAGAATACTAGACGAGGTAAAGGGAATGGCATGATGGATCTTTTACTTGCAAAGGACATGGGTTTCTGCTTTGGAGTTAAAAGAGCAATAAAACTCGCAAGAGACATAAGAAAAAAAACAGAAGAGAATGTCTATACTATGGGATCTCTTATACATAATCCCCAGGTGGTGGAGAAGTTGAGAGGGGAAGGGATAGTCCCTGTGTCTGATCTGAGTGAGGCCGATGGCGGTTATGTTGTCATTCGTTCGCACGGAGTTTCCCCTGAGGTTAGAAAGGACATTAAGGAAAGGGGTCTCAAGGTAATTGATGCTACCTGTCCTCTTGTTAAGCGTGCTCAGGAGAAAGCAATGGAACTCGTAAAGGATGGATATGAGACTTTTGTGGTTGGAGAAAGGGACCATCCGGAAGTGGAAGGTATTGTTGGTTATACAGGAGGGAGGGTGCAGGTGATAAATGTAGATGACGAGGTAGAGATTAAAGAAGACGGGAAAGTCGGACTGATTGCACAGACAACGCAATCCATGCAGTCTCTTGAAGATGCCATAATTAAATTGTTGCCTAAGACAAAAGAATTAAAGGTATTTAATACTATTTGTGAAGTTACAGATAGAAGACAGGAAGAGGTAAGAAGACTTGCAGGAATGGTAGATGCTATGGTAGTCATTGGGGGCAAGAAAAGTGCAAACACTTCAAGGTTAGCTGCAATATCAAGGAATGAAGGGTGTATGACCCATCATATAGAGACAGTAGATGAACTCAAAGAGGATTGGTTTGAGGGTAGAGACAGGGTTGGCGTCGTAGCAGGAGCCTCTACCCCTTATTGGGTAATAGATGAAGTTATTTGTAAATTAAATGAAATCGCTTAAAAAAGGAGGAAATTCTACATGAACGAAGACTTAAATTCTGTAATTGAATCAATAAGCGATTCAAAAGCAAAAGAATTGCTCGATCAATATGTTGAAACTACAAGCCCCAAGAAGGGCTTGGTCAAAGGAAAGGTAGTCAAGATTACTGATAAAGAGGTTTTAGTGAATGTTGGTTTGAAATCAGAAGGCATTATACCTCTGGGAGATTTTGACTCAATTGAGGATATTTCCATAGGTGACCAGGTGGATGTCTACCTTGACGATATAGGAGGTGCTCAAGGTCTTGCTTCAATTTCGAAAAGGAAAGCGGATTTCGTCAAAGTCTGGGATGATGTTCAGGAAACTTGCGAAGAAGGGAATCCCGTTGAAGCGGAAGTAATTCGTAGGGTCAAGGGAGGCCTCATGGTTAAGGTTTATGGAGCAGAGGCATTCCTGCCTGGTTCCCAGATTGATATGAAACCTGCCAGGGAGGTAGATATTGAAGTTGGAGATAAATTCAACGTACGGATTATCAAAGTTAATTTCAAAAGACGTAATATTGTCGTTTCAAGGCGGGTTCTTCTAGAAGAGGAGCAGAAGGAAAAGGTAGAAAAGTTCTTTGTAGAGATTGAAGAGGGTCAGATTGCGAAGGGAATTGTTAAGAATATAACAGAATTTGGTGCCTTTATCGATCTTGGAGGTATAGATGGTCTTCTTCATATCACCGATATGTCATGGGGTAGAATCAACCATCCATCGGAGATGCTCTCTATAGGGGATGAGGTGGAAATAGAGATCATAAAAGTAGATAGAGACTCCCAGAGGGTCTCCCTGGGTTTAAAACAGTTGAAACCTAATCCATGGGAAAAGATAGAAAAGCGATATAAGATAGGAGACCAGGTTGAAGGGAAGGTTGTTTCGCTTACTGATTATGGAGCTTTTCTAGAACTTGAACCCGGTATTGAAGGATTGGTTCATGTCTCTGAAATGTCCTGGACAAAGCATATAAAGCATCCATCAGAGGTGATGAAGGTAGGAGAAACTGTACAGGCAATAGTTCTGGAGGTAGATGAAAAGGCACGTAAGGTTTCTCTTGGACTTCGACAGGCAATTCCTGACCCCTGGGAAGGTGTGGAGAAGAAATTCCCTGTGGGAGCAGTTGTAAAAGGTAGGGTTGTTAACCTCACCTCTTTTGGTGCTTTTATACAACTGGAAGAAGGGGTGGAAGGACTCCTCCATATCTCTGATATTTCCTGGATACGAAGAATCGGACATCCTAAAGAGGTACTTGATAAGGAAAAGATGATAGAATGTAAGGTTCTGGCAGTTGATCCAGAGGAAAGACGGATTTCATTGGGCTTAAAGCAACTCGAGAAAGACCCCTTAAAATCCTTTATTGAGGAATACCCTGTGCACAGCAATGTTGTTGGCAAAATCTACGAAATGCTCCCCAGAGGTGTCATTGTTTCACTAGGTAAAGGCTTGAAGGGTTTTATTCCCTTCTCCCATCTTGTGAAAAAGAAGATGAAGAAACCAGGCGATCGATATTCATTGGGTGAAAAGTTAAAACTCAAGGTTATCGAGGTTGATGAAAAGAGAAGGAATGTCGTCCTTTCGGAAAGGGAATATGTTTTAGAACAGCAGAAAAAGTCCGAGGTGGCTAAGGACCAGGGGGAAGAGAAAGAGGAAAAAAACGGACAAGAAAAAGAGGCTTGAAAGCCTAATTGTTTGAGTAGGAGGTAAGTTTTCTTTAGAGATGGAAACTAAGTATATTATTGTGGTTGGGGGAGTTTTGAGTGGTATAGGGAAAGGAATAGCGACTGCATCAATCGCAAAGATAATGAAAAATTACGGATACTCAGTGACTGCGATAAAGATTGACCCCTATATAAATTATGATGCAGGAACCCTCAGGCCAACAGAGCATGGTGAGGTGTGGGTTACTGACGATGGCGGAGAGATAGATCAGGACCTCGGGAGTTATGAGCGTTTCCTCTCTTGTGATATTCCAAAGGGCAACAATATAACTACTGGGCAGGTGTACAAACAGGTTATTGACAGGGAAAGGAGAGGAGGGTATCTCGGAAAGACTGTTCAGTTTATCCCTCACATACCACAGGAAATCATTAGAAGAATGGAGGAAGCATCGCGTGGTTTTGAGATAGCGGTTGTAGAGATTGGGGGAACCATTGGAGACTATGAAAATATTCCCTATCTCTTCGCTGTTAAAAGTCTATCTCGTATAAAGGGGAAAAATAGCGTGGCAGTTGTTATGCTTACATATCTCCCTATTCCTTCCCACATAAATGAGATGAAAACCAAACCTGCTCAGCAGGCAATAAGACAGTTATCGGAACATGCAATCTTTCCTGATATCATTCTCTGTAGGGCAAAAGCTCCACTGGACCGTGTGAGGAAAAGTAAAATCGAAACTTATGCTAATATTGAAGCTGATCACGTTATTTCTGCTCCGGATGTAGATTGTGTGTATGAAGTGCCTTTGAACTTCGAATGCGAGGCACTTGGGGAGAAACTCTTAAAAAGGTTGAATCTTACCCCAAAGAAAAAGCCTGACTGGAAGAGATGGGAGAAACTCACCAGGGGGATTACAAATCCAGGAAAGAGCATAAAAGTAGCTATGGTATGTAAATATCTTGACACAGGCGAATTTTCTCTAAAAGATTCCTACATTTCTGTAAATCAGGCTATAAAGCATGCAGGAGCAGGAGAACAAGTTGGCGTTGATATTGAGTGGATTGATGCTAAAATGATAGAGGGAGAAGGGAGTAGCTGTCTTCGGGAAGCAGAGGGTATAATTGTGCCTGGGGGATTTGGTACATCCGGTATAGCGGGGAAGATAGAAGCTATTCGCTATGCGCGAGAGAACGAAATTCCCTTCCTTGGTTTATGTTTGGGTATGCAACTTGCCTTAATTGAGTATGCAAGGAATGTTATGGGTTTGAAAGGGGCAGACTCTACAGAGTTTGATCCAGGTACTCCTTATCCTGTGATTGACTATCTCGCAGAACAGAAAAAACTCCTGAAAGAAGAGAAATATGGTGCCACGATGCGCCTGGGAGCCTATGCCGCCCAGTTGAAAAAAAATTCCAAGGTTTTTTACTGGTATGAAAAAACTCATAGATTGGAGAAGGACAGGGTCAGCATAAAGAATGTTAAGGAAGACTTTAGACTGGGCATCCTTGAGCAGAAAGAACCAGTGATTCTCGAACGGCATCGACACCGATATGAAGTCAATCCCGATTACATTGAAAATTTCGAAAGGGAAGACATTATATTTAGTGGAGTTTATAAACCTTTAAAAGGAGAACCACTTATGGAGTTTATGGAATTAGAGAATCATCCATTCTTTATTGCAACACAAGCGCACCCTGAATTCAAGTCTAGACTTGAGGATCCTGCTCCACTCTTTGTGGGATTCCTAAGTACTATTCTTTCTAAGTGACTCTTGCATATTATCCCGGAAGATCGATTATCCATTCTCTCGATCCAAGAGCTAAACTTATCTTTACTATTGTATTTGTTGTCACCGCCCTTTTCGGAAAGACTATCCTTACCTATGGTTTCCTGGGAATTGTAATCCTATTCCCTTTTCTCTTTACGAAACTACCTCCATTAAGATTAATAAAGGGATTCATGCCTTTCCTCATATTATTTGCTCTTACAATTTTGTTCCATTTTTTTCTCACTCCAGGTGAAGTTATATTCAAGTGCGGTTTTCTCTCTGGAACATTAGAAGGCATTAAAAACGGACGCCTATTCGCTGTAAGGCTGATATTAATTATAGTGGGGACAATGCTCCTCGGACTTACAACTTCTCCAATAGAACTTTCCGAAAGTCTTTCCGGGTTCTTCTTCCGTTTGAAATCCAGGACAGCAAGAGAGATTCCCATGATTATGATACTGGTTTTGAGATTTATACCTTTTTTAATAAGAGAAGGGAAAAGAATCGTTATAGCCCAAAGAGCAAGGGGTGGTGCGGTGAGAGGAGTAAAGGAATTTTTTACTATACTATTTCCAATAGTTAATTCTGCGCTTAAACAAGCAGACCAGCTGGCTCTTGCGCTTCATGCAAAAGCGTATGATCCAGGGGAGAGTAGGACTTCTTTTCGGGAATACCATTTCTCTTCACCGGACTATCTCCTCCTTGCGTATTCCATAATTCCTGTCCTGGTAGTGGTTTTGGTATGAGTAGAGTAGACGGGAGACCGAATTTAATAAATAACCTTCGACAGAAAAAGTCCCTCTGGAGGTGCAACGGGAGGTCGCCTAATCTTACCGGAGACCATATCTAATACTTCTTCTGGATGGAACTTTCCTTTACCGACAACTACAAGTAACCCTACTATCCCTCGAACCATTCTTCTTAAGAAATGGTCTGCTTCTAAGGTAAGGTAGATTGTATCCTCTACTTTTTTAATATCGATTCTATTTAAATCACATATACCTTTATCCTTTGTTGCGAGGTGCGTAAAATCCCTTTCTCCAATAAGCTTTTCTGCAGCTTCTTTTACTAAAGGAATATCTAATCGTTCGTTTATCTGATGATAGTAGCGACGTCTAAAAACAGATTTTCCATTATATATCTGATATTGATATATCCTTGATTTTGCACTGAAACGGGCGTGAAAATCAGAAGGCACAGGAGTACACTCCTTTATAAAAATATCACTTCCAATATTACCATTTATCGCATCTTTTAATACAGGGGGATTGAGTTTCTCGGGAACATAGAGAGATGCAACTTGACCGTATGCATGGACTCCTCTATCGGTTCTTCCAGCGCCTTCCACGCGGATCTCCTTCTCATAAATCGTCCTTAATGCTTCTTCAATCTCGCCCTGAACACTTCTTCTATGAGGCTGAACTTGCCAGCCGTAGAAATCTGTGCCGTCATACTCAATAATAAGTTTTAACCTTTTCATGCCAATAAATTCTAAAGTAAAGAAAATTATTGTCAAGACTAGACCTCCAGTTTTCTATCTCCATTTTGGATACTCAATTAATTCCCTTTTTGGCTTTGTAAGGGAAGAGATATGGCATAAGTGTATAAAACCAACACACATGGTTTAAGGCGTTGATATTATCTACGCCTTTTAGGCCTAAAAAGACTTACCAGAGAGGGTACAGTTTTTAGTCGCAGGGGCCGCGATAATCGCGACTGGGAAGTCGCTCCCACATTTTGGGACAGGGATGTCGCTCCCACAATTTCCAGATACTGGAGTAGCAGAGCTTGCTCTGCGTTTTTCAAAGACGCGAGACATGTAGAGGCAATTCATGAATTGCCACTACTCCGGTTTCGGGTTTGGTGAACAAAGTAGGTGGATGGGTTAGGATGTGGGTTCGTTGAGTTTATCGAGTTCATAGGGTTCGTTGTTTCTAATGTTAAATTATGAATTATGAATTTTGATTGAAAATCAGTTATCATCTGTGTAAATCTGTGTCTTTCCCTTCCTACAAAACAAAAATTTCTTCCTCTATGTTCTCTCCTGTCTCTGTGGCATTATTAGGTGTTTGGTCTTAGGGTTTAGGGGTTGGTTTTATTTTTTTTACCAACTTAACTACTAAACTACTCAACTATTTAACTATATCACTTTGTGTCTCTGTGGCTTATATAAAGGTGTAAGGTATGTAGGTTGGAAGGTCTCTCCATTCCCTTGACATAAATAACTTTTTAAATAGGTTTAATGTATGAAAAAGGCACTGCTTATAATCGATATGTTAAACGATTTCATATGTTCCGATGGAACTCTTTATGTAGAGTGGAGCGAGAAAATTATCGACAGGATAAAAAAAGAACGGGAAAAATCACATAAAGAGGGTGTTACTGTTATCTATCTATGCGACTCCCACAGAAAAGATGACCCAGAATTCGAGATATGGCCAGAGCATTGTGTCAAAGGGACATATGGAGCAGAGATAATAAATGAATTAAAGCCAGATAAAGATGATATTATTATCAATAAAACCACCTATTCTGGCTTCTACAATACAGAACTCGAGAAAATGCTAAAGGAAAAAGGTATAGAAGAACTCATACTTACTGGCGTTGCTACTAATATTTGCGTTCTATATACTGCAGCTGACGCCCGTATGAGAGGTTTTAAGGTTGAAGTATTAAAAGATGCAGTGGAAGGTCTTACCCCCCGGGATAAAGAGTGGGCTCTAAGACAAATGAAAGAAGTCCTGCTTGCGGAGGTAAAATAATGCAAATTCATGCAACATTGGATGAAATCCTCGCTGGAAAAACGACAGATATATATTTCAACAGGGCAAAAGAAATACTAAAGAAGGAGAATGAAAATCCTCTGGTCACAGCAGAAATCTGGGCAAAGAATCTCCCTGATGGTTATGCCTGGGGAATATTTACAGGTTTAGAAGAAGCCTTGCAACTCATACAAGGTTTAGATGTTGCTGTCTGGGCACTTCCAGAAGGTAGCTTATTTTATCCAGGAGAACCAGTTATTACGATTAAAGGTAAATACCTTGAATTCGGTTCCCTCGAAACACCACTCCTAGGTTTTATATGTCAGGCTTCTGGCATTTCTACAAAGGCAGCACGGTGCAAAGTTGCAGCGAAAGAAAAAACTATACTTTCCTTCGGTGCAAGAAGAATGCACCCATCTATAACACCGGTTATAGATAGATATGCATATTTAGGGGGAGTGGATGGTGTATCTGCAATCCTGTCCGGAGAAAGATTGGGAATAAAACCGAAAGGCACTATACCACACTCAGTAATTCTCATCCTCGGTGATACGGTTAAAGCAGCAATCGCTTATGATAAAACAATCCCAACGGACATTCCGAGGATTATTCTCGTGGACACTTTCAGAGACGAAAAAGTAGAAACCCTTAGACTTGCAACCTCACTGGGTGACAAACTCGATGCTATAAGGATAGATACACCAGCTTCAAGAAGAGGAAATTTGACGCAAATAGCTCGTGAAATAAGAGAAGAACTTGATCTTGCCAACCGTAAAGATGTAGGTATATTCACATCTGGTGGGCTGGACGAGGCAAATATAAAAAATCTAAATAAATGGGTGGATGGATATGGCGTGGGCACCAGCCTCTCCAATGCTCCCACTATAAACTTTAGCCTTGATATAGTTGAAATTGAAGGTAAACCAATAACAAAGAAGGGTAAAACAGCAGGAATGAAATGGATTTTTGAATGCGAGAGATGTGGTAAGCGAAAAACCCTATTCAATAAGGATACTACCTATAAATGCAAATGTGGAAACAGAATGACTATTCTCACCAAAGAGACAGTAAAGAAAGGTAAATTAATAGAAATACCCGAAACAGTCGATGATATAAGAAATAGGGTATTAACAGAAGTAAGATATCTCGATGTATAACATAAGGTATGTAGAAGAACATATAGAGGAACTAAAAGGAATCTCGGGGAAAAAGGGACTTTCCTTAGACTTCAAGGAATTTGTGAAGTTAAATAAGGAAAGAAAAACCCTGCAAGGCCTTGTTGATGAATTACGGCGCGAAAGGAATGAAAAAGGGGGGAACGTTGGAGAACTAAAAAGGGCAGGTAAAGATGCTTCGTCATTGCTTAGAGAACTTGAAGAACTTAAAGAAAAAGCTACAACAAAGGAAAAAAAATTAAAAGAGACACAAAAAAAGGTAAGGGATTTCATCTCCTGGATCCCTAATAGAATCCACCCTTCTGTAACTGAGGAATCTATAGTTATAAAAGAATCCACTGGAATTAAAGATTTCCCGTTTAAGCCGCTTACCCATATTAAACTGGGGAAATTCCTCGACATTCTTGACTTCGAAAGTGCTGCCCGTATAGCGGGTAGTAATTTTTCTCTATATAAAGACAAGGGGGCTACCCTGGAAAGGGCTCTAATTAACTTCATGCTCGATTTGCATATAAAACGCCATGGATATACAGAGATATTCCCTCCATTCTTAGCAAATGAAGATTCAATGTTTACCACTGGACAACTGCCTAAGATGAGAGACGATATGTATGTAACAGAAAGGGACGGTTTTTTCCTAAACCCGACAGCAGAGGTTCCTTTAACCAACATTTTAGCAAATAAAATACTAAAAGAAGACGATCTTCCAATTAAATATTGTGGTTATACAGCTTGCTTTAGAAGGGAAGCTGGCGCCTATGGAAAAGAGACCAGAGGGCTTCTTAGAATCCACCAGTTCAATAAAGTAGAACTTGTTAATTTTGTTCATCCCGAGGAATCCTACGAGACGCTTGAGCATTTACTTAAAGAAGCATTAGATGTCATCGAACTTCTAAATATCCCCTATCGCGTAACCCAACTCCCCATTTCCGATCTATCATTTGCTTCGGCAAAGACATACGATATAGAGGTATATGCACCAGGGGTTGATAGATGGCTCGAAACTTCTTCCATAAGTAACTTTGAAGACTTCCAGGCAAAAAGGGCACAGATTAGGATAAAGAAAGGAGGCGAAACAAGATATATCCATACATTAAATGCGTCTGGTGTTGCTACATCAAGACTGATGGTAGCGCTTTTAGAAAATTATCAAACAGAAAAAGGGGAAATTTGTATCCCAGCGCCTCTAATACCCTACACTGATTTTGAAACAATAGGCTGATTATTGTCCTAATTCTTCTCTAAGTCTGACAATATCCTCATATTCTTCAATCTTCTTGAATTCTTCTAAAGTCACTACAAAATCTTCATATTCTTTAATTTTTTCCAATGAGTTGATTATTATGGTATCTTTAATTGTAAGAATATTTTCCCGCTCTAACTCATTTAAAAAATCTTTTATTATGGAAGGCTCCATAACAATTGCAGTAGATATTAAATTATAATTCAAAGGGACTCTAGAGTCAATATTTATTCCAGAGCCTTTATTATTTTCCTCTGCTTTATATCTAATATAGCTAATCAACCTGGCTTTCGCATTATGAATCCCCTGGTACATCCACATCTCGTTGGTCTCTCTCAGGCGTTGTATTAGTGTTACAATGACATACTTGATAAATGCATTTTCATTTACTTTATTCAAAAATGCTTCTTTATTTACGATTATTAATTCTGTATCTTCCTCTGCTATTGCAGAAGCTGAACGAGGTTTGTTATCTATAATAGCCATTTCTCCAAAAAATGCTCCTTCATTCAACACAGCAAGGGGTTTTTCCTCTCCTCCCATTTCTTTAGTAATTCTTATCTTGCCCCTTTTTATAAGATACATCTCATTCCCTCTGTCCTTCTCTCTAAACAAATATTCCCCGGACTTGAGTAATCTCTCCTGTCCTATATCTTCTTTTGACATTGCAAGCCCTCCTCAATAATGGTGTAAGTCATTGGCATATGGAGTATACTCCTAAAGACATTCTGTTTGTCTATTTTTCGAATTCTTCCTGAAGTGAGATGAATTCTTCGTATTTCTTGAGTCTTTTCAGTGTTTTTACTATGATAGTATCCCCTATTTCTACTATCCCATACTTTTCTAACTTCTTTAGATAATTTCTTATTTCATCCCGGGTCAAACCAATCATATCTGCAATCTCTTTCCCCTCTGGGTTTAAACCAGTATCGATATCCTCCCCGGTGCCATTATCCTTACCTCTGGCTTCATCTTTAAGATAACGCATAAAACGTATTTTCTCATTGGAAACCGAGTAATACTTAAGCATATCATCAGTCTTTCTAAGGCGATCGGTAAGTGTCCCTATAATATATTTAATAAATGGATTCTCATTAACTTTCCGCAATAAAGCATCTCTATCGACAATAATAAGCTCCGTATCAGTTTCAGCTATTGCTGATGCTGAACGCGGCCGATTATCTAGGACCGACATTTCTCCAAAAAATGCTCCTTCATTCAACACGGCAAGGGTCTTTTCCATCTCATCCATTTCCTTAACAATCCTGATTTTTCCTGATTTTATAAGATACATCCTATCCCCCTTATCTCCTTCCCTAAATAAAACCTCTCCTGCATTAAGTGTCCTTTCGTATCCTATATCTTTTTCTGTCATCAAACCTCCTATCTATTTCCTTTCGGAATACTCCCCTGTTCTTGTATCAATAACAACCTCATTCCCTTCCTTGATGAACAGTGGCACTTTCACCACTGCACCTGTCTCCAGTACAGCGGGTTTTGAGCCACCCTGGGCTGTATTACCCCTCAGTCCTGGCTCAGTAGAGGTGACTTTCAAAGCTATGAAATTTGGAAGCGTTAATCCAAGCGCTCTTCCCTCAGTCATCTTTAATTTGTATTCCATACCTTCCTTTAAATAAGCTTTCCTTCCACCTATCTTTGCTTCATCTATAATATATTGCTCATAACTCTCCATATCCATAAAATAATATTTCCCGTCATCCTTGTATAAATATTGTGCATCTTTCTCTTCCAGTCTCAGGACCTCGAAATTATCGCCTTTCTTAAAGGTCTGTTTGACTGTTGCTCCCGATTCCAAATTCTTAAGAGTTGTCCTGACAAAAGCCTGGCCTTTACCAGGATTTACATGAAGAAAATCTAGGACCTCGTAAATTGACCCTTCAAATCTTATTATTAAACCCTTTCTGAGATCGCTAACAGAGCCCATTTTACAAAACTATTAACTCCCTCTCTAGGTTAGTCAAAACTTCGACTCTTCCATCAAGGATGGCAACTGTATCTTCAATCCGTGTACCCTGATAGTCGGGTATGTATATACCTGGCTCTATTGTAAAGACCATCCCCTTTTCTGCAATTCCATTATTGTTCCTGTAGGATATAATGGGGGCTTCATGTACATCCAATCCAACACCATGGCCTAAAGAGTGGGTAAAGTATTTGCCGTATCCATTCTCTTTAATATAATCTCTGGCGATCTTATCAAGAACCTTTAATTTAACACCTTCCTCCGTTGCTTCACGAGCGTTTTTCTGTGCATAATATACAGTATTATAAATCTTCTTGTCTCTCAGAGTAGGTGTACCTAGAAAGACCGTCCTTGTGGTATCAGAGGCATAACCATTGTAGTATGTACCGAAATCTATTGTAATGAATTCTCCCTTTTTTAACTTTTTATCTGAAGCAGTTCCATGTGGAATTGCCGACCGAAACCCAGAAGCCACAATGGTATCGAAAGAAGGTTTTTCCCCGCCTAATTTCTTCATCCTGTATTCTAACTCTGCCGCAATCTCTATCTCCCTGACACCTTCCTTTATATAACCCAATACCCCTGTAAACGCTTTATCAGCTATTTTACAGGCTTTTTTGATATTCTCGATTTCATCCCCTGACTTTCTTAACCGTAAATCCTCAACAAATGAATCAAAACTCTTGAATTTTAACCAATTGAACTTCTTCCTTATTTCCCAATAAAGATTATACGGCACATATTTGGATTCAAATCCTACCCGTTCTTTTCTTTTGATAACTCGGAGGGTTGCAAGTTCTTCTATATATTTCTTCTTCGTTAAACAGACCTCTGCATTCCGAACCCTATCCACTACCTCTCCTTGAAATCTATAATCTGTGATTAATTTAGCTTTACGCGGAGCTATGAAAAGAATTCCAGCATCACCTGTAAAACCAGTCAGGTAATATATATTGTTCCTTGAAGTTATTAAAAAACAGTCTATATTATTGGGTTTAAACCTGCTCTTTAGTTCTTTTATACGGTCCATTGTAACTACGTGCCGCCTAACCCCTCAATCCAATTTTTGAAATTGCCATTTACATCCTTGTCTTCCTCCTCTGACTCTCCCTTCAATTCCTCTTCTTCCTTAAACTCCTTACTTTCTATTGGAGCTTTTTTCTCTAACTTTGAAAATATATCCCCAGTCCCCATATCAACCTTCAATTCCTCAATCTTATTTTTTATCTCTTCATCCCCACTACGGTCATATAATTTTTCATAGACCTCTAAAGCTTTATCTTTAAATCCATGCTTTATATATATCTCTGCAAGTTCAGAGGTTAAACCTCCCTCCCCAGCCACTTCTTTCCCCTCTTCCACCTCGATAGTTGACTCAAGTGGTTCTTCCTCAGGTATACCAACTTCGACTTCTGGAATCTCCTCTTTAAATTCTTCTTCATCTACCACTTTTTCCGCTTCTATCTCTTCTTCCCCTAAATCAAAAATGCTTTCTTTCTCCTCTTCCTCCGTGGATATCTCTTCTCCAAATACTTCTCCAAATTCCAATTCTTCTTTCACCTCTTCTTCCCTTTCTTCGGGTTCGGAGAATTCTTCACCTATCTCTTCCTCTTCAAACACATCTTCAAACTTCATTTCTTCTTCTACTTCAGGGAATTCCTCTTTGATCTCTTCTTCCACTTCCTCTCCTGCCTCCTCTTCTTCCTCTACCTCCTCTTCTTCCAGCTCTTCGGGAATCACCTCTTCACCAAATACATCTACAAATTCTTCTTCTTCAATTTCACCTTTTTCCTTCTTCGGAAATGTTTCTTCCTCCTGAAATTCTTCACCTAACTCTTCTTCCCGAGATACTTCGTCAGGATGTTTTTCCTCGGAGACTTCTCCTTCCGTTTCCTCCTCTACTACACTAACTGGTGGGGCCTCCTCGGAAAGCTCCTCGGGGACTTCCTCCTCCGGTAACTCTTCTTCTTTCCCAAACACTTCTCCAAACTCCAATTCCTCTTCAATCTCTTCTTCAACTTTTTCAGCCTCACCGGGCACTTCGGGAACAAGCTCTTCCTCCCCAAATACATCTGATAGGTCTACTTCCTCGACCTTTTCCTCTTCACTTATTTCCTCTACTTCCTCCTCTTCTGTAATATCCTCCATATCTATCTCTTTGAAACTGGATTTAGGCGGAGCGGCGGTTTTCTCCTCTTCCGCACCAAATTCCTCACCCTCAAAGTAAGCTGATAGTCCTTCATCTTCTCTTACACCTTCCCCCTCTTCCCTTTTCTTTTCTTCAATTTCTCTCAATAATCTTTTCGCTTCCCTATCCAAAGGGTCAAGTTCTAACAATCTATTTAGTACCCTGCTTGCGTTCTCTTTAAGACCCTGCTCTAAATATAAATCACAGAGCTCTTTTAGCGCAAGAATGCTTTGCCTATCAAGTTTCGCAGCTACTTCCAGTTGCTTGATTGCCTTTTCCTTAGCTCCTTTCTCTTTGTAGCATCGCCCAAGAACCAGAAATCCTGTAGCATATTCTGGATGTTTCGCTACACCTAACTCCGCTATCTCTATAGCTTTATCTAATTGTCCTTCCTTCCGAAGTAGATCTGCATATTGAGCAAATAACAATGATTCTGGATCTCTTTCCAGACGTTCTTTTATTCTATTTAAATCGTCACCCATAGAAACTCCTTTTTATATAATATAAAAAAAAATACCTCTATGTCAATAGGGAAAAGAACCATTATAAATACTTAGTTTGCTTTATTGAATTATCGAATTGAATAACCTCTACTCCAGCCTCTTTTAATATTTCCTTTGCGAAGGAATCAGGATAACCCTCCTTATATATAATCTTCTTTACCCCTGCATTTATTAACATCTTAGCACAGGTGAAACAAGGATGGGTGCTTACATAGAGGGTCGAGTTTTCTATTGGTATACCCATTTTAGCTGCCTGGATTATTGCATTCTGCTCAGCATGAATTGCCCTGGAAAGTTCCATTCGTTCCCCTGAAGGGATATTGAGTTCGTCCCGCATACATCCTCCCCTCTTTTCACAATGTTCAATACCACTCGGTGGTCCATTATAGCCTGTTGTCAGTATGCGTTTATTACGCACCAGAACTGCACCAACTTTTCTTCTAAGGCAGGTTGCCCTACTTGCAACAAGTTCTGTTATTTGCATAAAATATTCATCCCAGGATGGTCTACTCATAACCTATTAATGACTCCCTCTTCTCATTTACTTTAAACTCACTTTCTACCTACCAGGATGGTTGCCTACTAATCTAAGATTACTTTGATGAAGGTTCCGAGATATCCTTATAAGCATTTTCCCCTATAAAACGATCATAATCTTCTCTCTTAATCTTCACTGTTTCAGTATGAGTTCCGGAGTTAAAAACGACTTCTTCCTCATTCATAAGGGATTTATCAACATAGAAAGGAATATTGTAAAGAAAACCAAAGGGCGGCATCGCCCCTGTATTACAGTCAGGGAATAGACTTTCAAATTCCTCTTCTTTTGCCAGCAGAACCTCCTTATAACCCAGTTTCTTAACCTTATGCATTGAAATCTCATAGGGAGCCGGTATTACCGCCATAATCAGCTCTCCATCACATTTTAGCATTACAACCTTCGCAAATTCATAACCTGTTATATGTTCTGACCCTGCAACCTCCTGTGCTGTGAATAATTCTTTGTGCTTCTCCACGTTATATTTAATCCCACTCTTCTCAAAGAAATCCTTTAGTCTTTTTGGTATAGCTATAATACCTCCTTTTCTAATCGTCAAACAAATCCAACGATAGAACTTATTCCACTCCTAAGATTACTAACAAAACCGCAATTAATCAACCCTCCCTACCCTTTTAATTATTACCATCATTTCGTCATGTATATTTCCGTTTGAAGCTATGATCCCATCCTTTCTATTATCCCATCCATTTTCGTAGAAATTTGAAACCCTACCACCAGCTTCCCTGACCAGGAGGCCTCCCGCAGAGATATCCCATGGGTTAAGTGACTTTTCCCAGAATCCATCAAAACGTCCACAGGCTACATAGCAGAGGTCAAGTGCGGCAGACCCTAAACGTCTTATACCCCTTGCTTTGATAAGAAACTCAGCAAATTCAGGAAGATTTGAATCCCTCTTTGATTTTCGGACATACGGGAACCCGGTGGCGAGAATAGACTCAGAAAGACCATCTCTATTGGAAACATTTATGGATTTCTTATTCAAGTGTGCCCCCCTACCTCTTATACATGAGAAAAGTTCCTTATGGATGGGGTCATAGACAACACCTATCTGCAATTCCTCACTCACTTGATATGCTATAGAAACACAAAAGAAGGGAATGCCATAAGTGAAATTATTTGTACCATCTAACGGGTCTAAAATAAATACCTCTTCTCTCTCCCACTCCCTCGTATTAGATTCCTCTGCAACCACACCAATCCTGGGATACCTTTCTCGGATAGCACTGACAATAAACTCCTCAGACTCCTCATCAGCAGTGGTGACTAATTCCCTTCCTCTCTTTTCTTTAACCAGAAACCCCTTCCCAAACCATCCCATAACTATCTTTCCGGCCCCCAGGGAGATTTCCTTCATAAACCGGAGTTTTTCCTCCATCAGTCCTCCCTCCAGATTATCCTATATACGTTTACTCCCCCACGGTAGTTTGAAACCCAGAGATAGTCTCCTCCATCGGAGATAGTAACACCTATGGGATGTCCGTTCTGTTCATTGCCCGTCCTCTTTGTATATATCTCTGCCATTTCGTCCGTATTAACTACCCCAATCTCGTTATCCTTATAATTACAAACAAATAGATATTTTTCATCGGGAGAAAGCACACAGGTCCTCACCCTCCTTCCTACTTTTGCTCTCCCGATATACCTATCAGTCTCAATATCAAATTTTCTAACTGTCTCCTCTAAATTATTGGTCTGATATAAATATCTACCATCTTCAGTCAACACGAGATGACGGGGGGTCATCCCTGCTGGTATATCCTTTATTTTCTTATGACCATTTTTAACATCAATCTTACTGAGGGTTCCTCCACCCATATTTGCAAGATAGGCATAATTCCCATCTGGTGTAAAGACTATACCTCTTGGCTTTCTTATTACCTTGATCTCTTTGACCACTTTGAAGTCAAGGGCATCAATTACAGAAACCGTAGCAGAACCCCAATTGCTTACATAAACCCATCTTCCATCGGAAGAGACTTTAACAATTTTTGGAATATCACCCACATCTATTCTTTCTATAATAGAATCCACTTCATAATCATATACGCAAACCTCGTCTTTATCATATAGAGAGAACCATATATATCTTCCATTCTGAGTGAAGTCACATTCAACTGGCTCCCCTCCCACAGGAACCCTTCTTATCACTCTCATTTCAACAGGGTCAATAATATTTAATTGATGACCATATAGACAATTCGCAACTACATATTCTCCATTCGGGGAATAATAGACGGATTTCGGCCCAGCATCGACAGGAATTGTCTTCACCAATTCTAGATAGTCAAAACATTGAGTGGCGATAAGAATAAAAAGGATCATCTGAATGAATCGATAGAAAAGAACCCTTCAGGGAGAAGAGGATTGAGTTTGAATTTAGAGAATCTAAACCTACCTTCTCCTCCCTCCTGTGTAAATCGAATCTCTTTTGGGAAATATTCTTTGTCAAATTTCACAAAAATAGGATAGGAAAATGTGGGGTCCCTTGGAGAAAGATGGAGCCATTCTCCTTCAATGGAATCCACATAATAGTAATCTACTGGGCAGAATACCAAGCGTGATAGGGATATGGGACTCAAAGCACATTCCAATCGATCGTCTTTCTTTATGTAAATAAAAACAGAATCCCCTCGAGAAATTATAATCTGCTTATCAGGTCTTTCCACTTCAATCTTTGCCGCATCCCGGGATATAAATACCGAACCGGAGAAATTAAATGTGCCAGCCTCGAACTTGAGGGTTTCTACAAAGGAGCACTCTAAGGATTGGATATTGTTGAAATGTTCTGTAACTTGTGAGAGCAAAGACGAGGATATAAAGAGAAATATCATTATTCCATATCCTCCATTTTAATCAATACCTCTCTTGGTTTGGACCCTCTGAACTTACTCACTACACCTGTCCTTTCCAGCTGGTCAATGATACGGCCCGCCCTTGCATATCCTACCTTCAATTTCCTCTGAAGAAGGGATACCGAAGCAGATTGGCGGTCTATCACAATCCTTTTAGCCTCTTCGAATAACTCATCCACCTCTCCCAGTTCTCCAATCTCTTCCTCCACTTCCAGAAAGTCGACTATTTCATCAGTCGGAGGATAGTAATCAAGTTCCTCAATGAACGCAATAAACCTTTCTTCCTCAATATTCAATTTATTACTCAATAATTTACTGAACTCTTCTATCCGTTCGGCTGCTCCAGGAAGCGAACGATCTGCTATCACATCAAGGACATCTTCTTCTTTCACATATGCACATATTGCATCTGGGTCTTCAAACTTACCTCGAATCAACTCCCTTAAGTGTCTTAAGCCTATAAGATAGACCAATTTTTTTGTCTCTTCTGTTGTTATATAAGGACCATGAAGACGCCTGGCCACTCCTTCATCCGGAGGGGTAAACAACATATCTCCATTACCCAGAAGTTGCTCTGCACCTGAGGAATCCATAATGGTTTTAGAATCATGTCTGGAAGCTACCTGGAAGGCAATCCGCGCAGGGAAATTAGCCTTTATAAGACCTGTAATAACATCTACCGATGGTCTCTGTGTAGCAAGTATCAGGTGTATCCCGACCGCTCTGCTCATCTGGGCGAGTCTTATAATTGCATGCTCAACCTCCCTACCACTCCTCATCATCATATCTGCGAGTTCGTCAACTATGAGGAATATATAGGGTTTTTTATCCTTCATTTTACTATTATATCCATGAATATCACGGACCCCTACCCTTGCAAATTCTTCATATCTCTTTTCCATACATTTTAAAGTTTTCTCTAAATAATTCACTGCAACGAATTGTTCGGTTATTGCAGTTCTGACAAGATGGGGAACCCCGTTATAAATAGAGAGTTCTATTCTCTTAGGATCCATCAAAATAAACCGTATATCAGAAGGACTGGCCTTATAAAGAAGTGCAGTAATAATCGAGTTAATAAACACGGATTTCCCGGAACCTGTGGCACCAGCCACTAAAAGATGGGGCATCTTAGAAATAGAGGAGTAAACAAGATCTCCTGTAATATTCTTACCAATAGGTACATAAGTGATGTCAGTTACATCCCTGAATTTCTCATTCTTAATAAGCTCCTTAATAGACACTATCTCCCTGTTATCATTTGGAACCTCTATACCAACAACACCTTTTCCAGGTATTGGAGCTATAACTCTTATCTTTTCGGCCTTCAGGGCCAGTGCCAGATCATTAGAGAGATTTGATATCTTTGATAGTTTTATCCCGGGATCAGGCTTATACTCGAATCGCGTAATAACGGGTCCCTTCAGGACGCCTGCAATCCTCCCGGTAATACCAAAATTCTCAAGCTTACTCTCAATAATCTCTTTATATTTATTTATTGTCATCTCAGACATCCATTCCTGCTGTACGGGGTCATTTAAAGTGCTTAAGAACTTTTCCCGGAATTCATCCTTGCTCATAACAAAGTCTCTAGAAAGAATGGGTTTATGTTCCTTTCTTTTTATTCCCAGAGTTTTAATCCTCTCTGGCTGGGTTCTTACCCTCTCTTTCTTTGCGCATGTCATTCCAGGTTCCCGGCGTCTTAAATGTCTCCAGCTTAGGAATCTTCCCAGGGGTCTAATATTGAATTTAACTATTGAGTGCAGGTATATATAAAGGACTATAAGAATGAGGAATGAAATAATGGCAATACTACCACCTATATTTAGCCTATTGATAAGGAAATTCCCCGCAATCATTCCTATCTCACCCTTTTTTACCGCAGGAAAAACTGGAAGAATTGATTGAATAAGAAGGGCAATCAAAAATACCCATACAAAGAGACCACCAAAATGATAGAATATCCTTCTCACCCTATTCGTAAAAAGAGCAATAGCACCTATGATTAGTATCAGAGGGAGCAAATAAGCCGAAAGACCAAAAGCGGTATAAATACTCTTTGCCAGGTAAGCCCCAACTATCCCCCCAAAGTTCTCCATTGGATCTTTTCCGGGAGCATAGGTTAAAAGAGAAATATAGAGAATAAGAAACAAGAAGAGGAGGATTATACCATTCATTACTCTCTTCTTCCTAACATCCATATCCTTGATTACCAGAATAAGAGACCTAATCACAAACCCTACAAGGACTGCTATTATAAGACCATTTAGAAATATCATAGTTAATACTATATCTAATATTGGGAATGTCAAGAGAGCCTTGCTTACCCAATAAAAAAGGGGGCATAAATGCCCCCTTTCCTACATCACTTCTTATTATATCACCTGATTAAAGTGACCTTCGAACTCCTTCCAATTCCTTCAACGGAAATGAAGTATATTCCTGATGAGATACCATTACGTCCAAAACGGAGTGCAGTTCCAGGTCTTACATTTTCATATCTTTCTACAATCCTTCCCGTAATGTCAACCACGATAATATTCCTAGAAACCTCTCCATTATAGGTGAAGCGAATTTCATTCTTACCAATGCTCATAGGAACAGAAAGATAGCTCTTGGTCTCTTCCTCTGTATATTCATCAACCCCGGATGGCCCTTCCCATCTTACAAAGATACCAATGATTGCGTCCACAGGCTCTCCCTGGACCAGAGCAAAGAGAACATCCATACCTCTAAAGTCCTCATAGAAACAGAGTCCACCAGCCATACCACCTGTTAATATTGTAGGAACATAACCAAAGGTGTCTCCAGTGAATGATATTGTAAGAGGATCAAATTTCTCGATCATGCAGTCAAACCCGGTCCCCGGATCATTCTGGGAATGCCACCAGACCCAACCACCTTCCAAAGTATCCGTATCATAGGCAGAGCCATAAACTGAATAGGTATTGAGCGTACTGTCTATCTTGGGGTTGGTCTTGCTGAATTTAAAGACAGGGCTACTCCAATTTGCAGTAAAGAACCAAGAACTATCACCTTTCCAAGCAAGACCACGGCATGGAAGTACAGGACCTGCAATTGTACCATAATTAGTTAGAGTTCCACTTGTCAAATCGATACCGAATTTAACAAGACTATTCTCATCACTTGCATAGAGTGTATCAATTCTATCTGTTCCTGTATGGACATCATCCCAGGCAATATCACGCCACCCCCAGGCGGTACTGGTGTTCTGGAGCGGCGCCCAGACCAAGTTGCCAAGCGTATCAATAACATATATACTATTTCCTGGTGTAGCACATGCACCAGTAACATAGAAGTAGGTACCGTCAAACTCAACACCAAGAAGTCGATTACAACCAGCTGGTGTCTCAACATCAAGTTCATATATTACATCACCTAAAGATAATGCAGTTCTTGAATAAATAGAGGCGGTATCATTACCAGGGTCATCATCAATAAGCTGAGTATATATTTCAGTATAGAAGACCTTATCAACTGCAAAAGACACAGTTCCAAAATTGTGGGTGGTATCATCACCGGCAGCAAAGTCGGTAAGGGTTATAGCCTCTGTAAATATTAAATTCCAGGTATCGGTTGTATCATAAACATTTGCTGTTACATCAAAGGTTTCGGGATTTCTTCCATAGTTATGAATACTACCAATAACATCATGATCCCCTATACCAACTGGTCCCCCAGGTGGACTCATAACTGCGCTAACTCCCACATCAATTACAGTGTAAAGATTGGTCTGCATTGTATCATTTCCAGGGAAGGAATCCGGAGTCATAGTATAGGTTTTATAAATGTAATCATCAGGTGTTGTCATTGTCCAGTTTCCGAAGTTTATCGCAATCGTACTATCAGGGTCAAGTGAGATATTAAAGCTGTCATACTGGAAAAGGACGGTAGTCCCTGCTATATCAGTGATCTCTGTATGAGCATCAAATATCATTGTGCTGTCACCGAAATTCATAAACGTCGATGTTACATTATATGCACTGTCTAATTTCATAAGTGCAGGAGGTGAGTTTAAAGCCAGTACCCCAACATCGTACATTCCACCACCACCTAAGTGACCATAAAGTTCCACATTGTCCACAGCAACAAACCAGTCATAATGAGACGAATTATGGTCCCACCAGTTGAATTCCACCTGCATAGAATCTGCAGGGAGATATGAACTTAGATCAAGGGTATCCCAGAGTCCTGAACCCATATCAGTATGATAAAGGACAAGGTTACTCCAGAGACCCCAGGAAGCACCATCGTGGGTTCTTACTCTGATAGCAAAGGTATCGTATCCTACAAAGTTCTGGTAACCGAAGCTATAGATGAATCCAACAGAATCATAGACGACTGTAGAAAAAGCCGGGGGTATCAATTCCTCCTCAGTAGCTGGATTACTACCTGCAGCGTCATCGTCATATGCTACAATATACACTCCCGAATCGCCGGGCATGGCATTAGAATGCCAGGTACTGGTTGGCTCAATCTGCCACATATATCCATCGGCATTTCCGTCAACAACTGTCCAATCTCCGGGAATAGAACCTGATTCAAAATCCTCAAAGAGAATCGGCATCCATTGTCTTCCCAAAATAAAATTCGTCTTCACTCCGGGTGCATAATTCGCTTTTTCATAAGTTGGGCGGTCCATATCTTTCTTTTGTTCTGCTGTAGTAGCAGACTTCATATCAGCTGATGCAGTTATGGCAATTAAGAGATACAAATAAACCATAAAACCTCCTTGTTTGAATTTCTCAAATAAGTCTAATGAAAAATTCCCATTTTGTCAATATTTTTTTTGAATTTTTATTATTACTACAAAAAAATAAATTAGATATTTCCCAAAAAAAAGCCCGTATCCAAAGGATACGGGCTCTTTCCACCATCTAAAAACGATTATCGGAAGAGTATGGCTTTCTTTGTTTGAGAGAATTCTCCTGCTTTCATATTTACAAAGTAGATTCCAGAAGGAATGTCATTAGCGATTTTTAGCTCATACCAACCTGCCTCGACATCATCCTTTCTTAGAGAGTATACTACCCTTCCCATAGCATCATATACACCAATAGAAATATCGGATTTCCTGGGTAATGTGTATTTTATTTCCAGACCACTTGAATGGACAATAGAGTTACCCAGGCTGAGTTCATAAGTAGATGGTCTCTCTTCATCTTCTCCAATACCTGATGTCCATTCGGAAAGTAATATATCTCCATAGGTGGACGGATCGTCCCAGATGCATCCTCCTGTAGGCCAGTAACCACCATAATCACCTGTTGCATTATCCAGGGCATAGATATAGAAACCAAAGGTATCAGGGAATTGTGAGTAGTTGAGATTCTGGAAATTCGGTCTCGTATCATCACCAAGCGGTATTGATACTTCATATCGCTGATGACCAACTAAGGTTCTTTGATATGATACACCTGGTGCAGGACGTTGAGTATAATCAGGAATTGAACGATAGACAATCAAATCATTAGAGCCATCCCAGTAGAACCAGAAGTTACCCTCTGTTGAATCAGTATCCCATGCTCCATCATGATTTTCATCAAAGTAAGGACCGAACTGGTCATAATCTTCCAGTGAAATATCTGCAACATAATCAACCGCCATATAGAGATAGTTTGAATCATTCATCAGATAGAGTAAACAATCACCTGGATTATTGGAAATACCTGCGCCACCAATTCCCATTATATCAGATATATCATAGATACCTGCATTTGACCATTCCGTTAATGTGTCAATAGTACCATCAATAGTGGGAGCTGCATCTGTCCATTCGCTTACCAATTCGTTAAGGAATATATGTGTTTGCTGATAGGTTGTATCATTGCCTGGATTCCCATCACCAGCAAGTATCGTATAGGCGAAAATATCATAGATTACCCCTACACCAGCAGAAGTATAACCCGGGAACATATGAGTAGAGTCATCACCAGGATTAAGTGTTAGACTCACTGTTTGTGAATATACAACCGAACCCGCAGAATCAATCAGATAGTATGCATCAAAAGTCTCCGCATTATTCCCAAAGTTCTTAAATGTTGCTGTTGGTGTAAATGGAGTATAGGGGTCAATGGCACTTCCAGGCTCATTAATAGCAATAGCTCCTACATCGTGTTCAGGAACATAAATTTCCGCATCAATGGTAACATTGTCAAATACTGCATACCAATCCCAGCCAGGTGCATCGTAGTAGAAGTAGACCTGAATCCATTGATAGGTATTATAGGCGGAAACATCAATGGAATCCGCGCCTACTGTATCAGCAGTATAGGTTCTCAAAGGAACAACTGTCCATGTTGAGCCGTCAAAGTACTTAATGCCGACCTCAAGAAAATCGCTACCCAAGTTGTTGAACCCGAATCCATACCAGAGCCAGTCTGTGGTGGCAGTGTTGGGAATAAGGACAGGTGACAATGCTGTATCATGAACGGTGCTGCCTGAACCAGCAGCATCAGAGTCTATCCACATTGAGGAGTCACCAGCTGCTGGTGGGGTATATAAACTGTGAAGGCCTGACGGCTGAACAGCCCATGCCTCGGGGAACGCTAAACCATTGGTATGGGTCCAGCCCTGAAGTCCAGTCTCAAAATCCCAGGTAATGGTATAGGAAACTATAGAACCATAGAGGATGAATCCTGCCTCATAAGTCGAACCAAATGTAGTCGTTGCAGTAGCCCATGGATCTGTACCAAGTAAAGGAAATCTATTGTAAGATTCCTGACCATTACCTATTGCAACCTCTTCCTGCCATCCAGTTTGTCCGCCGACAGAAAAGTCCATCGAGGGTTGGACTTCAATCCAGTATCTCACTCCACCGGGAAGCACAACTGTACTGGGTAGTTCCATATCCACTCTGAACACACCATTAACACCAGCCGCAATTTGTGTAGCGGTATAATTAGCCTGTTGAACTACTACCTCTACGAAGGGTGAATCTACTGGATGCGGCGTAGCAATACCGCTGTCAGCATAAACTAAGAAATGGATATTGGGAACATTAGCCCAACTTGAAAAGCCATTCCAATTAGACCAATAGGATGTGACTGAATCGATTGCCCATCCACTACCTGTAGGCTCTATATCATCACAAATATCGGCTTCAAACGGATTTATACTATCAAGCTGACATGCATGACCAGGAGCTGTCGTATCCGGGATCTGTGCCCAGAGTACTCCCCTCATATTCTCTATCGCTTTCCTGCCAATGAGTGGTTTCTGGATATCAATCAACCTTCTTGGAGTCTGCATCGTTGGTTTCGTAGTACCATCACTGATGATTTCTCGTGGCTCTGCAACTAACACTAATGTAAGACATAATGTTAGTAAGAGTATCTTCCTTTTCATATTCCCTCCTCACTTTTTTTAGGTTTAACATTTACTATTTTCCGGTGTATATGACAAAACATATTTATATGATTTCCCCCTTTAGAATTACTTGTATTAGTAGCACAACCGGAAAAACCTCCTTAATTTAAATATGATGAAGTGTTATTGTAATGAAATATTTTCATTTGTCAATATTTTTTTTATTTTTTTTTGGGAAAGTTCATGCGCTTGGTGATACAGATATGGAGGATTTATCATTTCGAGGCGCGTCTCGGAAGGTGAGCGACCATATATTCCGAGACGATAGTCTTACAAGAGTTGCCCTTTAGAGCCTCGCCCCGTGAAATAATATGTATAGCTGTTTCTTGAAGTATTTCATGGGGCGAGCGGCGATTTCAACTCCTTCAGAAATCGACCGCGTCTTTATACAGCTAACAGGAAAGGAATATCAGTTAGTCTATTGAATTAAACAGTATGTGCTGTAAAGTTTTTTAGTTCAAAATGAGTAATTATAAATTGTAAATTAAGAGAATCTTACGTAGATTACTTTCTCTCTCTCTAATATAACCTTACCCATTGGGAGCTTTTTGCTGCTACGAACATACTTCTTTTGTGTATAACTAACAGGAACTAAAGATGCGTTTTTCATTTTGCTAAAACGAACCGCTATAACTGCTGCCTCCTCTATATCCTCCATGGTGGG
>DAOVFB010000029.1 GCA_030668705.1 Candidatus Stahliibacteriota bacterium
AATACACCCATTGGAATAGCAGTGTTTTCGCCAAGATTAACAGAAAATAGACCTCGAACAACAGGGACATTTGAGTGTACCTCTGCCCATAACACAATTCCACTGGTCGGTGCATCGAAGATTCTGAATGTCATATCAACTATACCTTCGTAAGCCGAAGTATCAGACGCATTTGATAGATAACCCTGGTAGTTGAGCTGTGATGGCACGGTAAGTCTTGTCTTCTCCGTTTTTGGTGTAAACTCTTTAATTTCTCGTTTTTGGGGTGTTGTAGCAATTAAGAATGTTCCCACAAGGAGAAGGCAAACTAACCATAATACTCTTTTCCTTACTGACATCTTTACCTCCTTATCTTTTATTAATTAATTAAAATCTTACCTGATTTTCCGCCTATTATTGTATAAGAACCAACTTTCGGGTGAGAAACCCATATCTCTCGGTACCTCCTTTTTAAGATTATAAAAGGCGGAATCGTTTTATTTTAAAAACATTTTTCGTTATCCTTAAATTTAAAAGCACTAGATAATGAAATGTAAGTTTACAATGTTACATAAGAAGAATCAGGGTAACGGTTATTTATCTCTATATATTTATAAAATTATATGAAAATAATTTAACATTGTCAAGGCGATAACTGGAGACAGGAACCGATGATGGTAGACTCTTGACTATTGCCGTGTTCATCTACAGTTAACTAATAAAATGGGTTCAAGGGTTCTTTGTGAAATCAAGTGACCTATCTATTTCATTCTTGTTATATAAGAAAAAAAGGGTAGAAAACAAAGTTGGCGAGAATGTCTATCTGGGATGGTTCTTGAGAGTATGGCATTATAATCTTAAATCCATTGTTAATCGGAAATTACAGCAAAGTTGTTATAAACACCTGGGAATTAGATTGCTAATTCCTTAAGATAATTTGCAATTTGTTTCGCGAAATCATCAAAGTCTTTTAAGTTATTAGTAAGGTTGTAATGGACTTTTTCTACTTCTATCTCTGCATAATTATGAACAAGTATATTTCTAAAACCCGCCATATTTGAAAATCTATTCGCAAATTCTTTATTAAGAATTCCTTTCACCCCAAGTTCAAGAATGCTCTTCTTGTATTCATCTGGCTTATTAAGACCCTCATAAGAAATTATCATTGAGCATATGTCAAGGACCACTTCTATTGCCAACTGAAAAAACCTCTCTATTGCTGCAAGTTCCATAGGATGGTCTTGAAAGTACGCTACTCCTACGTCCTCGAAATTTCTTAACTGATTTACATATTTACTTAAATATTCTAATTTCTTCTGGATCTCTTCCTTCACTTTAGCCCTTCTTTAGCCATTCTATCAAGCGTAACATCTACATGGCGTTTGTGGTAGTAGCGCATATCCATATACCTATCCATTATTTCAGATTCTATCATAACTTTTTCGGTTTCTGATCTCTGATATATAATTTCCCCTTCTTTGATTATATTGAAGTTCATAAGAAGATCTGCCGAATTCATGAGTATAAGGTCAATATCATCACCTAAAATAGTTATCAATTCATTCAGAAGCGTCATATGAACTTCATTTTGGCGATTCCTGGGGATTCTTTCATCAAGATACACAGCAATATCTATATCACTCAGGGGGGAAATTTCCCTTTTCACCAGTGAACCAAAAAGGTATGCAACAACTACTTCCTTTCTATTAAACAAGTCTCTTATTTTTCTTTGATTTTCTTTGTATTTTTCAAAAAGTTTTTTCACCATACTAATATGTCCTTCTTTATAACCCATTATATCCTATTATAAAATAAAAGCAAGGGAAGGTTATTCAACTACGGTTAACTAATAAAAAGGGTTCAAGGATTCGAGGATTCATAGGTTCGAGTGAACTCATCTAAAAGCTAAAGCCTTGCCCTACTTTGCTTCGGCTTATGACTTACTACTTATGACCTTTATATGTCTTTACATCTTAATGAGAATTTTTGGGATGGGATTGCTTCGCATAAGAAGAGCAAGAAGAGAAGGGCAAGACATGTCTTACCCCATGTAATAGGAACCTCTGGAGATACATTTTTATTACACGGGGCGAGCCCCTACATTTTCGGGTTTGGTGGATAAAGTGGGTGATAGGTTGGGATGTGGGTTCGTTGAGTTTATAGGGTGATATGTGATATGGGATATGTGGTATGAATGAAAGTCCAAGGTCCAACGTCCAGTGTCAATAGTCAGGAGGAAGAATGAGTTTCAAGTTGCATGTTCCAAGTTTTGGCTGATAACTGAATACCGAATGTTAAATTTTGAATGAAAATCAGTTGATATCCGTGTAAATCTGTGTCTAAAATTTAGTTCTGAGTTCAGTGTTCTCAGTTTACATTAATCAGTTCAAATCTGTGTAAATCTGTGTCTATTCCTTGGGTGGTGTGTGTTTTTATTAAAAATTAACCGTGAGTTTTCCGTGGCATAATTCTTGGTGGTGTGTGTCCTTATCTGCGTGAATCTGCGGTTAATTTATTGGGTCGTGGGGTTAAGAGTTGACAATCATGTTATTTTAAATAGATTAGCGCTATGGAGCCAATACTTGTAATACTGGGGGGTTCAGGCAGTAAAATTAGGAATCCTGAAGAGAGAGAGATATATCTTGGGGAATCTCTTGAATCGGGTTTTCTTGAATTGAAAGAGGGTAAGGAAGCATTGAGTGCAGTTGTTAAAGCGGTTATAGTAATGGAGGATGCTCCCTGTTTCAACGCGGGAACGGGCTCGGTCCCAAATCTCCTGGGGGAAGTTGAGATGGATGCTTCCGTGATGACATCAGAGGGGCTCTTTGGCGCAGTTGCAGCTATCAGAGATGTTAAGAATCCTATCAAGGTTGCAATGGATGTAGCTGTGAAAACTGAACATCTAATGCTTGCAGGTGATGGAGCGGTTCGTTTCGCAAGACTCATGGGCCATAAAAAATATGACCCGCTGACAGATGAGCTGAAAGAGTTATATAAGGAAAAGAAGAGTAGTTACTATAAGGATATTGACAGGATGCGTAGTTTGTACTCATTAGAGACAGTAGGTGCTGTAGCAATAGATCGTTTTGGTGGGATGGCAGTAGCACTCTCAACGGGTGGTATAATGTTGCATCTTCCAGGGAGGGTAGGAGATACTCCCATAATAGGAGGAGGTATATATGCATCCCAAAGGGGTGCGATTGCAGCAACAGGTCATGGGGAAGGCATTATGAGGCATATGGTAGCTAAGAGGGCAGATGACCTTCTTGATAAACATAACGGGGAATATGCAGCAGAAGAAGTGATAAAGAAGGTAGAAGCTGATTTTGGTATTATAATAGTGGACCGGGATGGGAAGGTAGGTGTTGCCTATAACACAAAGTATATGTGCTGGGGAATAAAGACGGAAGACTATAAAAAGGTTCAGGGAGCGTGATTCTTCTTTTTATATCTCTTTTTCAATACAACGCAAGCTTTAATTCCTTTAAGGTCGATACACTCTATGCCGGGGATATAGAATTTTCTCTCACAAAAGAAGTTAGCCGGTTCAAAGGTTTTATAGAGGGAGGAATCGGATGTGATTTTTCCCCCTCAGGCAGCGGAATAGGTTTTTATGATGTCACTATCGGCGGAGGAGTAAAGAGGGATGTTATGGGTATAGGTTTCAGCCTTTTCCCGCTCATTAAGATTCCTACAGGAGATAATGGAACCTTGAGGAAGTTTTCCATAGATGGATATGGATATGGAATTGAGGTAGGGCTCGAGACCAGAGTATTCAGTTCGTGTCTTGGAGTTAATGCACGATTTGTTGAATTCGAGACCGATCCCAATATCCGGGAGATCTCATTTAATACAAAAGTCAACTTCAATCCTGATACCTTGACATTCGGATTGAATTTCTCTTTTGAGAGATTCTTCGGGAGAAGTCACAGTATCAACTTCGCTTATTTATCTCCAAATGTGACTCTCTGTAGGTGGCGTTTATTCGCCCTTACACTCGGGGTTGATTTTCGTGTAACAAGAGAAGCCACGATGCTCCCGGAATTGCAAAACGTTGGTGTAAATACCGGAAATATTGGTGTCCCACCCTGGAAGGTGTATTTTGGCATCTCGTCGGCTGAGAGATTTAAGAAAGATAGGAGACTTATCCTCCTCAGGGTAATACTTTTGAATGAAGAGGGGATCCCTGTTGATGGATTGCTTTGCCTTGCTGATTCGGGTAGTTTTGAAGTAAAGGATGGAGAAATACAATTCGAACTCCCCGATGGTATATATCCTATGTCTATATATGTAAAGGATTGTATGCCCGTTGATACCACAATCATCCTGAAAAGTCATACTGAACTCCTCCTTAACGTCAGCCAGAAGAGGGCCTTGGGTATATTAGAAGGTAAGGTTTTTGATACAGAAACTGGTGAGCCGCTGAGCGCAAGACTCTTTGTGAAGAATTCTGAGGGGAGAATAATTGATACAGACCCAAGTACAGGAAGTTATAGGGCGATTCTCCCACCAGGGGATTATATCATTCGGGTCTCGGCTGAAGGGTATTTTCCTCGAACCTCTCTTACTGAAGTAACTGCAAGTAATTTAACGGCATTGGATTTTGAACTACTACCTGTTCAGGGAGATAAAGAATGATACTACGACGCAGATTCCCTAAAAGGGAATATAAGCCAAAGTCTCCCTTGTGGTTAATCTTTTTACTTCTTGCGATTATAGGAATGATACTGATTCTAAGGATTTTTAAAGGAGGTTAAATGCAGAGAATATTGAGCGGATTACGGCCTACCGGTAAGGTTCATATTGGCAATTACTTCGGTGCTCTTAAGAACTGGGTGAAACTTCAAAGCGATTATGAAACTTTCTATGAAATAGCCGACTGGCATTCCTTGACTACGAAATACGATGATACAGAAGCTTTAAAACAGAGAATAATAGATACTGCCATTGATTGGATCTCTGTTGGAATTGATCCTGGGAAGTCCGTCTTATTCGTTCAGTCTGATGTAAAAGAACATGCCGAACTCCATCTGCTTCTATCGATGCTTATCACAGTTCCCAGGTTGCAGAGGAATCCTACTGTCAAAGAGATGGCCAGGGATGAGGGACTTCAGGAGAAATTATCCTATGGTCTCCTTGGTTACCCTGTGCTTCAGGCTTCGGATGTACTGATTTATAGGCCGGAGAAAGTTCCAATCGGAGAAGACCAACTTCCCCATCTCGAGATCACAAGGGAGTTGGGAAGGAGGTTTAACAACCTATATGGTAGGGTCTTTCCTGAGGTGGAACCAGTGCTGACAGATATTCCGAGGTTGCCAGGAATGGATGACCAGAAGATGTCAAAGTCCTTGGATAATGCCATATATATTTCTGATACCACAGAGATAGTTTTAAAGAAAATACTAAATGCCTATACTGACCCTACTAAGATAAAGAAAGATGACCCGGGTCATCCCAAAGGTTGTGTGGTCTTTGCCTATCTTAGGGCCCTGGAGGTTAATAGCATTGAAGATATTAGGAAGGAGTGTAGGGGTGGGGATAGGGGTTGTGTGGAATGTAAGAAGGAAACCGCTTCCCTACTCAATGATTTCCTGGAACCCTTTAGAGAAGAGAGAAGGAGGATAGAGCGAGAGGTTGATGTGGTGGAGATACTAAAAAGTGGGGGAGACAGGGCAAGGGTAGAAGCAAAGAAGACTATGGCATTAGTACGGGAAGCTATGAACCTATGGTAATTAGTTTGATTTAGATGCTACTTTCGAGGGTAATATATTTTTGGATTTATGCTGTATTTCCTGAGTTTAATATAAATATTCTGTCTTGTCATTCCGGCCGCTTTGGCAGATTTACTCACGTTACCGGCTGATACCTTTAGAAGATTCCGAAGATACTTCTTTTCGAAAACTTCCTTTGCCTCGTCATAATTGGCAATATTGGAAGGTTCCTGTTCTTCTCCTTTGACTACCCTTTCAGGAAGATTTTCTGGTAATATTGTATCATCCTGACACAGTATTACAGCCCTTTCTATAGCGTTTTCCAGCTCTCTGACATTTCCCGGCCAGGAATAACGCACTAATACCTCCAGGACTTCTTCTCCGATGTTTTTTATTTCCTTATGGTTCTTTTTGGCATAAATATCAAGGAAATGGCGTGAAAGGAGGGGAATATCACCCTTTCTCTCCCGGAGAGGAGGAAGGTGTATCTTAAGGGCGCTCAGGCGATAAAAGAGATCTTCTCTAAATTTTCCTTCTTCCACAGCTTCTTCGATATTCCAATCGGTTGCAGCAATTATCCTTGTGTTTGTTATTTTCTCTTCTGTTGAACCTACCGGGTAAAAAGTACCTTTCTCCAGAACTCTTAATACCTTGGATTGAAATGCGATGGGTGTTTGTGCTATCTCATCCAGGAAAATAGTCCCGGAATTAGCAACTTCTAATAGCCCCTCTTTATTCTTATTGGCTCCCGTAAATACACCCGCAGCATATCCAAACAGTTCGCTTTCAAGTAAAGATTCAGGTAAGGCACCGCAGTTAATCGCCAGGAAACGGTTTTCTTTTCGTAGAGAGTTAAAGTGAATTGCCTTTGCAACAAGTTCCTTACCTGTCCCGGTCTCACCCTCAATCAGTATGGTCGCTTCAGCAGATGCAACCCTTTCAATCAGGCTGAATATCTCCTGCATCGGTTTGCTTTTACCCAGTATACCGGAAAAACTGTACTTTTCTTCTGCTAATTTCCTTAAAGATTGGTAATCTTTAAGGAGGTTGCTTTGTTCAATTGCTCTCTTTAGTATTTCCTTGAGTACTTTTGAGCTAATCGGTTTCTCTACAAAATAGAAAGCTCCTATTTTCATTGCCCTTACTGCAAGATCAATAGAGGCATGTCCTGTAATCACAACAATAGGAAAATTGGAATCCACGTTTCTCATTTCTTTTAGAACATCTATGCCATTCCTGTCAGGCAATACTACATCAACTAATGCTGCACTAAAATCGACCATCCTGAATTGTTTAAGTCCATCATCTGCATTGGTAGCAGTGGAGATGATAAAATCATTTCCTAAATTTTCCTTAAGAAGCTGCAGTAATTCTTCATCATCGTCGATTATTAGAATTTTATTTTTCAAATTGACCCCTTATGAGTGTCTTGTATCATATTATTAATTTATATAAAAAACGAATTTTGTCAAGAAATTTCTACAATTATTATCACGCTTATTTGAAATTTCCCCTGCCAAGGAGTTATATATCTCATAATCAATTAGCTAATTCTAATGCGACTTTACGTGTAAATAAAGATTGAACATAATAAACACCTATAAATACACTCTCTATAGGATAAACACTTACAATATTGAGGGTAAGATTCCTACAAAAAAATCAGATAAATGCTGATACCCTTTTTATTCTTATGGTTCTATACTGATATAAAATTACCCAGATGGGTTTAGTGTTATACTCTTGCAAACTGACCTATGGATTAGGAAAGTTTAGGTAGGGTTGCCTCTTAAGTTTTTCCTGAGTTTGATAAGGCAAAGGGGGAAGGATGGAAAAAAGGTAACTTACAATGTATGAGAAAATGGTAGAATTAAAAAGGGCAAACGATATAGATATTTTCTTTATATTTAGATGGCTTGTCCTTCTTTCGGTGATATTGATTGCATTCTATGCCACTCAGAATCTATCCAGAGTTTTTCTGATTTGTAGAGTAAGTTTCTTTTATTTTGTGCTAAATCTTACGTTTAGATTAGCCCGTCCCGATTTGCTCAAAAAACAGATTGCTTTATTCCTTTTATTCCTCTTTGATATTCTAATTGTGTCAACAATATTTTACTTGACTGGAAAGATAACCCAAGACTATTATATATTCTATTTCGTTACTATTATGATGGTATCGATTTCTTCGGGTATAGGACCCTCTTTGGCTATTACAGTTGCGAGCGTAGGGATTTATCTCTGGTTGGTAACAGAGAAAGGTGCGTTTTCTCTGGATAATCCTGCCCTCTTACTAAAACTTGTCTTCCTGATGCTTACTGCCTTTATAACTAATGTATGGAGTAATACAATGAAGGTTAGAATTGAAGACGAGAAGAGAAAGAGCCTAAAAGAGAAGGAGGAATTGAAACATTTCTATCACAATATTATAGATTCCCTGGATAGCGGAATAGCAGTTTTGGATAAAGAAGGAGAAATATATCTAATCAACCCAAGAGCGCGTGAACTTTCCACTTTGAGTAAGGAAATTCTTCCGATACTCGAGAAAACCCTCATTGAGGCTCAGAAATCAAGGGACAATCATATGGTGATAAAGTCGAATGATGAGAAGTACTGGGGATTAAACTGGGCGGTTCTGAGAGACTTAAATGGAGAGGATAAGGGAAGGATAGCAGTATTTAACGATATTACTGAGCGTATAAAGATGCAGAGAGAGATGGAGCGTTCCCGTAGGATCAACCAGTTGGGAGGAATGGCATTGCGGATAGCTCATGATTTGAGAAATCCACTTGGAGCGATCCATGGATTAGCCCAGATGCTTAAAATGTCACCCAAGGGAAACAACAGTAAAGAATATGCGGACAAGATTCTCGAGGCGTCGAATAAGATTGATAACCTGATAGAAGATATGCTCGATTTCTCCCGGGAGTACAAACTGGATTCGACGGAATTCGACCTTAACGTTCTTATAAGAGAGATAGTGGATGAGTTAAAAGGGAATGAGGCAATGAATGGTAAGAATATACAGGTTTACATCAGGGACGGAGAAAGAGAGTGCAGTATTAAAGCTGACAGGAACAAGTTATGGAGAGTTTTTAACAACCTTATTAAGAATGCCATCGAGGCCATTCCCGACAAAGGGAATGTAAACATCAATGTAGGAGGAAATGGAGAAGAAGTCATTACAACTATTGAAGATAATGGAGTGGGTATTTCGGAATCCGGATTGGACCAAATATTCCAACCATTTGTAACAACCAAAAGTAACGGAACAGGTCTGGGGCTCTCGATTGTCCAGCGTATCGTCTCTGCCCACAAGGGTAGGGTATTCTTGAGCAGTAAGGAGGGGGAGGGGACGGTTTTCAGGGTTGAATTGCCAAAAAAGGGAGGATAAAATGGCCCGAGTTTTAGTAGTAGACGATGAACCTTCTATTGTGTACTTGTTTAAGGAGTTTTTCAAACTCAAAGGTTTTGAGGTTGATACTGCAGGAGGTGGGATCGAAGCATTAAAGAAAATCCATAATAATACCTATCATCTGATGTTACTGGACATCAAAATGGGGCAAAAACACGGATTGGAAGTACTGGAGAACATTATTGAGCACGATTACGATTTCCCCGTTATTATATGCACAGCATACAAGCACTTAAAACAGGATGTGGAACTTATTTCAAGAGGTAGGATGGATGTTGAATTTATTGCCAAGCCCCCTGATCTTGAAGATTTGTGGAGAAAAGCATCACGGCTGTTAAAGAAGCATGCTATCAAAACAGAAGTTAAACCAGATAGCAAAGCATAAAGATTTCAATAAACTCCTGAAGGGTATCCTGGATCTTGCTCAGGATATACTCGATAGTGAAGCGGCTACACTGTTTTTAATCGACCATGAAACCAATGAACTCATTTTTCAGATTGTAAACGGTCCTACAGCAAGGCAGTTAGAAGGAAAACGGATAGGGATGGGGGATGGAATAGTTGGTAAGAGCGCCGAGTTAGGAGAAGTTCTTATAGTGAATAAGGTGAAGGGGGATCCCGACCACGAAGATAATTTTGACAGACAGACAGGGTTTAACACGGAGTCATTATTAGCTGCTCCTCTTGTAGTTAATGGTGAAATAGCAGGTGTAATTGAACTTATTAATAGTAGGAAGGGGGCATATACAGAGAAGAGCAAAGTCATCATTGGACAACTTGCCGTTCAGCTTTCCTCGATATTGGAAATAGCACTTTTAAGTGAGCGTCTATCGAAATCGAGGGAATTCTTAGATGTTATCATTAGTTCATTCCCGGGAGGAATTATCATTATAAATGAAGAGAATAGGATAAAAAGGACAAATCCCTCTGCCGGGGAGATGTTGGGTGTAAATCTTATGGAAGGTTTGAGTCTGGAAGAAGCATTACCGTATAAGGAGATTGTTCGGAAGATAAAAAACGCAAAGGATAGAGATGAATTTGGAATAACTGTAAATAAGGAGGGACAAGAGACACATTTGGATTTCACTATATCTTCTGCAGATGAGATGGACTCATCAGGTATTGTGAAACGATATCGTATTCTTTCGATAAGTAATACTACGGAAAGAGTCGAGTTGGAAAGATTGATGTATTCAAAGGAAATATACTCTGATTTTCTGTCAGGGATTTCGCATCAATTAAGAACCCCTCTTACTTCCATCTTAGGATTGAGCGAGATACTAAGTGGTGATAACTCATTACCGGAAAATGTCAGAAGTTATAATAAAGTGATACAGAAGGATGCGACAAGGATGAAAGAAATGGTAGAAAAACTCCTTGATGTTGCGACATTGCATAAGAATGAATCCATCGATATGAATAAAGAAATCGAATTGGTCTCAATGCTCTGGGATGCGATTAAAGATTTTGATCCCCAAAAGATTAAGCTTAAAGCGGATCATAAAAAATACCTCATACGTGGCAATTACAAATGGTTGTATAAATCATTCAAACAATTATTTGAGATGGGAATAAGAGATGAAAACTCCAGACTGATCATAACTGTTAAGGAGACGAAAAAGTTTATAGATTTACTTATAAATGGATTAAAGGACATTATACCTGAGCTATCAGCAGTAAAAAATGTTCCTTTTTTGAAATTTGATGATCCACTCACTGGCAAGAATGATACAATGTGCCTGAATTTATCACTGGTTAGGTTAATCCTGGAGCAACATAGGATAGGAATTAAATTGAATGAGAAAGATGGTTTAATATCTTTCAGGTTTAATAAAGAGTCGATTGAACTAAAAGAGTAATTGGCCCTCCTTGAGTAGACATTCGAGAAAAATCTTACAGTTTTATAATTTTAGGTTACCGGTTAATACGCCTGTTTGGTTTATAGCGAAGGGGGTCAATTCTTTCCCTGCTTGACCGAAACATCCCCGCTTTTAAGGCCAGTTACCTTTGAGATTGCGTCCTTTCCTTTTAACCCTGCAAACTCACATTTTTTTATTTTACCTTTATCAATTTTGAACGTTCCATTGCCCAGAGGTGAGGAGATATTAATTGTGCAGGCTATTTTGTTCTCCTTAAGGGTATGAAAGAGATCAACTAAATTCACTTTATCAAGAGAAAAGGACTCCTCTTTTCCATTTACTATTTCTTTTATCGATTTATAGGATTTTAACCTTTTATCTACTCTTTTTATAAGAGTGTCCATCTCGAATGGTTTAGTCATATAATCCGTGGCACCAAATTCATAACCTCTTAAATAGTCATCCAGTTCGGATTTTACAGTGAGAAGTGTGAAAGGAATGAAGGGATGTTTTTTTCTTACTTCTTTTAAGAATGCAAGGCCATCCATTTCTGGCATGATTACATCCGATATGATTAAATCAGGAGTTTCGTCTCTTAAAAGCGAGAGTCCTTCTTTGCCATTGATTGCTACTTTTACAGAGTATCCTTCCCTTTCCAATACTTTTTTTATCATTATCCTTAGTGCCTTATTATCCTCTACTACTAAAATCATTTGTCCTCCTTTCTCCTCTCTTTGATTTTTCTTCTGTTTCTCCCGGAGCGTCTGTCTATGAAGCGAAAATCGGATGGCATTTCGATAATAAATTTTGTTCCTTCACCCGGGGTACTCTCTACCTCGACTTTCCCAAAATGCTCATAAACTATTTTTCTGACAAGGCATAATCCAATGCCGACTCCACCCTTGGTAGACTTGAATTTTCTAAATATTGAATCTATGTTACCCTCAATTCCTCTTCCATTATCTTTAACCCACATTTCTACCATTTCATCACCCAAGTACATACCTCCAATCTGGATTGCTCCTTTGTCTCCTACTTCCTCACAAGCATTCTTTAACAGGTTCATTAATACCGATTTCATGAGATTCCTATCGCAGAGAACAGGGGGAAAATCCTCACTAAATTCAAAACTAATCGATGGTTTATTACTTCCCATATTGCCTAATACTATCTTGACGGTTTCGCGAGATAACTTCGTCATATCTATCTCCTCCAGGTTTACATTCATAGGACCTGATAATGTCAAGGTATCCATAGTGAGTTGGCGTAAGTGCCTCAATTCCCCAATGAGGATTTCTATAATTTCTTTCCCTTCATTTCCCGAGAGACTATGTAGCACATCAAAACCTAACTTTAAACCTGCAAGGGAGTTCTTTATTTCATGGCTTATTATTGATAAACCTTCCTTAAGGTCTATTTTTTGCTTCATATCTTTATACCTTTACCTATCATATTATATATTTCTGTTTCCTTAAATTTTAATCTTATATGCCGTAGTGTCAAGCCTTTAATTCTCTACCACCTTGACAAAATAAGAAAATATTGTATATATAGATGGTTATCTATATAGACTTTTGTCTATATAGATAAAGGAGGTATAATGGAAGTGGTAAAGATTTTAAGTTTGCTTGGTGATAAGACACGTCTAAAGATATTAAGGTTACTCCGCGAAGGAGAAAAGAGTGTCTCGAAGATAGTAAAGTCACTCAAACTCACCCAACCCACCATATCTCATCATCTTAAGAAATTGGAAGAAGCAGGCCTGGTGGTTAAGAGACAATATAAAAATTGGGTATTTTACCGATTAAATGAAAGCTCTCTAAGAGAGTTTATAAAGGAATTTGGTCTCAAATTAAACCTATAGAAGGAGGTCATAATGGGACTCTGGGTAATATCAAAGAGACAATTCGACATCACGAGACTCAATAGTATTTTGAGCTCCAGGCTATCAAGAAAAATCGTCAAGGGGGCACTGGAAGTTCAGGACAATGGAAGGTATCTCTTTGAAGAGATAATCGATGGATATTGCGATAACAATTTACCGACAAAATGGAAGATAAGATACTTTCCTGTGATAAAGCTTCTCGATGTAGTTCGCAGGTCGTTTAATTACAGTGAAGAAGAATTCAAGAAAGGGATGCAGCTAACATCAACTAAAAAGATTTTTGCAAACGCCCTTTCCTCCCTCGACCGATACGGATTTATGACCCCTCAGGCATTTGCTGACCCTGTTATGCTTGTCTGGAATTTTACCAATAACTGTAACCTCAGGTGCAAACATTGTTATCAGAGTGCCACTGCCTTAAACTCAGAAGAAAAAGCGCGTGAACTAAACCTCGATGAGCGTCTCGAAGTTGTTGATATCATAGCGGAAAGGAATATTCCTTCTCTCTTTTTCTCAGGTGGCGAACCTTTGATAGAAAAAGATTTCTGGAAGGTGGCCAGGAGGGCAAAGGAAAGGGGCCTATATCTATCAATAGCAAGCAATGGAACTCTAATAGATAAAGAGATGGCAAGCAGGATTGCCGATATCGGGATAGGGTATATTCAGGTCTCGATAGATGCTGCAAATCCAGAAAAACATGATGAGATAAGAGGAATACCAGGAATGTGGGAAAGAGCAGTAAACGGCATCAAGAATCTCCTCGATGTCGGCGTAACCACCTGTATTGCATATACCCATATGAAGGACACCCATGACCAGATCAGGGATATCTTTAGATTGAGAGAAGAATTGGGTGCCTACAAGGTAGTGGTGTACAATTATATCCCTGTAGGAAGAGGTGGTTTTGAGAACGACCCCACCCCAGAGCAACGAGCTGAACTGCATAAGATAATGTACGAGGAACTGGATGCCGGACACCACGTTGTTGCCACAACTGATCCAACCTTCGGTGCATATTGCAGAAGGAATAAGTCCTCATCCCTTGTTCTCGCTCATTACGCTGACCTAAAGGCAAAAGAACTTGGAGCTATTGCCGATGTTGTTGGGGGATGTGGAGCGGGCAGGGCCTATGGGGCAATCCAACCGGATGGGAGATTCACGCCCTGCGTTTATATGCCCGATACAACGGTAGGAAATATCTTAAAGCAACCATTCGATGAGATATGGAATGAACATCCATTAATGCGGTTTTTTAAATCAAGGGAGGGTATCAATTGTAACTGCACTCCCGAGAATGAATCCGTATGCGGTGGTTGCCGTGCAAGGGCATATCAATATTTTGGAGATTTCAGGGCGCCTGACCCGGGTTGCATTTATAACAAAAGTCTATATTATAAGTTTATGGAAAAATATAAAAACGGAGAAGAAGTAATCTGGGAGGAATTCCAGAAAGAAAGAATAAATAGCATTAAGGAGGTAGTATGAAGATCTTAAAAAAAGCAACCCTTAAGACCCTTACATCACTTATACCTTTTGCGGTTAATAACAAATGGATAAGACCATGGCTTTTAAAGAATATGGAGAATAGGATTTACAAGGATCTAATAAAAGAAAACCCTGATAATAGGCCCCTTAAGGTTCAGGAGGATAAATACTATATGGGGAGAGCTATATTCAGGAGTGTCGACCGTGCTATCAAAAAAGGTAATCTCTCAGAGAAATCCACCAGAGGACTTATAAGAGTGTTCCTCGGGAATGTTTTCTTCGGAGGATTCTATCAAAGAATGACATATGTGGAAAAATACGGAGAACGCCCTCCTGTATTTATGACCCTAAGCCCTGGCAAGCAGTGTAATCTCAAATGCAAGGGTTGCTATGCAGCGTCGGGAGCAGAGTTCAAGGAAAAACTCTCCTGGGATGTTCTTAGCGAAATTATCGATCAGGCCCGCGAATTCTGGGGAATGAGATTCTTTGTAATATCAGGCGGGGAGCCCCTTATGTATGAGAGCCAGGGCAAGACCCTCCTTGACCTATATGAAAAATACGATGACTCATATTTTCTGATGTATACGAATGGTACTCTTATAGACAAAAAGATGGCCGAAAGGATGGCAGAACTGGGAAATGTTACCCCTGCAATCTCTGTGGAGGGAATGAAGAAGGAGACTGACTGGAGAAGGGGTAATGGTGTATTCGATAGGATATTGGTAGCAATGGGTAATCTAAGGGCTGCGGGAGTGCCCTTTGGTATCTCGGTAACTGCAACAAAGCATAACCTCGATGTTATCACCACGAGTGAATTCAGGGACTTTTTCTTCCACAAAATGGGTTCTATCTATGGCTGGATATTCCAGTATATGCCCATTGGTAGGGAGTACACACTTGAGTTGATGCCCACTCCAGAGCAGAGGACAAAACTGTACGAATGGGAATGGCAACTCCTCCGAAAAGAAGATATTTTTGTTGCTGATTTCTGGAGCACTGCCACGGCTTCAGACGGCTGTATTGCAGGAGCCAGACCCGGTGGATACTTCTATATCGATTGGAATGGGGATGTCATGCCATGTGTTTTCGTCCCTTATACAGTGGATAATGTTAACGAAGTATTCAAGAGAGGTGGTAATCTAAACGACATTATTCATTCAGACTTCTTTAAGTCAATAAGAGAGTGGCAGTATGATTATGCCTATAAGAGGAAACCAGAAGAACACGGCAACTGGATAATGCCGTGTTTTATCAGGGATCACCATGAGACATTCCTCGAGGTAGCAGAGAAATATAACATTAAGCCTGCCGATAAGGATGCGGGATATGCCCTACACGATAAGGGTTATAATGAGGGACTCATCAAATACGACAAGAGAATGGAGGAGTTAACCGACCCTGTATGGAATGGTCATTACCTTGCTCCCGATAAAAAGAAAAGCAAAAAAGAGGCAATTTCTACCTGAGTATAATGAAGGACCCTCTGGAAGTACTGCCAAAAATCGTTAAGAAGGGGAAAAATAGGATAGTTCTTCTCATCCTCGATGGACTTGGAGGACTACCCTATAAAGGTAAGACGGAAATGGAGGTAGCGCGGACTCCAAATCTCGACGAACTTGCATCCCTGAACTCATGTGGACTTATGGACCCAATTTTCCCTGGTATAACCCCTGGAAGTGGACCTGCGCATCTCTCTCTCTTTGGATATGACCCTATAAAATATCAGATAGGGAGAGGGATACTTGAAGCGTTAGGGGTAGGGATGAAAGTGGGAAAAGGAGATCTGACAGCTCGGGGTAACTTCTGTATAGTAAAAGACGGGATTGTGACTGACAGAAGAGCCGGTAGAATACCAACTGAAGTAAACAAAGAGCTGGTAAAAAGACTTAATAAGGAGATAAAGGAAATAGACGGGACGAGTATCACATGGAAGAGTGGAGAGGAACATCGTTTCGTCATACGCCTCAGGGGGGATAACTTGAGTGAGGATGTTTCCGACACCGATCCCCACAAAGCAGGAGAGAAAATACTTTCATCAAAGCCCATCGAGACTTTAGAATCTGCAAAAAAGACTTCCAGTATTATCAACGAGGTTACAAAAAAGGCCAAAAAGATTCTAAAGGCGATTGACAAACCCCCTAACGGAATAGTTCTCCGTGGTATATCTGCTTATCCCGATATACCAAAATTCCCTGATATCTATAAGTTGAGGGCAAAATCTATTGCCACATATCCGATGTACAGGGGACTTACCGAATTAATCGGTATGGATGTCGAAGGTGGTCTTAACACACTGGAAGAGGAAATAAAGTCCTTTAAAAAATCATTCGACAACTATGATTATTTCTATATACACATAAAAAAGACAGATTCATACGGGGAAGACGGGAATTTTGACGGGAAGGTAGGAAAGATAGAGGAGGTAGACAGATTAATTCCAAGGATTATGGAATTATCTCCTGACGTCCTCGCAGTGACCGGTGACCATTCAACACCTGCCACTTATAAGGCTCATTCCTGGCATCCTGTTCCGATTCTAATATGTTCTAAGTGGGCACGAATAAGCGGTGTTTCAGGATTTAGTGAGGCCGAATGTGCAAAGGGAGACATAGGTAGAATACCAACCCTTTATCTTACCTCCCTACTTCTTGCCCACTCTGAGAGATTGGATAAGTTTGGCGCATAGATATTTATTATAAAATCACGATGAGAAGCTATACAAAGGGTTTTGTCCCTCGGTAATGCTACTCTTTTTTATTTCTTATTTTCTGAAACCTCTCTTGCTCTCTCTGCAGCTATTCTCGTTTCACTCTGCCATTATTAACAGACCTTGTCTGTCAGGATTTTTTTTGATTCGGTAATGAAGAATTCCTTAACCTCTTTCCAATCTATCTCGATAAGCATCTCTGGCATCGGATCATTATCTGCATCTTTGAAGAAAGAAAAACTCTTTATAATATGCACAAGGTTAAAATGGACATCTCTGTATTTCCTTCTGAAAAGAGCTAAAATATTTTCTAGGCTCACTTCTCCCTTTTTAATAGTGATGTATAAATCTATAAAATCTCTCTTTTTACCCCTCGATGAAATCGAATCAATTTTCATACAGGCAATATCAGACCAATGAGCAATATATAAACCTCTGTATTCCTTCTTTTTCTCGATAAGAGGATAAGGATAATGAAAGAAACTCATCATAGTTCCATTAAATTCGCCTGTAAAGGTTCCTTCCCCAATATTTTCTACAGTAAGTTTTCCCTTTTCCCTTAATGCATCCCTTAATTTTGATGGCACGAAATTGATAGATGAAAAAAAATCAAGATCCTTTGATATCCTGTGTTCAAACCAAATACTGCAGCCTGTTCCTCCTGCAAGGTAAAAATCTTTTAGAAAATCAAAACCCTTTAATAATTCCAGATTTTCTCTTGTTTTTTCTGGTAGAATCTTTTCATACATTTTATCTCACCTCTATCTACATCCAGGAATATAGACCAGAAGTTTGCACTTTTTCTGGACAATATCCTGCTTTTTTTCAGAGTATCCTTAATATCGTTTAAGGGATAGATTTTGAATAACCACCTCAAAACTTCGATATCTCCAAATTCAAGGATCCTTTCAATAATAAATCCAGAATGTTTTCCCTTATCCAGTTTATTTATATCTATGTCCCAGAAATATTTTCCGAGGAAATCAGGCATATCCATATTGTAATTATAATATAAAAACACACAAAATCAACCTGTTAACACACTACCGCCCATTTTTTTAGCCGCAGAGTGTGCAGATTTTGTATGGGCACGGTGCTCCGTGCCCATATGTAAGATGTGCATTTATTTATTTCCAAAGGATTGTATAAATTTGGTGCATAAATAGCGAATTTCACCGATTACAATCAGAAACACCCCGGTAAATAGTAAACTAACAGGATGGTGTTTCTTTAGATAGTATATCAGGTCTCGATAAAGGATTCGGATCCTTTTCGCCCCGAGGTTTACTGTTGTCCCTCCTCTCTTATGTATTGCCTTAGCTTCGGCTAAATAATATGTTTTATATTTTTTCAGTAACCTCTTTGAGAAATCAACATCAGAAAAGTAAAGAAAAAATCTTTCATCAAATAAACCGATTTCCTTAATTACTTCCCTTTTAATAAGAAATGCACAGGACATTGGCTGCTCAACTTCCTGCTTTTTCGAATAATCAAAGTGGGGAAGTTTCCAGGGACTAATAAAGGGAAAAATCCTCGAGCCGCCAATTGTTTCCCAGAAGAATGAAAGAGGAATGGGTATAGACCTTATTGAATGTATAACCCTACCTTTTTCATCTAAAAGTTTTGGGGCAACTGCCCCTATGTCATCCTGTTCTATCCCGTGTATCATTCGTTTTAGCGAACCCTCTTTTAGGTAAGTTGTTGGAGATAGAAGGAATATATATTTTCCCTTAGATTTTCCTATCCCCTGGTTCACCGCTCTTGGATAGCCTCTATTCTCTTTGTTAAATACTCTTATGACGTTGAATCCCTCTATAACTTTACGGGAATTATCAATAGAGCCATTATCCACTACTATACACTCGAAATCTATTGGTTCTTTCTCTATTGAATAAAGGCATCTTTCTAAAAATTTTTCTCCATTGTAGTTTACGACTACAAAACTGATGAGAGGAGTTTTGAATATTTCCTGCTTAGATTTCTCCACGAATAATCCCCGTAATTTTTTATTGTTTTGAACTGGTCGGGATTCTC
>DAOVFB010000065.1 GCA_030668705.1 Candidatus Stahliibacteriota bacterium
TACCATATTAGAATTATAAATCAAGCTGTATTTTTATGGCTTCCCTGATTTTATTTCTTAATATTTCGTCTTTCAAAAATCCAACCCTTTTAACAAGTCGTTCTTTTGAAATTGTTCTTATTTGATGAGCCATAACAAGGGAGTCTCTTTTTAACCCGGCGATATCCCTTTTAAGTAATACTTCGGTAGGATACACCTTTCTTGCCTTCTTCAGAGAAGTAATTGGCAATATTGTAAGCACTGGAATCCTCTGATTGATTACTTCTCTTGAAATTACAAGAACTGGCCTCCTGCCTCTTTGTTCAGAACCCCTCACGGGATTTAAATCAGCCTCAAAAATCCACCATTGGAATGAACCATTACTCATAAATCTTCCTCTTGATCACTGAACTGAAAATCATAATTGGTCTCCTCAATATCTTTGAGAAAGAGAGTATCATTCGAAGCTTTATCAAACTCATGTGCGATCTTTGCATCCATTAATTTTTTCATATAACTCTTAAGTGCCTCTTCTACAAGTTTACTCTGCGAAGATACATATCCTTCCTTCACAAATGATTTAAGGCTACTCACAAGATTTTTAGATAGAGTATATGTTTGTTTTATTTTTCTTTTGCTTTCTCCCATATAAAAATACCTCCTTTTGTGTATTATATATAAATATGGTAATATGTCAAGATTTATATCAAAAAACAGGTCCTTCATTCTGTATTCCCAATACCTTTTATTTATCGTGGTAAATGATATGAGTTAGCTTTTATAGGATTCATCTCACCATTACTTGATTTTGATGGATTTGAATGTATAGTTATATTAGTTACCAAATTGCTGTAAACTAAAAAGGATGTGATACTTACTATGTTGTACAAAATTCTTGCTGACATAATCGTTGTGTTGCATTTTGGTTGGGTATTGTTTATGCTCCTTGGTTTTGTACTTAGTTTGTGGGGTTTCTTTTGGAAGAACTTTTTTAATTGGTGGCTATTTAGAATACTCCATCTTTTTGGTATAGTCTATGTTGTGCTTTTGGCAGTTTTAAGACAATACTGCCCTTTAACGATACTGGAGAATACCTTAAGGGCAAGATATAATCCTATATTAACTTATCCCGGTTCGTTTATAGTTCATTATATCAATAGATTAGTTTATCCGGATGTTAATCCATTAATTCTACTGATACCAACAATATTTATTGCCGTTTTTACTGTGGTTATTTTTATCATAAAGCCACCTGCGAGGATAAGAGGAATATTTAGAAGGGGATAGAGTTTTTTCACTTGAAGGGAGAGGCGAGCATAAGACCTGAACTTCTCTTCCTCTTGACAGGAAAGGGAGAGTGCGGTATTATCCAAATTATGATAATCATAAAGAGTAAAGAGGAGATAGAGTGTATTCGGAGATCCGGAAGACTCCTGGCAGATACCTTTGAGTACGTTAAAGATTTAATAGTCCCGGGCTTAACAACACAAAAGCTTGATAAAGAAATAGAAACATTTATTACAGGGAAGGGAGCGAAACCTGCATTCAAAGGGTACGGAGGTTTCCCAGCTTCGGCATGCATATCCATTAACGAAGTTGTAATCCATGGAATTCCTGATGAGAGAATATTAAAGTCTGGGGACATCGTGGGAGTTGATATAGGGGTTCTTTATAATGGTTGTTTTAGTGATTCTGCCTACACTTTTGGAGTGGGGAACATATCAAAGGAAGCAGAAAGACTCATGCGGACTACACTAAAAGCCCTGTACGGAGCAATAGATAAAGCTAGAGCTGGTAATAGAATTGGTGATATATCTCATATAGTGGAGCAAACGGCAGAATCAGAGGGGTATAACGTGGTAAGAGAGTTTGTCGGGCACGGAGTTGGTCGACAATTGCATGAAGAGCCTCCGATACCTAATTTTGGAAGAAAAGGCATTGGCCCGCGCCTTAAAGAAGGTATGACCCTGGCTATAGAGCCAATGATAAATATAGGGACTTATGAAGTAAGTGTATTGGATGATGGTTGGACAGTAGTAACAAGGGATAATGAACTCTCTGCACACTATGAACATACAATCCTGATAACTGATAATGAGGCTGAGATCTTGACGAGTTTTTCGCTATATGAATGAGTGTATGGGTAAACGAGTTAGAGTTTAAATAGTTAAGGGAATGAATAGATTTCCAGGAATAGTTAAGAAGGAAACCTACTTTTACTCTTTAACTAATCAACTAATTAACTATTCTTCTTACATTTGATTAATTTCTGTGGTAAAAAACTAGGAGGTAAAAGTAATGGATAAAGAGAAACAAGAGCCCAGGGGAGTGCCTCTTGATTTTGAAGGGGTCGAGACCAAATATGCCAATCTTGCTATTTTAAGCCATTCGCAGGCAGAGTTTATAATAGATTTTGCTCGAATCCTGCCCGGATTGAAAAAGCCAGAGGTTCAGGAGAGGATAATTATGACGCCCCTCCATACGAAACTATTGCTGCATGCATTATCGGAAAACATGAAAAAATACGAGGATAGGTTTGGGAAGATAGAGATTCCTGCGGGTGTAAAAGAAGGCACAATAACAGGTTTTAAGGCGTAATGATTAAGACAATAAAACAGCTGGAGGAAGAGGAAAGAAAAACTCTGGCGTCCTACGCTGCAAAGTCATGTACGAGCAGAGGAAGAGTTTGTGACGAACCTCCTCCTCTGTACCGCACGCATTTTATGAGGGATAGGGACCGTGTAATCCATGCTACAGCTTTCAGGCGCCTGGAGTATAAGACCCAGGTATTTGTAAATCATGAGGGGGATTATTATCGAACAAGGTTGACCCATGCCCTAGAGGTTCAGCAGATTGCACGAACTATTGCAAAGGCGCTTGGTCTCAATGAGATACTCGCTGAGGCAATAAGTCTTGCCCATGATATTGGTCATACGCCTTTTGGACATGCTGGCGAAGTTAAACTGAATGAGTTGCTCTCGGAACATGGAGGATTTGAGCATAATGTTCAGGGGCTTCGAGTTGTAGATATACTGGAGCATAATTATATTAACTTTAGAGGCTTGAATCTTTGTTATGAAACCAGAGAGGGGATAATAAAGCATGAAACTGAGTATGATTCCGCCAGTAACATTGGTGATGAGTTTAATGGAAACAAATCTCCTACTATAGAAGCACAAGTGGTAAATGTTGCTGATGAGATAGCTTATAATGCTCATGATCTTGATGACGGTTTAAAATCGAAGTATCTCCATCTGGATCAACTAAATGGAATTGAATTGTGGAGATTTGCCTTTGATGAAACAGAGCAAAGCCTAAGCAATCAGGATAAAATCTATGCTGCAATCAGGGAGTTTATTAAACTTGAAGTTAATGATGTTATCGAGAATTCAGAGAATTTGATTAAAGAGAAAGGGATTAAGAGGCTAGAGGATGTATATTCTTCACCACCAGTGATAGGGTTCTCAGGCAAGGTGGGAGCCCTTAATAGGGAACTAAAAAACTTCCTGAGGAATTGTCTGTATTGCCATTATAAGGTGGTCAAGATGCAGGAAAAATCCAAGAGACTCATCGAAGCTCTCTTCTCCATATATATTCAGGATACCAGGCAACTTCCACCTCAATTTATTGAGATGGTTGATGAGTTTGGGAAGGAAAGAGTAGTATGCGATTATATTGCAGGGATGACGGACCGTTTTGCCCAGGATGAATACGAAAGGTTGTTCCTACCATTTGCAAAGATGTAGGGTCCCTGTTCTCTACAAATATCTTCTAAAACAGGGAATAGTCCCGTTCATTGCGGGTTCCCTTCTTTTTACATTCATTCTACTGATGGATAGAATATTCCAGTTATTTGATCTGTTAATAGGAAAAGAGATTGGTCTGATACAGGTGGTTATGATATTTGTGTACAGTTTCCCGTTTATAATTGCTCTTACGGTTCCCATGGGGGTTTTGGTGGCTACAATAGCAACCTATGGCAGGATGAGTGGAGATTCTGAGTTTCTTGCTCTAAGGTCTTTAGGCATAACTCCTTTAAGGCTTATGTCCCCATTTCTAAGCATATCCCTATTGATAGCAATTGGAATGAGCCTGTTCAATATATATGTACTGCCAGAGGCAAACTATCAGTTGAAAAACAGACTGGTTAAAATTTCCAGATTACGCCCTACGCTCAGGTTACAACAGGGCAGATTTAATGAGATAAGCCGTGGTTACACAATTTGGGCCGACTCGATTAACCATGCAACTTCAGGACTTAAAGGTGTGAAGATATATGAGGAATTATCAGGGGAGTCTCCCAGGGTAATTTATGCGCGATCTGGCGATATGTATGTAGCAGGGGATAGTCTTACCCTTCTCTTGCGGGATGGCGAATTCCATCGATTTGATCCAGCTCATCCAACAAATTACAGGATATTGAAGTTTACTACACATTCCGTATCGATACCCCTTGGAGGAAGAAAAGGAGGTAGCGTAATGCGGAGTGCAAGAGAAATGAACTTACGGCAGTTACTCCAGCACGCAAGCGGCTCCCGTTCTAAACGTGAAAAGTGGCGTTACCTGCTGGAGGCTCACAAAAAGTTTTCTATTCCTGTGGCCTCCATTGTATTTGTTATCCTTGGAGTCCCATTAGGGATGTGGATAAGACAGGGAGGGTTAGGTAACGGTTTAACACTTAGTTTCATAATGTTTATGGTGTATTATATAATGTTGGTTGGAGGCGAGGAAATTTGTGAAAGAGGTAATCTCTATCCATCTCTCTCTATGTGGACTCCGAATATAATCCTCGGATTATTAGGCATATTCCTATTCTATAAGGTAATAAATGGGAAATAGGATAATAGATAGATATATTCTTAAGAAATTTCTCAAGGCTTTTCTCATGGCCCTTGTTGCTTTTCTTTTTATCTATATTATAACGAACCTATTTGAACATATAGGATATTTCATTGATAGAAAGGCAGAGACTTTTGATATAGTTGTATATTATCTCTTATTTTCCCCCAAGATTATTGTTCGGCTGATGCCCTTGGGTGTTTTATTGGGGGTATATTTTTCTCTTGGGATTTCGGCAAAATATAACGAGATACTTGCAATAAGAGGGCTTGGTATCTCTCCTTTTAAGATTTATAGGCCAATATTTATCTATGGATTAGTAATCACCTTCGTTGTCCTTGCTTTTAATCTTTCCCTTGTACCCAAAGCAGAGCATCTCTTGAAGGAATACAAGAGGAACAGGATTGATAAGGCAAAAGGAGTTCAAAGGGCATATGGACGTAATATTCATTATATAACCGGAGACGGCTGGATAGTGAAGATAAAAAGACTGAGGGGCGATAAGATTAGTGATGTTGACCTTTTTCTTTATAGCGAAGGAGAGATGCTTTCCAGGATATATGCAAAGAGAGGCGAATGGAAGGATTCTTTATGGTTATTAGAAGATATTCATAGGAGAAGCTTTACTGATAAAGGTGATTTAACTTATGATTATAAGAAGAGCGAAAAGAGTAAGATTCTTAGAGTCCCACCAAAAGAACTTGCAAGAAGCACATATGACCCGATGAATTTATCTTTTATTGACCTCCTGCATTATGTTAGAAGGCTTGATCTAAGGGGGCAAATAAGCCACCGGGAGAGGGTTGAATTGTACGGGAGAATAACCTACCCACTTATGGGATTCATTATTCTGTTTTTCGGTTGTCCTCTTGCACTTGAAGTAAAGAGAAGAGGGTTGATCTTTGGCTTTGGACTCGGAGTTCTTACGAGTTTTACCTTCTGGGGAGTGATTCAGTTGTTCAAAGAATTAGGGATAAAGGGGGCTTTGCCCCCTTGTCTTGCTGTAATGATTCCTAATTTTCTTTTCCTATCCCTGGGTCTTTATTTACTATTGAAGAGCGAACCCCTGTGAATGTCTTTTATTCTTGTTCTATACACTCATCATATTTGCTGCCGTATTTACTGGAAAGTTTTTTATTGTTAAGTTTATAATAGGCAACTGATAAACGTTGGTATGCTTCGCAATTGTTAGGATTTTCTTCTATAGCTTCTTCGAGAATATTAATTGCTTCATTGTATTTTTCCATTGTTATATAGGCCAAACCAATAAGATTATAGGTTTTGCTTAAGACTACCGGGTCTATCTCTTCCAATTGTAAGGCTTTTTCAGCTATTTCAATTGCTTTTTCATAATTCTCTTTCTTGAGATGCGAAAGGGCAAGGTTATAGAAGATATTTGGATTATCCTTTAGTATTGTTGAAGCCTTTTCAAGCATTGTTATTGCCTTTCCGTATTCTTCTGCATTCAGGTATGCCTGACCGAGCCAGATATAGATGTCCGTAACTGTTGAGTCAATAGAGAGTGCCTTTTCGAAATAATGAGCAGCTTTTTCATTGTTATTCTGAATCATATAGGACCTTCCCAGAGAGAGATAAGGTTCTATATTGTTTTCATCGGCCTCGATTGATTTCTCATAGTATGTAAGAGCTTCATCGTTTTTATCCATTACATTCAATATATTTCCATGGAGATTATAGCTAAAGGACTTATATTTTGGTATCTCTGTGCCCTCTGCTTTTGTGATAAATTCAAGGGCTTTTTCAGGCTTTTCATCCATGGCTTTTACTGCTCCATTATAAAACACGTGCCATCCGTAATCTTTCAGATGGAGAAAGTTCGAATACCACTTTATCTTTTCTTTTGCTTCTTTTTCGTCTACTTGGAGCGCCTTAGAAAGTGCCTCGGCTGCCTCAACATAATGTTTCCTTTCATAGTAGCCGGCAGAAAGACTAACATATGGCCCCGCCTGATTGGGATATTTTTCCGTTGCTAATTTGAATTGTGCGATAGCTTTATCAAATTCCCCGTGTTGTAAATGAATGTTTCCCCCTGTGATTTCTTGAGCCTTACAACCAGCAAATATGATCATAATCATTGCAGCCACTACTAACAGCTTCTTCATCATACCTCCTTATTTAAGGTTTGTTTTTTCTCTGTTATTATATAAAGAAATAGGATAATATGTCAACCCATTACTTTTAATCGCTGGTAAAGGTCGCAAAGGGTTTTCTCCCAAAAGGCGCTCTTTTTGTTGCACATATAGAGTAAAGAGTAGAGCGTCCATCCTTTTAGGTCTCTTAGGGTTTAGGATCGGTGGTTAGACGGTTAGTCGGTTGGTATGTTAGGACTATCGTGGTATGTGATATGTGATAAGGGATATGTGATATGTGGTATGTGATATGTGGGAATTAGTCGAGAGTCTAAAGTCCATCTTTTAGGTCTTGGTTTTTTTACCGACTCAACTACTCAACGATTTAACCACTCAACCTATTACTCTTGGTAATCCAGACTTAACGACTCAACTACTCAACTACTTAACTATATCACTCTGTGCCTCTGTGGCAAATTCCCCTCCTACAATAAAAATTATTCCTCTCTGTGTCTCTGTGGCTAATCTCCTTCTTAAACCGTGAGTTTACCGTGGCATAATCCTTGGTGGTGTGTGTCTTTTAACAGTGTTTATCTGTGTTAATCTGCGTTTTCATTTCACATTTCCGCCTTCTCCAGAAAATAGGAAGATCCCCATAGTAATAATAAATCGAATAAAAAGGTAGCTGCCAAAGTCTCTGTACTGGCAGTGACAGAGTTAATTTCTCCACAGATAATAAAATTGAAAGATACAGGCGGAAGAAAACCGAATATTGCTTTTCCAAAGGCAATATACTTAAAGAAAATGATTAGTATAACTATTAGGGATATAGTCATTATCCATCCCCTGAACCTTACAAACGCTCTGCTGAATATATAGGCGAAGGTTGGGAATGGAATTAGTATGAAAGTTCCAAGAGACCCAAGTAACCAGAGCTTTATAAGGGTGGGTATTTCGGCCCCATATAAGCCTTTTGAATACCAGTTGAGAATGATATATGGGATCAATAAGGCCAAAAAAGTATAAAGAAAAACCTCCGCTGTTATTGCGCCAAGTTTGGCCAATACTATTTTATATCTACGAACGGGTAAGGAGAAGAGAAGTAATCCTGTATTCATATCCCATTCATTTTTATAGAGCAGAAATGATTTTATGAGAACAAGTAAGGGAAAAGCAGGGAGTGTAAAAACAAGGGCTAAGATGGCGAAGGTTCCATCGGTGTGTTTCGCAAGAGGAAGAAAGAGCAAATTGACAGCCAGAACATAACAGGATAACCCTATGAGCCAGTTTTTCTCACTCCATAATTCTTTTTTGAGTAAATTACGCATTCAATTCCTCCTTGAATATTGCATCAATTGACTTACCATATTTACTCCTAAGGTCATCGGATTCACCATCAATTACTATGTTGCCATCCAGAAGGAATATAGTTCTATCAAAAAGGGTTTCTGCTTCACTCACTATATGGGTTGCCAGGATGAAGGTCCGATCTTCTCTGTACTCATTTAGAACAGCAGATACTATCCTGTCTCTTGATGTCGGGTCTATTCCGGATAATGGTTCATCGAGCAGGAATAATTTTGCATTCCTTGCAAGTGTCAGAATAAGTTTTAACCTTGTTCGGAAACCCTTTGAAAGTTGATAGATATATTTTTGAAGAGGAAGGTCAAAGAATTGTATAAGTTTCTTTTCTTTTTCTTTGTCCCAGTCTAAAAAGAACTCGGAGTACCACCCTAAAAGCTGTGATACTTTCATACCGCTATAAAGGGATTCAACCTCTGGGTAATATGCTATGAATGAATTTGTCATTGTTGAAGGCGACTCGCCATTGATGTGTATGTACCCGCTGCTTGGGCGTTCATACCCAAAAACAAGCTTTAACAGGGTCGTTTTCCCACTTCCGTTTGGTCCGATTAAGCCCACGAAACTCCCCTTATCTATCTTAAGATTGATGCCTCCTATGGCATAAGTATGACCGTATCTTTTTACAACGTCCACTATTTCAATCATCAATTTCCTCCACTATCTCTTTTATTTCCTTTAAGGTAAGGCCAAGAGAATAAAGGCTTTGAATGAAGTCATCCACAATTTCCTCTACCATCTCTTTTTGCAGTTTGGAATATGCTCTGCCCTTAACCCACGTTCCTTTTCCTACACGGCTCCCAGTTATATTATCACGCTCTAAATCCCTGTATGCTCTTGCTACAGTATTGGGATTTACCCCAACCTCTTTTGCAAGGTTGCGAACCGTTGGTAATTCCTTCTTGATTTCTTTCCTTACTATGCGTTCTTTTATTTCCCTTTTTATCTGTAGGTATATAGGCTTATTTTTATCGAACTGCATTGTATGTTTAATATAATACAATAATTCAATTTGTCAAGAGGAAAACAGCTGAATACTGAAAGCTGATAGCTGTTATTGCCAAGGCAAACTCACGGTTAATTTTCAATAAAGGTGATATGTGTTATCCACCTCACCCCCTTAATTTAAACCCAGACAAACATGGGTAAACAAGCTCGGTAGTTGCACAGTATGACATCTTCGCTCTCCTTAACCTGTATTCATCATGTCATATCTGTCTACCACCGAGCGTAAAACTATTTGCAGATTTCGGAGTAG
>DAOVFB010000115.1 GCA_030668705.1 Candidatus Stahliibacteriota bacterium
CCATAGTTAAGTGATGTCGAAACACCAAAGGGGAAACTGTATTCCAAAGCGAAATTAATTTCATTCCTTTGATACAGGCCACCAAACCGAGCCTCAAAAGGAAAATCTTCCTGCTCACTCACAAATCCGGAAATTTGCTTACCGATATTCCTTCCATAAAATGAGAAAGAGAAATTTTTATTTGCTCTATAGATTACACCCACATCCACACCAACCCCATAACCTGTATATACATCCGTTCTGGAGTAGGGTATAACCAATTTCCCACCTATTGCAAATCCCCCCTTCCTGTATGAAGTTGACAGGATAGGAACAATCGAATAATAAGAAAACTCACCCTCCGAACCCCCGGTTGAATTGGTCTTTATCATATCCCCAGTGTAAAGAGACTGTAATCCTACTCCGAAACGATAATCTCCGACCTTCTTGACCATTCCAAGACAACCATAAGTAACACCCGAATAATTATGGGTTGATGTGAGGTACCCTTCTTTCCCCATCCCTGCAGGGTTCCAGAATAGATTCTCTGGCTCTCCTGTATATGAAGAAAAAGCACTACCAGAGTATATGACCCTTCCGTGAACGGGAACCGATAGAAAAGTAAACGCGAAAAGTAGTATAATATTCATTCTACCGTCACTGACTTTGCTAAATTCCTGGGACGGTCAACATCCCTTCCATTAAGAACAGCAATATAATAAGCAAATAGCTGAAGGGGTAGGGCTATGAGTATAGGAGAAAGACTTTCTTCCGAAGGTGGTATATAGAACACATCGTTACTCAGCTCTTTTACTCTTTTATCACCAAGGGAAGCTATAATAATAATTCGAGCACCGCGAGACTTAAGCTCTTCTATGTTATTTAACATCTTCTCATATACAGAAGAATGCGGGGCTATTGCCACCACCGGTGTATTTTCATCAATCAGTGCAATTGGACCGTGTTTCATCTCACCTGCAGGATATCCAGTAGCATGTATATAGGATATCTCTTTCAATTTTAACGCCCCCTCAAGAGCTGAAGGGTAATTTATTCCTCTGCCTATGAACATAAAGTCCTTTGAATCTTTATATTTTTCTGCTATCTTTCTTATATTATCCGCACTTCCCAATATTTTTCTCATCTTTTCAGGTATCTCGTTTACTTCTTTTACCCTCTTTTCTATCTCAGGGGCATCCATTGTCCACTTAAGCTTTGAGAGATACAGGTCAAATAGATACAACTGGAAAATCTGCGAAGTATAAGCTTTTGTGGAAGCAACTCCTATTTCAGGACCCGCATTTAAATAGATGGTGCTATCTGATTCTCTGTCAATTGTACTTCCTCGCACATTCACCAGTGAAAGAACATTTAGGAATTTTGCCTTTGCCTCTCTGAGCCCCGCTAATGTATCTGCAGTTTCTCCTGACTGACTAATTGCCATAATGAGAGGTTCTCCGTCCATCACTGGGTTTCTGTATCTGAATTCAGAGGATATGTCAACCTCAGTATGTATTCTGGCAAGGCTCTCAAATAAATATTTGCCTATATACCCTGCATGCCAGGATGTCCCACAGGCCTGTATCACTATATGAGACAAATGCGCAAGTTCATGTGGGGAGAAATGGAAACTCTCACCAAAATTCAATCCCTCATCCTCCATTCGAAGCGCAATATTCCTCTCTATTACTTCTGGCTGCTCATAAATCTCCTTTAACATATAATGAGGATATTTACCCTTATCAAGACTTGTGGGGCTCCATTTTATTTCTCTTTCCTCTTTCTCTATCCTTTCACCTTTATTGTTATAAAATTCAACCTTGTCTTTCCGGAGAACTACCATCTCTCCATCAGATAAAATAACGATACGTCTTGTATGGTCAAGAACAGCGGGAATATCTGAAGCAACTATATTCTCATTCTTACCCAGACCAACAATAAGGGGACTCCCGTATCTATAGGCTACGATTTCATCCGGTTCACTTGCTGCTATCACCGCTATGGCAAAAGAGCCCTCTAACCGAGAGGCTGACTTAAGAACACTTTCCTTCAGGTCCCCATCATAATTTTCCTCTATAAGATGGGCTATAACCTCTGTATCTGTATTTGATTTAAATATATGTTTCTTTTTAATAAGTTCCTCTTTCAAGGTATAATAGTTTTCGATTATACCATTATGAACTATGGCAATATTTTCATTACAGTCCACTTGAGGATGGGCATTCTGATCCGAAGGTTCTCCATGGGTTGCCCATCTTGTGTGGCCAATCCCTACCTTTCCACCAAGGGGTTTATCTGAAAGTATTTCCTGGAGGTTCATTAACCTTCCTTCAACCTTTCGAACCTCGAGTTCTCCATCCATTACAGAAGCTACCCCAGAGGAATCATAACCACGGTACTCCAATCTCCAGAGTCCAGCCATAAGTACTGAATTTATATCCTTATCTCCCACATAACTTATAATCCCACACATTTAATACCTCTCTTGTTCTTTTATCATCTTACATAAACTCGTAGCGCCTTTTATTGTCGGGGCCTCAGCAATAATACGGACCACGGGTTCCGTTCCACTCATTCTTACATGAACCCATCTATCCTTTTCCTCTATTCTTACGCCGTCCCTCTCATCCATTTTCTTACCCCTGTTAGCTTCTTTAACCCTTTCCACAAATCTCTGTTGTTTCTTTCTACTATCCATCCTCAGGGTCTCCTTGATTATCTTATATTGAGGAATCGTATTCATAAGTTGTGAGAGCGGCTCATCTCTCTCTGTGATATACTGAAGGATTAAAGCCATGGCACCCATTGCATCTCGAGTATACTGCAAGGTTGGATTAATAACTCCACCATTTCCTTCACCCCCTATTATCGCCTTTTTCTCTTTCATAAGAGCCACTACGTTCGCCTCTCCCACAGGCGAACGGTAAACAGGAACTCCAGCTCTACTCGCGATATCCTCAACGCTTCTTGTTGTAGATAGATTTATAACAACGGGGCCTTTTCTCTTCCTTAAAACTGCCTCAGTTGCCAGGACAATGGTAGTTTCTTCACCCAAAGTTAACCCTTTATCCGAAACAATAGCAAGACGGTCTCCATCCGGATCTGTAGCAAAACCGATATCTGCTTTGACTTCCTTAACTTTATCTGCAAGCGCTGTGAGGTTTTCTGCCCTTGGTTCGGGAGCCCTTGAAAATTCACCCATTCCATCGCAAAAGATCGGATAAACCTCACAATTAAGACGTCTCAGGAATTCCGGGTAAGCACTTGAGGCACCACCGTTGACACAATCTATTACTACCCCTATATTTCTATCCCTGATCTCTGATGGGTGTATATACTCACTTTCCAAAACTCCTTTTATATGATTTTCCACCGCATCATACCTTTCTTCTGCCTCACCCAACTCGCTGGCCTTCCGCCAGGTAATTGGTTTTTTTTCCAGAGAAAAGAATTCCTCAACCTCATCCTTTAGTAAAAACTCTCCATCCCCCGAAACCAGTTTCAAGGCATTCCATTCCGAAGGGTTATGCGATGCAGTAATGACAATTCCTCCAGAAGCACTTGTTGTTTTAACATTGTAGAGTAGTGTCGGAGTAGGGATAATCCCTAAATCAATTACATCTACTCCAACGCCCATGAGCCCGCCAATAGCAGCATTCCTAAGGGTCTCCCCTGATTTCCTGCTATCTCTCCCCACCATTATCAATCCACCCCCTATAAACTCTCCGAAATGTGCGGCAAAGTTTAATACTGTCGCAGGGTCAAGCCCATCCCCCACAATTCCTCTAATTCCAGAAACACTTTTTATAATCATCTATCCTCTCCAGCAAACTTGAAAGCCCCTGTTTTTCCCTTGCCGATATGAATATAGCATTTGAATTTTGTCTTTGTAGATGGTGTAGGATTACGGGGTCATAGAGACGGTCAATCTTGTTAAATACCAGGATATTATTAACATCTATTATACCCAAATTCTCCATCACCCTTTTGGTTTCTTCCAATTCATCTTCATATTTTTCAGAAGACACGTCCACCAATATCAATCTTAAATCAGCAGTAATGGCTTCTTCAAGAGTAGATTTAAATGAAACCATTAGCTCTGTTGGAATACCCCGAATAAAACCAACTGTGTCAATAAGAAGGAATTTATTCCCTTTCTTGGTAACGCCTACCCGTGTCAGAGCATCAAGGGTTACGAAGAGTTGATCATTTACTGTCGCACCCGCGTGAGTGAATGCATTGAGCAGGGTGCTTTTACCTGAATTAGTATATCCCAGGAGAGCCACTGTAAACATACCATCCCTGTGAGTCCTCTGAACCTCTCTGGTTTTCTCAATCTTTGCTATCTCTCTTTTTAAGTGGTCAATCCTCTTTCTTATCTTTCTTCTATCCACCTCTAATTTCTTCTCCCCCGGGCCCCTTGTCCCGATTCCACCTCCCAACCTGGAGAGTTCTTTGCCTCTACCGGTAAGTCTTGTTAATCGAAAGGAGAGTTGCGCAAGTTCTACTTCTATTTTAGCCGATTTCGTTCTTGCATGCTGGGCAAAGATATCGAGAATTATGTCCTGTCTATCAAGGATTTTCTTCCCCGTTAATTCTTCAAGATTGGCAATCTGAGCAGGAGAGAGGTGTTCATTAAAGAGCAGTATATCAACATCGATGTCCCGTAAAGATTGAGCCCTACCCTTGCCTATAAAGAAAGCTGGGTCAGGCTTATCCCTTACCTGTATAATCTTCTCAATGGGTATGGCTCCTGCAGTTCTTGCAAGGGCTTCTACCTCCTCTAACTCGTAAAGTTCACTCTTTTTATCCGATGACCTTTTCACAAGGCCCACTATAAGGGCCTTCTCCTTTTTTTCTTCACGTACCTCAAACATAACATAGAATAATATCAAACCATTAAAAATCAAGCCCTACCTTACTGCCTTTTAATTTCACGCAAAGATACGAAGGAATGCGGTTAGTAGGGGCACGGTGCTCATAATGACATTTGATCCTGGGGTAGTGGCAATTCATGAATTGCCACTACAAGTTTCGCGGAAAGGGAGAAAATGTAGAGCGAGCTCTGCCACTCCAGTATCTGGAAATTGTGGGAGCGACATCCCTGTCGCGATCTGTGGGAGGGACTTCTTAAGGAGCGATTTCGAGGTTTGGAACCCTCTCCCACAAATTTTTTATTGTAGGGGCTCGATTTATCGAACCCGAAAAAGAAGGGCGTGATGAATCACGCCCCTACTTCGAGTGATTCGTGAATCACCTCTACTTTACAACCGTCATCTTCCGGGTGTAAACACCTCCGGGTGTTTCCATATGGACAAAGTAGACACCTGAGGAAAGGTCCTTGTTATTTAAATTAACCGAATATCTACCTGCTTTCTTATTTTCGTTGAGTAGACCCTTGACCATTCTCCCTGTAACATCATGGAGGGAGATTTTCACATTACCCTCTCTTTCCACTGCATAAGAGAGTGTTGCTATACCATTTGATGGGTTCGGGGAGAGGAGTAAAGTACTCAAGGATATGTCATCCAGAGAGATACCAGCGGCAATATACGAATCAAACCAAATACTGTATATACCACCTTCATAACTGGTCCAGGCA
>DAOVFB010000102.1 GCA_030668705.1 Candidatus Stahliibacteriota bacterium
GCATAAATCCCGCTTCTGAGGCCATTGCGTAGGCAATTCGCGAGGGTATGATATATGTGTCTCCTCCGAGCAATACCCAAGTAATATTATAATTAACGTATATATCCTTAATGAAATTCCTTATCATTTCCTGATGGTCAACCCCAGGACAATTATTATAGATACTGTCAGTGGTTGCAATCTTAGAGCAAAGCCCCTTTTCTCTTTTCCATTTCAGTAAATCCTGGAATTCATCTACAAAGGAAGAATCCGTTATAATAAGGTAGTCGATATCATCGGTATCTCTCTCTACAGAATGCTTGTTTTTGGGGCTGTTTAGAAAGAATGACTGCTCTATCTTTGAATCTGTTCTGGAGCGTTTTCTATGTGGCAAATAACCTTCTAAAGAGTAATTTATTTCAAGTTCAATTGATTTATTGTAGATGAGTTTCTTTTCTTTTGGTATCCATTGGAAAGGGTGATATATGAGATCACCTGTCCTCATTCCTCGGAAAGTACCTTTTCCGCTTAAATTAACGATCTGCTCGGGGAATGCTGTTTTTAAATTATAAATATTCTTATTTTCGTCTACTCTTTTAGGTACGGTAAATATGATTTCACTAAGAATCGCTGGTTTCTGGACAGGAGGAAGATAATAGTGACCAGAAAGGGTTTCCTGTTTTACGCTTTTTATCTTTAGATTGATGTTCTTTGCATTCGAAGGTAGTAAGATATTTTCCCTACAAACTGGTAGTTCTGGAACCCCAATCTCCAATAAATGGTCCTCATCCCCCATAAATATATAATCATATTTGCCAATGCTTTTGATTTTGTAATCAGGGGAATCAATATTTACAATAATCGATTCTCCTGAAAGGAGTATGGAAATTATAAAAAGGATAAATATTGAATATCTACGCATTTCTGACCCCCTTAGTTATCTAATAACGATTATCTTTCTTGTTATACATTTGTTCCCTGAAATAAGATGGAGAAAGTAGGGTCCTGAGGTTAAATTTGAAACATTGAAATCTATGTTTTTTCTTCCTGAAGTAAGATGCCATATACTTCTCGAGTATACGACCCTACCTGAAACATCAAATATCCTGAAGTTCATTATTCCAGGTGATATGAGGTAATATCTGAGCCATCCTTTGTCTTTTAGGATATCTCCACTAACTTCAAGTATCCTGAAATCAGCCTGTTCCTGGGGTTCATCTTCTACAATTCCGGATGTAGCAGACCAGTGGAGAATATTCCTTGTGAGTCTGACCATCTGACCGGTCCAACCTAATGCTGAATCAAAGGGTATCGCGTTGAACCCAATTACAACTCCACCGGATGGCTGGGTTTTATACCCAATAAGATATTCCCCATCTTCGTATTTTGCGACAGTATCAGCCCCAGGATTAAGTTCGAGTGAGTCTCTGTATTTCTCCGAGAATGAAGTGATTCCACCCATTATAGCATGAGAATCATCATACCATCCAAGGTTGGCATAGGGGAATGGGTGAAGATTGCCTGAAGGGGAATTAAAGGGATTGTACCCTGGAGTCATAATGGTGCCACCTAAGCTAAAATTCGTACGCCAGCAAAATCCGGCTGTTACCACTTTGCCACCTGAATCGACATAGGCAGCAAGGGTATCACCCATGGCAATTCTATCCTGATATTGATAGATAAAATAAGGATATGTAAGTACGACATCGTATAGCATAAGTCCTTTTACATCGGGTGTATAATCTCTTCCGTCCACATAATCTATATTTCCAATTTCTTGATATCTCGTTGTAAGGGCATTTCTCATCCAGGATTGATCATCATCAGCAATAGCAAAAAGAATGTTGTCTCTGACTCCAAATTGCCAGTATTTTATTACATTTTCAAGTATGGGACAGTAGTTGTGTCCCCAGGCCCATTCCAGAGGTTGAAGGGTGACAATAATTCCACCAGCTCCAAGTCTAATGAGTACAAGTACGGGTCTGTCGGAATTATCGACAAGTATAGTGCAATGATTAGTGAGATATCTCAGGTAGCCATGCGTGGAATGATACCATCCATTAAGGGAATTGTCTGAAATCTTATGCGGGTAATTTACTATGGGATGCCAGGTAGAAACTATATTCACGACATTCTCATCTTGATGTACATAAGAAAAACCACCTGGCATGATGAGTCCTTCCCAGTTTTCCGTGCTAAGTACCGCCCCGTTTATTTCCAGGACACCACCATTAGTTATCCAGTTTTCCCACCAGGTCCTATGAGTTGCAATGGAGTCGAACATCTCTCTATTCTGCTGGCTGGCAATGATTGCTTTTGTGTATATGGATAGATCTCTGCTTCCTATATCGTATATACCAAACTCCTTAAATGGTATACCACTGTCATAGAGTATATCCTTGATACCTCTATACCCCCATGGTTCGCATTCCTGGAAAAGGGCTATCCTCGAACGGGAATATTCCCCGTCTATTCTGTAGAGTTTTCCGCCATAATAAGTGTTGAACCATAAATCACTACCATCAAAGGATATACCTATAGGAACATTGGATGAAGGATTACCAGGGGGAGTGAATGCTTCTAGTAAAATTGCAGTAGGTCCTGTTATATCAACCTTTATTATCTCTTTAGTGTTATCATCAGTGAGCCATATGGTGGAATCCCTTCCTGCATACGCAAGGTCCATAACAGAGTCACAAAAAGAGCTAATATCCCATGAATTAAGAACATTGATGAGGGTATCTGTTTTGAATATTGAATCAACAGTTCCTGCAACTCCGATGTAGAGGTACTTACCGTCACTTGTTATACCTCTTACATATACACTACCTGGTGCTCCGAATGCGTCAAGAAGAGAATGTGTTGTGGGAGATACCTTTTTAATCTCTCCATCCGTCCAGTTGCTTACATACATTGCATTCTTAACAAATGCTATACCCATGCAATACCCACTAAATGGTAATTTCCATTCGGAAACCACAGAACCATCTTCAGGATCAAAAATAAATACCGTAGCAGAATCAAGTGAGGTGGTAGCTTGGTTGATAAAATATATGTATCTTCCGTTCCATTCGCTTCCCTCGTTTTCAATACGGGGTAAATAAAGACTGTCGATGGTAGAGTAAGACCTTATGCTGGATGCAATCATTCCTTTTTTAGAGCTTCCACCAGAGACTAGTGGGTTAGGTAATTTAACTGGGTTTGAAAGTTGAGATACAATTGTTACCTTCCTAACCGAGGCAGTCTTAATCGGTTCGTCACTTGAAGTAGCTCCTGTGAGAGAAGTGAATAGTAATAGTATTATTGGTAGAATGCTTATATCAGACATATTTTGATAATAGTTTTTAGATACAAAAAAGTCAATACTGATTCTTTCCATTGCAAGGATTAAAAGGCCCATGATGGAGGACTGAAGGTCAGAAACGAGTAGGTAGAGAAAAACAGTTGCAATAGTTAAGTTAATGGATATAATAAAATATGGTTATAGGGATTACAGGAAATACTGGTTCCGGGAAAACAATAATTGCTGGATTCTTTAAGCAGTGGGGGGGATATGTTATCTCGGCTGATGGGATGGGTTGGGAAGTCCTTCTCGATGACAGGGTAATAGAAAAACTCCGAGGAATATTTGGAGAGGGAATAATAAAAGATGGTAGAGTGGATAGGAAAAAACTGGGTGATATTGTATTTGAAGACCAGGAACGATTACTGAAATTCAATAAGATAGTTCATCCTGCCCTCCTTTTAGAGCTAAAAGAGACTATTAAGAATTGCAAGAAAGACATAGTCATAGTTGATGCGGCATTGATTTTAGAATGGGGGATAAAGGATTGGTTTGACTATATTATCCTGGTGAGCTCAAAGCTTTCTATCATACATCCCAGGCTGAAAAGACTGGGAATTCCTGAGGAGGTTATTCAAGGAAGAATAAAGTTTCAAATGGACTCCGGAGAAGCAAAGGGATACGCAGATTTCATAATAGAGAATAATGGAAGTATTGAAAAGCTAAGATTAGAAGCAAGAAATATATGGGAGAAAATAGTAAAGGAAAAGAATCGAAAATAGAATTGCTAATTCCATGCTTTTTGGGGAGAAGCTATAAATCTAATCTTTTGTTAATTTATAAAGTTCTTCAGCTATCGCTGCGGTTTCTTCGGAAGTCCCTGACAATTGCTGAATAGAAGCAGATAACTGTTGGACTGCAGCGGAGATCTCTTCGCTTGATGCAGCGTTCTCTTCTGCTATCGCTACTATGTTTTCAACAGCTACAGTTATTGAATGAACCTCCTCTTCCCCCTGTTTGTTATTTATGGTTATTTCGCGAATCCTCTTGGTTATATAACCTATCTCATCTGCAATATTCTTTAGGAAATCCGCTGATTTTAACGAAGTGTCTTTACCCTTTGTTACCTCTTCAATTGTTTCTTCGGTTTTAAGGATTACGGAATCTATCACTGATGAGACCTCATTTAATATTTCGGAAATTTTTCTGGTTGATTTAGCAGATTGTGTGGCAAGTTTCCTGATCTCCTCAGCGACCACTGCAAAACCCCTCCCGGATTCGCCGGCTTTTGAAGCCTCAATTGTAGCGTTAAGGGCTAACACATTGGTCTTTTTACTGATTTCTCCTACTGTTTCTATAATTCCCAAGATCTCTTCAGACCGTTTTTGGACTTGCTGTATAACCTCTTCTAATTTATTGGTAATATTTGTTACATTATCCATGGCTAAACGAACTTCTTTTGCCGACCCTTCTCCCTTTTGGGAAAGATTAAGAATATTCTCTGAGGATTTTAGTGTATCCTGGGCGCTATCAAGTGATTGACGGACAACATGTAGGGCTTTCTGTGCCATTTCAGAGGCGGTTTGAGACTCTGCTGCCTGTTTATCTGAGGAATGTGCAATCTGTTGCATGGTTGAAGAGACTTCTTCTGAGGAAGCAGTCATCTGTTCGGCTGAAGCCGAGAGTTCCTCTGCTTGAGCCGACATTCTTTCTGCGACCTCTCTGGTTCTCGTATTACTTTTTTGGAGAGATTCTACAAATCTGTTAAAGGAAAAAGCCAGTTCGCTGGTTTCAGTAGCCAATGTCTTTTCGGAAAGGCGAGCATTTAAATCTGTTTTTCCTTTAGATATTTCTCTTAACCCATCTCTCAAATCGTAAAGAGGGGCAAGGAGTTTATTTAAGCTGTATGTCGTTATTACGACCGAGATCAAGATTGCAACAATCAGGCAGACTCCCAGCAGGAGCATCAATGATCTCATGGCAGAGGATATCGCCCCCAGAGATAATCCAATGCGAAGAATCCCTAAAGGCTCTTTTACCCCTTCGCTTTCTAAAGGGTAAACAAGACCTAAACAGTCAAGGAATACTTTCTCTCCTGATTTCATTTGATAGCTAATAAATTCTTTTTCCTTAACCCTTTTTAAAAGGTCTTCCGACAATACGAGGTCAAAATTGATCTCGCTTTTCTGTATCAGGTTTTCTCCGTCCAGGGTGTAGATAGAACTATAGATAATATCCCTCTGGTCCAGAAGTCCCCTGACAGGGGAATCAAGCAAAATCACATTCTCTGAATATAGTCCCAGTTCCAGAGTGGGGCCAATTGCTTGAATTATAGTGGCTGCTCTATCTTTCAAGAGAGACCTCAGGTTAGAACTTATAACAAAGAATGATAGAATAGCAATGATAATGGTTATTCCTATTATACTACTACCGAGCAAGATGGATATTTTGCTCTTCATAGAGTTTGCTTTTATCATTCCTATTCCTCCTTTGTGGTTAATACATTTTCAAAATCATTAATTTTCTCACTCCAATGAAGCTAAATTCCTGATAAATTATATGATTAATCCACATATAGCTAAAGGATATGATATCCTAACTGGATGTCAAGAGGAATAATTTTTTATTTGTAAAAACCAAAATACATGATTTACACCTAAAAAGACTTACCACAAATGGCACAGTTTTTAATCGTAAGGGTGTGATTTATCACACCTTTTTTTCGGGTTCGATAAATTGCACCCCTACAAATAATGTAGGAGCGGTTTCCAAACCTCGAAATCGGGACTGGGAAGTCCCTCCCACAAATCGCGATAGGGATATCGCTCCCACAATTTCCAGGCTATTAGCAAAATAGCTATAAGTATATAAGTTGGTCGGTATGTTAGGATTATCGTGGTATGTGATAAGGGATATGTGATATGGGATATGTGGTATGTGATATGTGGGGATTAGTCAAGAGTCGAGCGTCCAGAGTCCAGTGTCAAAAAAAGAATTGGAGTAGGGGCAATTCATGAATTGCC
>DAOVFB010000113.1 GCA_030668705.1 Candidatus Stahliibacteriota bacterium
AGATGATAGGTAATGAATCGCCAGAGAATTGTAAATACACCTATTAAATGCTTTGGAACAGAAGAATAGAAAAGCACTGTAAACCCGCCTTCGATTATCCCTTCTGCTCCAGGAGTTGGAAAGAAAAAGGCTGTGAATAAGAGGAATATCTGGCGTAATAAAGTATCAAAGTATGGAACTTTAATAGATAGTCCATTAAGAATTAAAGGAGCGATAGAATAATTTGGTATATAGACGATGATAGTAAGCGTAAGGATTATTAGTGCATAAAGTTTTTTGTTTTTTACAAAGCTAAAAAAACTCATTCTCATTCTATGTATCTCGCGGAAAATTTTGTATAAAAGCTTTGTCCACTTAGTTCTTCTTCTATTGTGTAAAGAAATAGAGTAGAAGAATCTTTTTAATGGCCTGGGATAGAAGAGAACGAAAAATAGTAATCCAAAAAGAAAGATGTATGTAAAGATTACATACTTTGATAGAAACTGCATTGACCTTCCTTCATAGGTCGCCTGAAGGTAGGGGAGAAGAAAAGGAGAAAGTAAAATAAGTCCCGAAAGATAAAAGAGACCTCTAAGGAGTAAGGCAAGTGAGGCATTCCCCACCTTTATCCCGGCTCTATTTAAGATATATATTTGCAGGGGGAATCCTCCCGCCTGAAAAGGCGTAACAGCGGATAGGAAAGCACCACAGAATATAACCTGCAGGGAACAACCTAAAGGAATCCACTTTCCAGTTATTGCGTGAACAATTAAACGTATACGGGTTGACTCAAAAAGTATATATAGTGTCAGTAATCCAAGTATACCTGGTATATAGATTGGATTTACCTGGAGCAGTGCTTTCCATGTTTCCCTACTGGCAGTTAATATGAGGAGGGTAATAATGGTAAGTACAGCAAGAGAGGTAAAGACTCTAAGGCCAATAATTATTGATCTACGGGAAGGCTTTTTAATCTCTGAGGAGGAATTCAGGGTCATCTTCTAAAACGCTTCCTATAACGATAATATCTGCACCAGCCAGGTGTTTCTCTTTTATCTTTTCTATGTCCCTTATTCCTCCGCCGACGATAAGAGGGACGTTTATATAATCCTTTACTGATTTTATTAGTGCATTACTGACGGGCATTTTTGCACCACTTCCACAATCCAGATAGATTAATTTCATCCCGAGAAGTTCGGAAGCGTATGCAATACTCTTTGCAATTTCCACTTTATCTTGAGGTATAGGCCTCGTTCCACTTATAAATTCGACTGTGGTCGTATTCCCTCCGTCAATCAATAAATATCCGGTTGGAATAACCTCTATCTTCATTCCTTTAAGTGCCGGAGCGGCTTTTATATGTTCTCCTATAAGAAACTGAGGGTTCTGACCACTGACAAGAGAAAGGAATAGAAGAGCATCTGCATCCTTTGATATCTGATTTGCCGAGCCAGGGAAGATAACAATTGGCAGGGAAGAGTATTTTTTTACCTCACTTACAAATTCAGTAAAATCATTCTTCCATGTGGTGCTTCCTCCAACGAATATATAATCTATGCTGCCTCTTTCGAGTATACTAATCCTCTCTTTAAGTAACTCTATATCCTCTGAATCAGGGTCAAGGAGTGCTGCAATTATGAGTTTATTTTCTTTTTTCTTTTTAAGAATATCCTGATATATACTCATAATTTATTTGCCACAGAGAACCCTTGAATCCTCGACCCTCTATATAGTGTAAACATTGTTATTAGAGGCAGAGGATTTACCATAAAGGAAAACGTCTCGGAGGGCGAGCGGGCATGGTTCATGAGATTGGAAATCTCATGGGAGCGAACCCGAGAGCCGAGCGGCAATTCACACGCTGGGTGAATTGACCGCGTTTTTCCGTATGGTAAGTCCGATGAATCCATTATTTCATTCATTAATATACGATTTAACCAATTTGTTCCTTTAGAATCTGAGGGAATTTATTGACCATTTCTTCTATTTTATCTACCTTATTCCCTCCTCCTTCTCCAACGTTAGCCCTACCACCGCCACTGCCCCCTACAATCTTACATGCAGCTCGAGCAAGCTCTCCCGCATTGAGGCGTTCCTTTAGCTTACTCCCCACAAATGTTACCACGAACACAGAAGCCCCATGTTTTGTAGCCAGGAGCCCGGAGCAGTCTGACAATTTATTGATTAGTCGTTCTGATAATTTTCGGAGAGCGTCCTTTGAACCTTCTACTATCCTTGCTATATATTTATGGCCATTCACGGTTGAGATACCGTTCATTAAATCCTTTAATGCCATCTCAACCAACTGGCTTTCCATTCTTTCTATTTCCCTTCTCTGTGCTTTTGTTGCCTTCAGGGTCTTTTCAAGTCTCTTAGGAAGGCTCTCGCGGTCGCTCTTCATGAGGAATTCCAGTTTCTCCATTAGTTGATCTAACTTTCTCGTCCACTCATAAGCATACCAGCCTGTTACACCTTCAATTCTCCTTACTCCAGAAGCTATACCTGTTTCTGAAGTAATCTTGAATAGCCCTGTTTCGATTGTGTTATCAAGATGGGTTCCTCCACATAGTTCGCGAGAGAAATCATCTATTGAGACCATTCGGACATCTTCTCCGTACTTTTCATCAAAAAGTGCAATTGCTCCTCTCTGAATAGCTTCCTTATATGGCAGTATCTCTTTTTTAACGGGAAGACCCTTACTTATTATTCTATTCACCTTCTCTTCTATCCGTTCAATTTCCTCTTGCAGAAGGGGTTTTGGGTGCGTGAAGTCGAATCGGAGGTGGTCCGCCGCTACAAGAGAACCTTCCTGTCTTACCCACTCACCGAGTGTTTCCCGTAGCACCCTCTGTAGAATATGTGTGGTTGTGTGATTCTTTCTTATGGCAGACCTTCTGTCCTTATCTATACTAACATGGACGCTCGATGTCTGATCCCTGATGTCACTAAATTCCCCCACTATTTTTCCCTTATGAACATTTCCCAGGGGTGAAAGCGCAGTGTCTTCAACAGTCATTTCCCAGTCGGCTCCAATTATTTTTCCCGTGTCTCCTACCTGACCACCCTGCTCGGCGTAGAATGGGGTCTCTTTTAGTATAATCTCAAAATGACCATTTACTTCTCTTACGGCTATTACTTCAGTATCTATTTCTTCTTCAGTATAGCCCACAAACTTTGAGGTTTCATCCTTTAGAATATTCCATTCGACCTTCTCTTTTGCTTCGAATTCATGCTTCTGCCTTGCTCTCTCTTTCTGTTTTTTCATCTCTTTTTGAAAGCCCTCTTTATCAATCTCAAGTCCTTTTTCTTTTGCTATTTCTTCTGTAAGTGAGAGGGGAAATCCATAGGTGTCATATAATTTAAAGGCTTCTTCTCCTTTAATTATATTCTTTCTTTCTTTTCGTGTATTCTCTATTATTTCCTTTAGGATAGTAACCCCTGCACTCAGAGTATTAAGGAAATGTTCCTCCTCTGATTTAACAATGAGTGATATATGTTCTATCTTTTCCTTAAGATACGGATATCTTTCTTTCATTATCGATATAACCACGGGCACGAGCCGGTAAATAAAGGGTTCTTTGATGCTTATCTCCCTTGCTTTTGTCAGAGATCTACGGAGGAGTCTGCGAAGGACATATCCTCTTCCATCGTTAGAAGGATAAACTCCATCTGTTATCGCAAATACGAGAGCCCTCGTGTGGTCTGCAATTATGTTGAAAATTTGATTGTGTGATGAATATTCCCTACCGGAAATCCTCTCAATTTCCTGGATTATAGGGAAGAATAGGTCTGTTTCGAATATGGAGGGTTTTTCCTGCATTATCATTGCAAGTCGCTCCAGTCCCATACCTGTATCCACTCCACTGTTCTTTAAGGGTATGCGTTTCCCTTCCCTCTGGTCGAACTGAGGAAATACTAAATTCCAAAACTCAGTGTATCTATCACATTCACCATCGAATTTGCAATCCCCAAATTTCTCACCAAGGTCATAAAATATCTCCGTGTCAGGGCCACAGGCTCCTCTTCCACCTGCTGGTTCCCAGAAGTTATCAGGATGTTTGATTATCCTCTCGGGGCTGACACCAATTTTATTCTTCCATATATTATAGCTCTCTTCATCTTCCGGATAAACAGAGATATAGAGTTTTTCCTGGTCAATCTTAAGAACATCAATTAGGAATTCCCACGCCCACTGGATTGCCTCTTCTTTGAAATAATCTCCAAAGGAGAAATTCCCGAGCATTTCAAAGAATGTGTCATGCCAAAAGGTTTTACCAACCTCACCTAAGTCAGATAAACGGAGGCATTTCTGGAGGGAGGCAGCTCTTTTATACTCAAGTGGGATTTCTCCTGCCCATAGAGGCTTAAACTGAACCATACCTGCGGATGTAAATAGTAAGGTTTTATCATCTCCCGGTATAAGTGAGGACGAGTCTACTAATTTATGCCCTTTTTTCTCGAAAAAATCAAGAAAAGTCTTTGCTAACCTATTCGAACTCCACATAGAGAGATAATAATCAAGACTATTCTATTGTCAAGCACGGAATCGCAGCCCCAAGAAAGAGGTCCGGTACTTTACAGTATAGAGCTTTAGATTATAATATCTATTTAAGGAGAGAGAATTACAAATAAAAAGAACAATAATCATTAAAAAATAGGGGGTATTTAAATGAGTGGATTAAGAAAATCTGTCCACAGAGGACTTTATATAGATGGCTCCTGGGTAGATAAAAGAGAGAAGATTCCTGTGATAAATCCGTACAATCAAGAAGAGGTTGGAAGTGTTGCAAAGGCGGGAAGGCAGGATGTGGAAAGGGCTATAGATGCTTCAAGGAAAGCCTTTAAGGTTTTTAGAGACACTGCCCTTCATAAAAGAGCAGCATATCTAAGAGAGATCGCAGGAAAGTTGGAGGAGAAAAAAGAGGTTATAGCCAGAACAATCACCCTTGAGTCCGGAAAGGCTATTAGATTCTCTCTGGGGGAGGTTTCCCGGGCTGTGGAGACCTTTAATTTTGCCGCAGATGAGGCCAAGAAACTCTCCGGAGAAACAGTTCCTATGGATGCTGCAAAAGGTGGTGAAGGAAGGATGGGTTTCTATATTCGCGTCCCTCTTGGCCCGGTAGGGGCTATTACACCATTTAACTTTCCTTTGAACCTTGCTGCCCATAAGATTGCTCCAGCAATAGCTGCAGGAGATACCATTATCTGGAAACCGTCCACGGAAACCCCTTTGACAGCTGTTCTTTTAGTTGAGATAATGGAGGAAGTTGGAATACCTCCTGGTGTAATTAATCTTGTCTGTGGGCATGGTGGAGATGTTGGAGAGGTGATCTGCACACATCCAGATGTAAAACTTATAAGTTTTACAGGAAGCCTACCTATTGGAGAAAGGATTCGGAAGATATCAGGAATGAAGAGAACGCTCTTAGAATTAGGGTCTAACTCTGCTCTCGTTGTAGATGAGGGGGTAGGAGACTTAGAGGGTCTGGTTGATAGAGCAATAGTCGGTGCCTATGCTAATTCGGGTCAGGTCTGCATATCAATCCAGAGGATTTATATCCATGAATCCCTCTTTGATGAATTTACTGATCTTTTTATAAAGGCATCAAAGAGTGTGAAGATAGGGGATCCAATGGA
>DAOVFB010000015.1 GCA_030668705.1 Candidatus Stahliibacteriota bacterium
AATCAGCATTAGCAAATGAAATACCTCCTGAAAGGATATTAGAAAAGCCTCTGGCAGAAAATAAGAAGATTTCACTGGATGTTTTTCTATTTTCGTAACGAGCATTAAAATAAAAATTCATTAGCGATGTTCTGGCAAAGATATCAAAATGTTCCTCCTCGATGCTTGAATTATACACACCATCAATACCTGCAAGAAGGGGATAATAGTGATTCCGTAGAAATCCTATGAGATAGCCCTCATACTTACTCCCGGCCAGAGCCCTTAATCGCATTCCTCTATTCGATTCCTCTTTCCTTTCTCTCTTTATCTCTAAGAGAGGAAGTGTTGCTATTTTTTTCTCATAGTAAGGTGGCAACACTTCTTCTTCAAAGGGAAGTAAACCTTTTTCTACGGGTTCTATCTTTATCCTCCTCTCTCCATAAACGGTCACCTCCGGAATTTCAAGGGTTTGCGAAAGAATTGTAAAGGTAATAAATAATAGCAGGAGAATTGTGTGATTTCTTCTCATTATTTTATCTCCGAAATCTTCTTCCTGGCCTTCACGGCCCAATCCTTCTCTCCTCTTTTTACAATCTCCCTCAAGTAGTTTATGGCTCTGTCCCTATCACCTCTCTCCAGGGTTATCTCAGATATAAGAAAGAGGCTTGGTGAAACCCATTTGCTTTCAGGATAAAGATATTTTACTTTAAGAAGACTCTTAAAAGCTTCATCTTTCTCTCCCTGTTCATACAATAGTTCGCCCATCAGGTAATATGCCTCGGGTGCTGCCCTTTCATAATTCGTTGCTTGTTTTAGGCCATTAAGCGCTCTCTTATACATTCCTAAATCTATCTGTATCCTTGCTAATTCAAGGTAAGCTAAGCCCTCCACTTTCCCTGTTAATCCCTCTAATTTTCTCATTGCCTCACCTCTATTGCCCTCTTTATGCAAAGATAATGCATAGAGTAGAGAAGCGGTAGGTAAAGCGGATCTGGAGAGATATTCCTTTGCCTTTCTGGAGTCTCCGTCATTAAAGGCAATTCTACCGAGTTCGAGGTATGCCCTATCGGCTGTCTCCTTTGAAGATGCAGCCTTTCCTAGGAATTGAATCGCTTCCTGTCTTCTGCCAAGTTTAAGATAGGCTATTCCGGCACTGTAGAAGCTACTCGGCGAATCCGATTCCTCAAGATAGTCCAGGGCCCTGTCGTACTGCCCTGTGTTATAAAGTATATTGCCAACAAGAAGATTTATCTTAGCTTCAAGTCCAGTGCCCTTAAATTTTCTTATAAAATCTCTTGCTTTATTCTCCATGGCTCCCGTTCCTGAAGTTGCATTGACCGAGAGTAGAATACCTCGAATCGCAGAGAGTTTATCTAATTTTGACTCCTCTAAAGCAGTTTTTCCATAAAGCAAATCAAACCCCCGTTTGTAGTACTTGAGGGACGAATCGTATTCGGCACGGTCAAAGTAATTATCCCCAAGCAGAAGAAAAGAGTTATACATCACCTCTTTATCTAAAACCATGGATATTAGAGAATAGAGTTGTTTATTGGAAGCCGTAAGATCCTGTTTCTTCCTTAAGGAGAATGCTATGTAATAAGCAGCAAGACTACTATATTCCGAAAGAGAAAATTGATTCCTTAGCTCATTGAAAGCTTTGATAGCTTCGTTATACTTCTCATTTTCAAAGAACATCGTTCCAAGAAAATACAGGGCTCTGGGCCTAAAGGGTCCTTTTACCTGTAAATAAGCTTTTTCTGCTTCAGAAAGGTTTCCCATTGCATAGGCTGCATTCCCAAGTTGGAGATAAACCTCTGGTCTACTACAGAAATCCGGAAATTCATTACTCAATCTATCAAGTGTTATGAAAGCCAGGTTGTATTTCTCAAGGCCCACATACGCCCATGCTTTCCCTTCCAGAACATTTGGAATGAGATTTTCGGCCTCTTCTTCGCCTATTTTATTATACTCACGGATTGCATCCGTATACCTTTTCTGGTTAAGATATATATCCCCTCTAAGCAATCGAACCCTGTATATTTGCTCACCATTAGGAAATCTTTGCTCATAGGAATCCAGGAAACTGAGCGCCTTTTCTTCATTTCCTCCCCCCTTCTCTGCAACTGCGGCCTGGAGCAGGGCAAGAGAGATATTATCCTTTCCTTCTTCTACCACCTTCATAAAGAGAGAAGAAGCCTCATTATAACGTCCCCCCTTCAAGAATATATTACCAATAACAATCCTGGCCTCATCTTTCGATTCTCCTCCAACCTTTTCCAAAAGTGACAGTGCTTTTTCCTCATCCCCCATTCGTTCGTACAGGGAACCCAGTTCAAACAGGGCCTCATTGGATAATTCTTTGCTATTTGTAATGACTTCCTTAAAATGCGATATCGCATCTTCGATCATTCCCTTTTTGCTCAGAGATAGAGCCATCCAGTAAAGGGCATCCCACCTATATGGGTCATCTTCTTCGACCTTACTAAACGATTCAATAGCAAGGTCATAATTATCTTTTTCATAATAAATAAGCCCAATTTTGTACAGGGCAAAACCAACAAGGGCCGGGTCTTCTTTAATGATGCTATTTAGATAATATATTGCTGTCTTGCTATCATCACTTTTCTCGTAAATATCTGCGAGTAATGCATATACCCGTCCCCTATATTCACCCAGAGGGAACTCCTTAAGATAACTGGAAAATGCCCCTATTGTCTTTTCGTCCCCTTTTAAATATAGGGCCCTGGCATAGAGGAATTTCCCCTCTTCTCTATACTCATCAGAGAGGTTTGCAAAGATTGAAGCAGCCTTATCATAATTCCCCATTTTCATATAACACCACCCTGCACTTAATTTACTATAGGGAAGGTTGGATTTTAGATAGTATTTTAGTGCTTCTTTAAATTTACCCTGTTTAAAAAATACTTCACCAATCCATAATCTCCTTTTATCCACATCCGATAGTCGATTGAAAATCTTAATTGCATTCTCATAGTTTTCCATGCCTAGTTCTGCTATACCCCACAGAAGTTGAATATCTTCTTTCCTCTGGGGGTATTTTCGCATAAACTCATTAGACCTCTGGATTGTCCTTTTGAAATTCTCCTGAAAGTTTAAGGATTTAAGTAGAAGAACAGAAGCCTCCGGGGAATAAATACTATTAGGATACTGCTCCAGGAATCCCGTTAATTCAACTTCAGCCAGGTCGTATAGACCGTCGTCGAAAAGACCCTTTGCATAACGAAAATCCTTAACGGGAGAGAGCGACAGGATTATAAATAATATCATCATAATCTTACCACCTTATCACATAAACAAACAGAATAACATGCAATAGCCTTTTTTTCACCAATCGGCCCAACGCCTTCGTTAGTGGTTGCTTTAATCGATATAAGGGATTCGTCAATGCCAATAATACCTGATATATTTCTCCTCATTTCATCAATATAAGGAGACATTTTTGGCTCCTCTGCAATTATTGTAGTATCTATATTAATCACGCTTCCCGGGATTATTCTCATCGTCTCCTCCAGTAAAGCAAGACTTGATATTCCCCCGTACTTTGGATCACTATCAGGGAAATGATTTCCAATATCCGGCAAACCAAAGGCTCCAAACAGTGAGTCGATAATTGAATGCGTCAACCCATCACCATCAGAATGCCCTATAAGACCAAGAGGATAATCTATTTTTACTCCGCCAAGTATGAGTTCCTCCCCTTCCTTCAATAAATGGAGGTCATATCCAAATCCTATCCTCATTCATCTCTCCAGTTTTTTGCAATTATCCTCGCTAATTCCATATCTTCCGGATATGTTATTTTGATATTCATAGAATCTCCTATAACCCAATGGATACAACCATCCAGACGCTCGACAACACTCAGTTCATCAGTTATATCTTCTTCCTTTAATAATACGACTACTTCCTTTAATATATCACTCTTAAATCCTTGAGGCGTCTGGACTTGCAGTATGTTTCTTCTACTTTTAGTCCAGAGAATTTTATCTTCCGAATATAATTTAATTGTGTCGGTCAGTGGGATACCCGGTGCACAGGTTCCATATTCCAGGGTTCCTTTTATCACTTTATCTATGAGCGCCTTTTTTACGAATGGGCGTACTCCATCATGAAGTAGGATTATTCCACTCTTACACTCATTTAGTCCAGCGAGCACCGACTCTTGCCTTCTCTTCCCCCCCTTTATCACTATGATATTATCGCCAAGACCTCTCACCATTTTCTCTGAATATTCTAATTTCTCCTCCGGAACAACAAGGGTAATCTTCTCTACTCCATAATTAGTGAACCGTTTAACAGTGTGATAGACAAGGGGTTTTCCATCCAGATCAAGGAACTGCTTATAGCATCCGCCCATTCTGCTTCCTTCCCCAGCAGCCACAATAACAACATCAATCATTCTCCCACCTCGCCCATATTTTTCTCCCGCTGGAACCTTCGAGCACTGACTCTATTACACAATTAAGTGTTAGGGCCTTTTTCCTCGGAAGCTCTCCTTTTATTTCGACGATACTGCCATCATCCAGACGACCCCGAGCTTTATTGTATCCATATTCTACATCCCTGACACGAACTCCTTGACCTACATATACTCTTCCCCTTCCAAGTGCATCGAGTGATTTAATATTTATGCATTTTATGCCTTTTAACTCAAGAAAATCCTGAAAATCTCCTGCAATGAGGGCGGAACTATTCAATCTTTGACAAACAGTCTTAAAATCACCTTCTTCAATTCTCACTTTGAGTTCATCTACAATTGATAAGGGATTTTCCCTCTCACTAAATCCCGGGGTAGAATTAATTCTCCTTAAAATTTCATCCATATCTTCCCTTGCTACAACAAGAGTGCCCTCAATGAATCCGGCTTGTAATAACCCGGCAATTCTTCCATCAAGAAAAGCAGATGGATGAATCACTATAAAATTTTCTTCGACTTTTTCCTTTGTTATCGCCTGAAAAAGAAAAATCAAGACAAGAACCCAACCTATGGAACCGAATATTATAAGGGATAAAATCATAATTTACAAATCTCTTTTGCCTGTCTTATATTTGACACTTTTATAACTTCAATGCCCTTATCCCCTTTCAGTTCTTTATCGGGAACTAATATCTGCTTAAAGCCTATTCTTCTGGCTTCTTTGACCCTACTTTCAATATATGGAACTCCCCGAATTTCACCTGAAAGACCAACCTCCCCCACTGCACAGAGTCTATCCGGTATAGGCTTTTCCAGTAAACTGGATATTATAGAAAGAATTACACCAAGGTCGATACTGGGTTCGAGAACGCTCATTCCACCCGCTATATTGCAGAAGATATCATAATTATTCATCTCCATATTCAATCTCTTCTGAATCACCGCCATAAGGAGGTCTAATCTCCTCTCAGAAAACCCCTCTGCTACCCTCTGGGGATATGAAAAGCGTGTTGGTATTACCAGGGCCTGGGCTTCAACAAGAATGGGTCTTGTTCCCTCCACTGTTGGAATGACAATTGAACCAGACGAATTATCTTGTTTACCCGATATAAGATAATGGGAAGGATTCAGAACTTCCTTTAGCCCTTTTTCGTCCATATCAAAGATTCCAACCTCGTTAGTGGAACCAAATCTATTCTTCTTAGAGCGAAGCAATCTAAAAGAGTGAGTAGGGTCCCCTTCCATAAATAGTACAGTATCAACCATATGTTCCAGGGTTTTAGGACCCGCTATGTTACCTGATTTTGTAATATGACCCACAAGAAAAACAGTAATGCCATGCTTCTTTGCAACTTCCATGAATCTCGATGTGCTCTCTCTCACCGTGTTAACCGAACCAGGAATACTACCACCATCACCAAAAGTTAACGTCTGTACAGAGTCAATAACAACTATATCAGGGTTTTGCTTCTCAATGCAGAATAAAATAGTCTCGACGTCGGTCTCCGATAAAACCAATATCCTATCCTTTGAAACACCTATCCTATCAGCACGAATCCGTAGCTGGGAAGGTGATTCCTCTCCAGAGATATAGAGGACTTTTTTCTCCTTTGCAAGCTTACCTGAAATCATGAGAAGTAATGTTGATTTTCCAATACCAGGTTCCCCTGAAACTAAAACGAGGGAACCAGCAACAATCCCACCACCCACAACCCTATCAAATTCTTTAATACCGGTCTCTACTCTGTCCTTCTTACCAATAGATATCTCATTTAGATATTGAAATTCTACCTCTTTCGATACCTTCCGCGATTTCCGTTTCTCTTTTTCCTCCCGAAAGGAATCCCACGCACCACATCCAGGGCATCTTCCCATCCACTTCAGGGCACTGTATCCACACTCACTACATTTATACATTAATACCTTCTCATTTTCTATTGGTAGGCAGTGAACTACTCTGTATAAATTTCTTCATATATGGATTATCTGTCTTTAGAGCATCTTTGGGGCTTCCGTCAAAGACAATATTTCCTTCCGCAAGCATGTCAATCCTGTCGGATACTCTGAATGCCGAGTGCAGGTCATGAGTAACCATTATTGTAGTTTTCCCCAGCTTTTCCTTTAGTCGAAGCATAAGGTTATTCATCCTGTCCGCTATTATGGGGTCGAGTCCGGTCGTGGGTTCATCATAGATAATATACTCTGGGTCCATACAGAGCGCCCTTGCTATAGCTACTCTTTTCTTCATTCCACCGGAAAGCTCCTGTGGTTTACGTAAGTAGGTTTCAGAATAAAGACCTACCATTTCCAGTTTCTCCCTACCCATCTCTTCCATCTCTTTCATACTCATCAGAGGGCAATGTTCCTTTAATCCTATAATAACGTTTTCCATCACGGGAAGAGAATCAAACAGAGCCGAGCTCTGAAATACCATACCAAATCTTTTTCGCACCGTAAATAAGTGTGATACGTTATCATTAATATCTTTTCCGTCAACAAGAACCCTTCCCTTATCCGGCCTAAGCAATCCCAGAATATGTTTCAGTAAAACGGTTTTGCCACAACCACTCTCCCCCACAATCCCAATAGTTTCTCCCTGTTTAATAGTAAGGCTAACTCCTCTTAGAACATCATTATCTCCAAAACTCTTATATACATCTATTATCTCTATCATTCTTCCATTTCTTCCATTTCCATTTCTTCAAGGTTATCAAAACGGGCATACATTCGACTGAATTCAAGATTTATGGTACCTGTAGGACCATTCCTCTGTTTTGCAATGATTAATTCTGCTTTCTCTGCAGGAGAAACAGAATCTTTTTTCCATCTATCCGGTCGATGTATAAACACAACAAAATCCGCATCCTGTTCAATCGCTCCTGACTCCCTGAGGTCAGAGAGGACTGGTTTTGCATTTTGCCCCCTTCTTTCAGGTTGTCGTGAAAGTTGAGAAAGTGATATAACAGGCACATTCAACTCCATTGCTATTGATTTTAGGGCTCTACTTATCGAAGCGACCTCCTGCTCTCTGGTCTGGCTTGGAGGTCCTTTCACGAGTTGCATATAATCCACAAATATTACCCCAATATTGTATTTTTTCTTCATTCTCCTTGCCTTAGCCCTGAGCTCGAAGATAGTCATACCGGCTGAAGCATCTATATAAAAAGGAGATTCGGTCAGCCTTGAAACCCCTGAAGTCAGCGCAACCCATTCATTCTCCTTAATGTAACCCGACCTTATCCTCTTCCCATCAATTCTTGACTCTGCTGAAAGTAGCCTGAATATGAGATTTTCCCAGTGCATTTCAAGGGAAAAGAACAAAACAGGAATTTTCTCTCGAACCGATATATGCGAAGCAATATTTAAAGCAAGAGCTGTTTTCCCAACAGATGGCCTTGCAGCAACGATCATGAGCTCTGCTCTCTGCAAACCAGAACTCATCCGGTCCAGATCCCGGAGACCCGTTGAAATACCCGTAAGCGGATCCTTTCTTTCCGCTCTCTCTTCGATAATTTTCATCACTTCCTTAAGGAGTGGTGTAATAGGTTGAACCTCTTCAGCTTTTCTCCTTTTCCTTATATCGAATATAAGATTCTCTGCTGTATCAAGAACTACATCCACATCCTCTTTACCCTCGACTGATTTATCAATAATACGTTTGCTCTTTCTTATAAGTTCTCTTAATATTGCTTTCTCACGGACGATTTTAGCATAATATATTGCATTTGCAGATGAAATATTCCCTTTAACCAATGAGGTAACAAAGCTTGCCCCACCTACCTTCTCCAGGAGACCCTCTTTTTTTAACCTCTCTACCACTGTTACAATATCCACTCCCTCTCCTCTATTGTAAACTTTAAGAGTGGAATCAAAGATAATTTGATGGGAAGGCTTATAGAAATCATCAGCAGAGAGAATCATACTTACATCAGCCGTAGCACCCATATCTACTAACATACTGGAAAGAACTGCTTCTTCGGCTTCCTGCGAATACGGAACACCTATCTGGTCAATCACCCGATGCACCTTTTAGCTTCTTTTAAATCTTTCGCTACAAGCTCTCGGCTCCTGGGATTCCTTATGACATAAACAGGATGAAAAGTGGGAATAGCTGTATAAGAGAGATATTTCATTTTCTTACCTCTCATCTTTGTTATCCCACTGGCAGTCCCTGTAACCAGAGACAAAGCTACATTTCCAAGCAAGATAATAACTTCCGGATTTATCATTTCCAATTGCCTCTTGAGATATCCGATACAAGATTCAATTTCATCCATATCTGGATTCCTGTTCCCTGGAGGTCTACATTTCACTACATTGGTTATGTATATATCTTTTCTGTCTATTCCAGCCAACTCCAAAATAATATCCAGTTCCCTACCTGCAGCACCCACAAAAGGTAACCCCTGTTCGTCTTCCCTTTCACCAGGTGCTTCTCCTATAATCATAAAATCCGCGTTAGCCGGCCCCTCTCCGAATACTGTATTTGTTCTCGTTTCGTGAAGACGGCATTTCTTACACCCTGCAACTGCCTTTTCTAGATTGCTCAATGGTGAGGTATTCGGACTCCTAACGTCAATCTTTTCAAAACCCATGTATTTCAGAAGTACTAAGATTTCTTTGAGCTTATTCTTTTTAGAATCTTCCACGAGAGTTCATCCTTTCTGCACTTAAATGGCTCTTCACCGCCAGGGAATATTAGAAAACCCGATGTAAAATCACTCCCTATAGAACTTATGTCATTTGCCACCATAAGATCCACTTCTTTCTCTTTCATCTTTTTCTTTGCATAAGAAAGTAAATTGTCTGATTCAAGAGCAAAACCAACAACGAACTGTTCTTTCTTTTTATTTTTTAAATTCAGAAGGATATCCAGGTTCTTCTTAAGTTTTAGGTCTGATTTCTCTTTCTTTTTTATTTTTTTAGCACTTGAGGTACATGTAAAGTCAGAGACTGCTGCACTCATAAAAAGATAATCTACTCTGTCCCAGCGTTTCAATATTTCTTCCTGCATCTCTCGTGCATTTTCTACTCTAATCAGGTTATAAGGGAGATTCTCATCGTCTTTTGAACTTGTAATTCCCATTATCAACTCAGGCTTACCATTAGCCATATAACAACACTTTGCAAGTGAATAAGCCATCCTCCCTGAAGAGCGGTTAGTGATATATCGGACTGGATCTATCTTTTCATGGGTTCCACCTCCTGTTATAAGGCAATAAGAACCTTTTAACAAATCAGGAGTTAAGGCTTTCTCTATCTCAAGGACTATACGGGAGGCAGCAGGAAGCCGCCCTTTTCCCGTACCCTCATACGCAAGTTCTCCTGTATCAGGTTCAATCACAGTCCCTCCAGAATCCCTTAGAAGGTCGATATTTTTCTGTAATATTGGATTATTATACATTCTATAGTTCATTGATGGGAAAAAGAGGATTTCCCCGTCAAATGCTGAAATTACCGTGGAAAGCAGGTCATCCGCTATTCCAGACGCTGCTTTACCTATGATATTATAGTCAGCCGGCACGATACATAAGAGTGATGCTTCTTCTGCAAGAGAGATATGCGTTATGCTTCCCTCCCATAGAGAGGGAATGAGGCCATCAGATAGAGTAGAGATTACAAGGGGTGAGACAAACCGTTTAGCGTTTTCAGTCATCACTACCTTCACCCTTGCATCCTTTCTCTTCAGGGTTCTTATTAATTCCGGAACCTTATAGGCAGCAATACCTCCTGTTATACCGAGAAGAATAGATTTACCTGCAAGGGGGTTCAAGATTTAATCCTCCTTTTCAATCACCTCATAGCGTATCTTGCCATCAACATAATGTTCTATTGCCTTATATACAGGGTTTTCGATTGTAGTGCGCCCTAAAGAGCTTAGCCATTCGGCCTCCTTCCCCATTATAACAATAGCCTTGTAGATATTCTTTTCTTTCTCCCTGACCTTTTCAGTTGAATGCAACATTATACCTCCATTCTATCTATTGAGTGCCTTTCGGCAATAATTATTGATTTAATTACCAGAATAGTTTCTTCCAGATTGTTATTAACGACAACATAATCAAAATTCCTCACTTCTTCAATCTCCAGAAGAGCATCTTCCAAGCGATTCTTTATTTCCTCCTTATTATTCATACCACGCTTCTTTATTCGGTGCAGTATTTCCTCCATATTCGGGGGAAGAAGAAACACCGATACTACATCTTTGATCTTTTCTCTTATACCCTCTGCCCCTTGAATATCAATATCCATAATAACATCCTTCTTGTTGGAAAGATATTCCATGACCATATCCCTGGGAGTACCATAATAATAATTATGAACCTTTGCCACTTCAAGAAACCTTCCCTCCCTCTCCCATCTTTTGAATTCCCTCTCAGTTAAAAAGTGGTAATCCTCTCCTTCTTCCTCTTCCTTTCTCTTTTTTCTGGTAGTTGCAGAAATTGAGTAAACTATATTATCCATATTTTCAACCAGCATTTTACATAAAGTTGTTTTTCCTGCCCCTGATGGCCCTGCTATGATTATAATCATTCTATATTTTCTACCTGCTCTCTCGTTTCATCAAGAAGTTCCTTTAGGTCTATTACACGATGGACAACATCAGAGGAAAATGCCTTGGCCCCTACGGTATTAATCTCCCTTGCCATCTCTTGCAGGAGAAACCTGAGGCGTCTACCAACAGCTCCATCCATATTCAAAAGCTCACCAAAGTAACTAATATGACTTCTCAATCTAACCAACTCCTCATCCACATCCCCCTTAAAAGCAAAAAGGTTTATATCATCCCTTGAAATCTCTATATCAAGATCTTTCAACCTCTTGATATCTTCGAGTATTTTTTCTTTCTGCTCCTTTGAACTCTCCCTGGCCCTACCTTGAATGAACTCAAGTGTTTCTTTAAAACAATCGACCTTTTTAGTAAGGTCGTTTCTTATAAACTCGCCTTCCCGTTCCTTGGTTTTTATAAGGTCATCGAGAAGTCCTTCGATAAATGATTCCAGTTTTTTCCAGTGAATATCAATAATTTTCCTGTTTTTGAAAACATCCGGAACACTGGATAACAAGGCAAGATCAATATCCCCTTTTAGATTGAATTTTTTCTTAAGCGTAAGTAGTCTCTCTATGTACAATTCAATATTTTTCAAATAGAGGGGAGAGTTAAAATAATTATCATTCTCAAAATAAATAGTCATTTCTACTCTGCCTCTTTTAATTCTTTCTCTGACCTTACCATATATCAGCGTCTGATATGGCTGGAATGGTTCAGGCAATGATAGATTAACATCAAGGAATTTGCTATTAACGGAAGTAAGATTACACCCTATCTGACACCCATCCAGCTCTATAGAACTGTATGTAAACGCCGTCATCGATCTCATCGTTCAATTAAAAGGGTCACAGGACCATCATTAACAAGTTCGACTTCCATTCTTTCTCCAAAAAAACCTTTCCTGCAGGTAACAAGCCCATTCAAGCAATCAAAAAAATAATCAAAGAGTTCTATCGCTCGATTTGGAGAAGCAGCACGAGTAAACTCAGGTCTCCTTCCCTTATCTACATTACCGTAGAGTGTAAATTGTGGAACAATTAAAGCTTCTCCTTTAATATCAGCCAGAGAAAAATCAAATTTACCATTATTTTCAAAGAGCCGCAACTGATAAATCTTATTCGCAAGATATTTTGCAGTCTCTTCATTGTCGCCCTTTCCAATACCCACAAACAGCAATAATCCTCTCCCTATAGAATTACATCTTGCTTTGGAATCTTTATTTTTATCTTTAGAGGAGGGTTTTTTTCTAACTTTAGCCCTTGCAACCCGCTGAATTAGAACCCGCAATATTACATCCTGAATTTCCCGAAGTCCTCTGGATTTATATCTTCCATATACTTTCTGATATCCTTAATCTTCTGGTCCTCCCCAATTTCCAGCTCAATGCCCCCCTTATCTAAAACCTCTTCTTCAACATAGATAGGCACTTTATTCTTGGAAGCAATGGCAAGAGAGTCACTGGGACGAGAATCTATTTTAAATATTGCATTTCCCTTTTTTAAATAGATCTCTGCATAATACGTATCATCTTCCAATGAAGAAACTACAACCTCTGAAACATCGACTTTAAGCCCTCTAAGTATATCCAGAATAAGATCATGGGTTAGAGGACGCTTAAACTTCTCTCCTCGAAGCCCCTGCGAGATTGCTTCAGCTTCGTAAGGACCTATCCATATCGGTAGAATTCTCTTTTTTTCACTCATTTCTCTAAGAAGAACAACGGGCGAATTGGAAGTTTTATCTATTGCAATACCCGCAATTTCAACCTTAATCACCTGTTTCCCCCACCAACTCCACTGGCTCTACCAAAAGATGTATATTAGCCTTAACATCCTGAAAAAGAGAGATTTCTATATCATAAGTTCCTACTTCCCTTATTGAACCTTCAAGTTTTATGCTCTTCTTTTCTATCTCATAACCCCTTTCTGAAAGTGCTTCTGATATATCTTTACTAGTTATAGAACCGTAAAGTTTGCCTTCCTTGCCTGCCTTAGAGCCTATGGTTATCTCTATGCCTTCTATTTCCTCTTTTAAAACTTCTGCGGCTTTTCTCTCCTTTTTTACCCTCTTCTTACAGAATTGATCCTCGGCTTCAAAAGCAGCCCTACCACCTTTAGTATTCCTTATAGCTAACTTCCTGGGAATCAAATAATTCCTGGCATACCCATCAGTAACATTAATCACATGACCTCTCTCTCCAAGATGCGGATGATCTTCTAATAGTATAACTTCCATATTTTACCTACCAGTATGTGGTTTCAACAAATGGGAGTAAGGCGATTTCTCTTGCCCTTTTCACCGCTCTGGTAAGTTTTCTCTGATGTTTCGGGCAAACCTTTGTTATTCTTGACGGCAGCAATTTTCCACTTGGTGTGGTAAATTTCTTTAATAGACCCGTCTCCTTATAGTCGATTTTATCTATATCATTTTTACAGAAATAACAATTTCTTTTCCTTCTTTCAGATGACACTATCTTCCTCCTTAATTTAGTTCATTTTTTAACGATAAACCACTGATTCTTTACTATTTTATGTAGATTTATCTCATAGTCAAGTCCCAGAAATTTATTTTGTTGGGAGATAGGTGTATGGGTGTATGGGTTAAAGAACCGAAGCTGGAGGAGTTGACAATAAGAATAGTCTTATATATATTTATACGAAGCGAGAGTGGCGGAACTGGTAGACGCGCTGGATTTAGGATCCAGTACTAGCAATTTAGTATGGGGGTTCAAGTCCCCCCTCTCGCATTATGTTTTACTCATATTATTGGGGGAAAAAGAATGGAGAGTGTGAAAATAAGCATAAAAGAAAAAGATATTGAAAAAGGAATGGAAAATCTTGCCGAAGAATGGAAGAAAGAGGTTAGTATCCCTGGTTTCAGGAAGGGAAAGGCCACCATTCAGGTAATTAAAAGCCGTTTAAGGGAACAACTGCGAGCAGAAGCCCTCGAGCAACTCATCGGTGAAGCAATGATATCTGCCATGGAAAAATACGAACCATTTATCTACGGACCACCTCAGTTGAAAAACTTCAACGAATCAGAGGGAAATGTTGAATTTGAAACGTTACTTGACGTTCCACCAAATATTGATATCGACCTGAGTAATATCAAAATAGAGGAGGGGAAGAAAAAGGATATTGAAATATCTGGTGAACTTAAACGCCTGCAGGAAATTAATAGTGAACTCCAATCAGTTAGCAGAGGAATAAAGAAGGGGGATGTCGTATTCTTAGACATAATAGGCAGTGATGAATCCATTTCTAACTACTCTTTTACTGTGCAAAATGATTCCTTTTCCCAGGAAATTGAAGGTTTAAAAAGTGCTGAGGAAAAAGAAGTGGAAACAAAGTTTCCAGAGGATATTCCCATTAGAACCCTTGCGGGGAAAAAGGGTAAGGCTATGGTGAAAATAGTTGAAGTAAAGAAACAAGTTCTGCCAAAACTCAACGATGACTTTGCAAAGGACCTTGGATTCGATAATATGAAGAAACTCAAAGCACACTTAAAAGAAGGAATTACGGATGAAGCGGCAGAAGAACAAAAGGAGGAGCAAAAGAGAAAAATCCTGGAAGAACTCGTAAATTTATCAAAAGATGTAGAGGTCAGTCCAACGCTCTTAGATATTCAAAAGGGGAAAGGACTTTCAGAAGAGAATGCAATCAGAGGAGCAAAAGAACTGATATTACTTGATGCTATCGCAGTAAAGGAAGGTCTCAGCGTTGAAGAAAAGGAACTCGATGAATGGATGGAAAAGATAGCTGAATCACAGGATGATGAAATGGAAGAAATGGGGGAAGAAGCTATCCGTTTTGTAAAACTCTCTATTCTAAGAAATAAAGCCCTTGATTATATAGTAGAGAAGGTCAAATAAGGAGGGTAAAGTTGAATAATTCAATACCAATCCCATATGTAATTGAAAAAACAGCACAGGGAGAACGTGCTTACGATATATACTCTCGACTGTTAAAAGACCGTATAATCTTTATAGGCTCTAGTGTTGATGAAATCGCTTCCAATTCAGTAATTGCACAATTAATATTTCTTGAAGCTCAAGCCCCTGAAAGGGATATTCATCTTTATATAAATAGTACTGGAGGAAGTGTCTCTGACGGTCTCGCAATATATGATACAATGCAATATATCCGCTGCCCTATTTGCACAATATCGATAGGGATATCCGCATCCGTTGCAGCAGTACTACTCACAGCAGGAACAAAAGGAAAAAGACACGCCCTCCCAAACTCTCGCATACTCCTGCATCAACCTTCAGGTGGATTTAGCGGAGTGGCAGCTGACATTGAAATCCATGCTGAAGAAATTATAAAGATGAGAGAAAGGATAAATAGAATACTTTCAAAACACACGGGGCAGCCATTAAAAAAGATTGCCAGGGATACGGATAGAGACTTCTGGATGACTGCGGAAGAAGCACGTGATTACGGGCTAATAGACGAAGTAATAAAATCCAGGAAGGAAATCAGTGAGAAAGGAGTTTAAGAAGGCGTCCTGTGCCTTTTGTGGAAGACCTTACTCAAGTGCTTCAAGGCTCATAGCCGGCAAGGATGGCTCCTACATATGTGAGGGTTGTATTGAATTATTTGCAGATTTCCTCAGCGATGAAAAGGAAATACGTGTAGCAGATATACCAGAAAGGATTCCAACCCCTCGGGAAATCAAGGAGCATCTGGATGAATATGTTATCGGTCAGGAAAAGGCAAAGAAAATCCTCTCGGTAGCCGTATACAACCACTATAAAAAAATAAAGCACAAGACCAGTGATGTAGAGATGGATAAATCCAACATCCTTCTCATAGGTCCTACCGGCGTGGGTAAAACGCTGCTTGTTCAAACCCTTGCACAATTCCTTGATATTCCTCTTGCTATTTCGGATGCAACCTCTCTTACCGAAGCAGGATATGTGGGTGAAGATGTTGAGAATGTCCTTGTCCGCCTACTTCAAGCTGCAAATTACAATGTTGAACTCGCAGAGATAGGAATAGTATATATTGATGAGTTGGACAAGATAGGGAGAAAATCAGAAAACCCCTCTATCACCAGAGATGTCTCGGGTGAGGGTGTCCAACAGGCATTACTTAAAATAATTGAAGGGTCTACCGTTAATGTTCCTCCAAAAGGAGGCAGAAAACACCCTGAACAGGACTTTATTCAGTTAAATACAAAGAACATCCTGTTCATAGCCGGTGGCACTTTTGGAGGACTTGAAAGAATCATAAAGGACAGATTGAAAAAACAATCAATGGGATTTAATGCACCTATTTCGCTTGAAAAGACGGATAATCCAGATATTTATATGCAGAAGGTAGAACCACATGATCTAATACATTATGGTCTTATCCCTGAATTGGTCGGAAGGTTACCAGTGATAGCAACTCTCCATGAGCTCACCATATCTGACCTTATCAACATATTGACAAAACCCAACAATGCACTCCTCAAGCAATATAAAAATTTATTTGATTGGGATGGTATAAAATTGTCATTTACAAAGGCTGCGATTCTTGAAATTGCAAGAAAAGCCAATGAAATGGAAACTGGTGCAAGAGCACTTCGCGGGGTAATTGAGGAACTTATGCTCGATCTTATGTTCCATCTCCCGGAAGACAAGAATGTCAAGTCCTGTAAAATAAGAAAAACAACTATTACTAAAGGGGCACCTCCAGAGTTCATCCGGGATAATAGAGTAAGGAAGGCTGAGTGAAGAAAAATTCTCCTCGGGTATTACCCGTAATACCTCTTGCAGATACTGTAATATTTCCTGGTATTACCTCTCCTGTAATCACAGTTAGAAAGATATCCAGAATTGCGGTAGATCAATCGATTTCCAATTACAACAGAAAGGTGGTCGTGGCAACTCAGAAGACTCCTGATTTAGATTCGGCTACATCCAGCAATCTCTACAAAGTAGGCGTGCTTGCAGAAATCTCGAGTGTGATTCCTATATCAGATGATGCTGTCCGTTGTAATATCAGAGGTCTTGAAAGAGTCCATATAGCTGATTTTACTTTAAAATCAGGAACCATCTTTGCACATTATAGTAAAACGAAAGGCACAGATTCCGATCGTTCATTAGATGGAATAGTACGGACAAAATTATTAAATCTCTATGAAGAATATGTAATGAAAAACCCTCTGATAACAGAGGAATTTATTTCGTTAGCAAGGAACATAAAAGACATAAAAGAAACGATTAATTTTATAGCCTCTAACTCATTTATTCCGGTTGAATCAAAGATAAAAATCCTGAAAACTAAAGATTTACAAAAACAATTTTTTTTACTCCTTGAAATGCTACGGACCGAGATTGAACTGAGAGACATGCAGGATAATATAAACAAAAAAGTTAAAGAAAGACTCGAAAAAAATCAGAAAGAGTTCTTCCTCAATGAACAATTGAAGATAATAAGAAAAGAATTGGGTAAGGAAGAAGATGAACGTATCCATAAATTAAGAGAACAGATGGAAAATAAAAAACTCCCTGAAAATATAGAAAATAGAGTCAAAGAGGAGATGGAACGACTGAAAAAGATCCCTTCAATTTCTCCAGAATTCGGTGTCCTTTACAACTATGTCGAATGGCTACTCCGTCTCCCCTGGACTAAATCCATACAAAATGAGGTAGACCTCGAAAAGACAAAAAAAATCTTAGATAAAAACCATTACGGACTTCTCGATATAAAGGAACGAGTCCTTGAATATCTCTCTGTCCTTAAATTAAAGGGTGGAGGTGTCGGACACATACTGTGTTTTCTAGGACCTGCAGGAGTGGGTAAAACATCCCTTGGGAGATCTATTGCAGAAGCACTGGGAAGATCGTTTGTTAGAGCATCTTTAGGGGGTATAAAAGACGAAGCCGAAATTAGAGGGCACAGAAGAACATATGTCGGCTCGATGCCTGGAAAAATCATTCAGAAGATGGCTTCCGCAGGCATTAAAAACCCGGTATTCCTTCTTGATGAAATCGATAAGATTGGACAGGACTTTAGAGGAGACCCGTCCAGTGCACTCCTTGAGGTTCTTGACCCTGAGGTAAATCATGAATTCAACGACCATTATATCGAGGAAGGGTTCGACCTTTCCGAGGTCCTCTTTATAACAACTGCCAACGCCACTTACACCATACCACCCACCCTCCTGGACAGGATGGAAACCATTCACCTTCCCGGTTATCTCGAACATGAGAAGGTAGAAATTGCAACTAACTATCTAATTCCAAAAGTATTAAAGGAGAGCGGATTAAAAAAAGGTCAATTACATATTTTCAGACCGGTGCTTCATAAACTTGTAACAGAGTATAGTAGAGAAGCAGGAGTGAGAGAGTTGGAACGATTGCTTATTCGTCTTTCTCAAAAGGCAGCAAAAGAGATAGCCTTCGAGGGGAAGAAAAAGGTAAAGGTGACAAAAAGAAATCTGAAAAATTATCTTGGCGTACCAAAATTCAATATATATAAAAAGCGTCAAGATGGTCGGATTGGAGTGGCAAATGGTCTTGCGGTAACAAGAAATGGCGGAGAAGTCATTCAGGTAGAGGCACGCACTATGGAAGGAAGCGGTGAACTTACACTCACGGGTCAACTCGGTGAAGTTATGCAAGAATCTGCAAAGGCAGCTCTGAGTCTTATAAGAAGTAACCATAAGAACTACGGATTGGATAAGAATTTCTATAAGAAAATTGACCTGCATATACATGTTCCCGAGGGTGCAGTTCCGAAAGACGGGCCATCTGCTGGAATCACAATATTCTCCGCTATACTCAGTGCTCTTACGGGGAAACCTGCTAAAGGTAACCTGGCTATGACTGGAGAAATTACACTATCCGGAGATGTCCTACCTGTCGGTGGTCTCCGTGAAAAACTCGTAGCTGCCCAGAGTGCTAACTTCAAAGAGGTAATTCTACCGACAGAAAACAAAGCAGAGATCGATTCATACGGAAGTGAGATAAAAAAAGGACTTAAGCTAATCTTTGTTGAAGACACCACAAAAGTAGTTAAATATATATTCCCGAAATGAATAGGTGGTCACCTTTCCGTTCCATTATTCTGGTTTATGTGAGCATAATCATAATAGGAACACTCTTATTGCTCATTCCTCAATCCTCTCATGGAATCTCATTCATTGATGCATTATTTGCTTCCGCATCAGCCACATGTGTCACGGGTCTTATTGTAAAAGATACCGCTACTAATTTTACCTTCCTGGGTAAGGGTGTCATCTTATTCCTTATCCAGATAGGTGGAATGGGATATATGGCGTTTGCCAGTTTATTTATGATTCTCTTTCGCATAAAACCGGATGTAAAGCAAGGTATGGTTGTGAAAGAGGAATTTGGACTATTTAGCAGAGAAAAAATATCCCAATTCTTACGACTCGTTGTTTTGACGACCCTTGGCTTTGAATTTTTAGGTATTATATTACTCTATTTTGGATTCAGACAGGCAGGATATTTAGTAAATGATGCAATCTCTCATTCTGTTTTTCATTCAGTTAGCGCCTTCTGTAATGCGGGATTCAGTTCCTTTTCCACAAATTTAGCCAACTTCTACAAAATACCCTTAGTAGCACTAACCGTCCCCTTCTTATTTATCACTGGAGGTCTTGGATTTGTGGTTCTAAGGGAAACTTTCGAACGTGTAAGTGGGATTAGAAATCGTTTGTCTCTGCACAGTAGAATAGTTCTTCTCACTACCCTCACACTCATAGCTACAGGGAGTGTTATGGTTTTCATTCTGGAATTCGGCAATAAATTATCTAACTTCCCATTGATGGACAAGATAATTATTTCATTTTTTACAGCTGTAACTCCAAGGACGGCTGGTTTTTCACTCATAGATATTTCTGGTCTGCTTCCAACCACCCTCATCTTCTTAATGATCTTTATGTTTATAGGCGCTTCACCAGGCGGAACAGGGGGAGGCATAAAAACCACAACCTTTGTAATACTCAATTTTTTTATGGCTTCAAAGATAAAAGGGCGAAAATCAGTAAATATTGAAAAGAGGAGAATATCAGAAGAACAGGTAAATAAAGCATTGACACTTTTCCTTATTTCATTAATATTAATAATATCTATGGTGGGAATTTTGAGCTTTACAGAAAGAGAAATTATAAAAGAGAGGGGATTATTACCAGTCATATTTGAAGAATTCTCCGCCTTTGGAACTGTAGGATTATCTATGGGTTCATCGAAAGTACCGATCTTAAGTCTCTCCCATGACTTCTCTGTTATAGGAAAATTGATTATAATTCTGACTATGATGGCAGGAAGGGTGGGACCACTTACTATTGCTGCAATGGTACTGCATGGTAGATTCATAGAAAGCGTAAAATATCCTTTAGCGAGAGTGCAAATAGGATGATTGGAAAAAAGAATTTAGAAAAAAGACAGAATTTTGTTGTCGTTGGACTGGGAACATTCGGGCTTACCGTTGTCGATGAACTCATAAAACAGGGCTGTCATGTCACTGCGATCGATAACAATGAAAGGATAGCAGATATAGCTTCAGAATTCGCAATAGATGTCATAGTAGCAGATGCACGTTCCAGAAAACCTTTGGAAGAGGCTGGAGTAGCTGATGCTGACGCTGCAATCGTCTCTGTGGGAGAAGACCTTGAAGTTTCATTTCTTGCAACCCTTCACCTTAAGGAATTTGGCATTCCCTACATTGTAACCAAGGCAACCTCAAAAGCTCAAGGTGAGATTCTTCTAAAGATTGGAGCAGATAGAGTAGTATATCCTGAGGAAGAGATGGCAGAGAAACTTGCGCAACAACTCCTTCACCCCAATATTATAAATTATATCCAGCTTACAGATGAAGTTGGCATTCTGGAAGCCCAAACCCCCGATTCATTTGTAGGGAAATCACTTAAGGAACTATCCCTTAGAAACAAATATGGACTTAATTTAATAGCAATAAAGAGAAAGATAAAAAAAGAAGGCAAAAATAACGTAATTGACGAGGTAGTAGAAGTGCCCTCTGCTCTGGAAAAAATAAAGGAAGGGGACACTCTTCTTGTAATAGGACGTCAGGACCATCTCAAAAAGTTTAAAAATATGCAACGGGAGGGCAGTGATACAGAAGGGAATTGAGCAATACAATACTGGAGACTTATTCACAAGTATCCCTACTTCTTTAGTTCTCGTAGACAATAACAAAAAAGTTCTTAAAGCAAACCCGGAAGCCAGGAAACTCCTTGGAGAAAATATTGAATCCATGAATCTTGAGGAGGTCTTCAAGAGTGAGAAACATGGAATATTTGATAGAGCTTTCCAGGGAGAAACCATTGAAAGGCAAGTAATTAAGGTTAATAATATTCCAATTGGGTTCAGCGCTTCTCCCATACATAACAGAGAGAATAAAATCACAGGAGCAATGATAATTCTCCGTAACCTTACCGAGATAAAGGAAATGGAGGCAAAATTAAGAAGAAAAAATCGCCTTACAGACCTTGGGGAAATGGCAGCTGGAATGGCACACGAAATTAGAAATCCCCTTGCAGCCATCAAAGCGGGTATTGAGTGTTTAACTAAGGATTTTACAGAAGAAAGCAATGCTTCTGAGTATATCAAAATAATCCTCAAAGAAATTAACCGCCTGGATCATATCCTCAATGATATGACAACTTATGCAGCACTCCGACCCTCTTACAAAACCGAATTAAATCTAAACAATATTATTCGTCGCTCATTGATTATGTTCGAGGAAGAAATGAAAGAGAAAAACATCCGGATAAATGACCACTATGATGGGGAACTTACATTTACTGCAGATGAGGATCAGATAGTAACTGTGATAAATAACCTTCTTCTCAATGCAATTGATGCTATAGAAAAAGATGGAACAATAGAGATGTCAACTATTGGAACGAAAGATAGTATAAAGTTCAGTATAAGGAACGTTGGTAGGAAAATACCGGAAGATATATTACCAAAGATATTTATTCCATTCTTTACCACAAAAAGCAAAGGTTCCGGATTGGGTTTGTCAATAGTTAACAGGATGGTTCAGAATCATAACGGAACCATAAAAGCCTACAATTGGGAAAAAGGAGCGTGTTTTTTAGTTACATTACCAAAGGGATTATAAATGGAGAAAAAAATACTAATAATCGATGATGAAAAGAATCTGGCCCAATTTTTACAAGACATATTATCAGAATTGAATGAGGAAGGTGATGACACATACACAATAGAAAAGGCTTTTAATGCTACTGATGGATTGAATATTGCAATGGATTTTAAGCCAGACCTTGTGCTTCTGGATATCAAATTACCGGATAAATCCGGCACAGAGGTGCTTTCCGATTTAAAACAAGAAGATAGTGATATACAGGTGATAATAATGACTGGTCATGCATCAATTGAGACCGCAGTCCACTCCATTCGTGAAAAAGCCTATGATTATATACAGAAACCACTTCCTACAAAAGACCATCTAAAAACCCTGGTGAAGAATGCATTAGAGAGACGCCAATTACTCCTGGACAAAAAGACCTTACTCCTTGAATTATCAGAAGTTAATGAAACACTCGAAGAGGCAAACCTGGTTCTTCAGGACGAGAAATTATTGGTGAATAAACGTCTGAAGAAGAAATTCTTAGAACTCTCGCGTCTTAACACTTTTTCTCAAACCTTACTCCATTATAATGACTTAGCAGGTTTGATTGAGGATGCACCAAAGAAGATAGCCGAAACAACCGAATCGGGTGGTGCAATACTCATTTTAAAGGAAGGTAAGGATGATAAATATGTAGTGCATTCTACAGCAAACGATGTATCTCTATCCCCGGGTGACACCATAAAAGTAGGTGAAGGACCGTTTGGACTTGTTAATAACAAAGGACCCTGGGAAACCGATGAATATATTTGCTGTCCCCTATCCTTTGGGGATGAAGCACTCGGGGTTCTTGCAATCAAAAAGAAGAACGGAATTTCAGCTGACCTGATTGCTACAATAGCAGCCAATCTTTCCGTTTCCCTGCACAATGTTATGCTATATGATACATTGAAAGCCAGCTATCTCGAGGCTATTCTCTCACTTATTATGGTGCAGGAAACAGTGGACCCAGAGATAAAGGAACACAGTCAGAGGGTAAGTGATTTATCTCTAAAGATTGCAGAAAATTTAAATATCCCACAAAAAGAGAAGAACAATATAAGATACGCTGCTCTCTTACATGACCTGGGGAAAATCAGTCCGAAAAAAATTGGCGGCGCAGCAGCCTCTGCAAGGATTATAAGTCCCATTAAATTCTTAAAAGAGACCAGAAACATCCTGAAACACCTCTGTGAAAATTATGATGGGTCAGGGAAACCAGACAATCTCTCTGCCGAGAACATCCCAATCGGGTCAAGAATAATCCGCCTTGCTAATAGAGTTGAGGAACTGCGCTCGGAAAATAAAGAAAAAACAGAAATTATAAACGAGATTGAGCAGGGTAAGGGTACTCTTTACGACCCAGAAATATCAAAAACATTAAAAGCCCTACTATAGCCAGGAGATATGCTATCTTGCAAGACCGTTGGAGAATACTGGAAGGAAAAATTCGGAAGAAAGGTCTATAGAACCAGTATTGACGCTGGCTTTACCTGTCCCAACAGGGATGGTACAAAAGGTAGGCAACCCTGTATTTTTTGTGATGAAAGAGGAAGTAGACCACATTATGTAGAACCTTCTCTTTCGGTAAGAAAGCAGGTAAAAAAGAGCATTAAAGCACTTAAGAAAAGAGGGATAAATCTATTTATTGCTTATTTTCAGGCATTTACGAATACTTATGCTCCTGTCTCATTTCTTCGTGAAAAGTATTATGAAGCACTGAATTTTCCTGAAATAGTGGGTATCTCCATATCAACAAGACCGGATTGCATAAATCACGAGAATCTTGACCTCATAGCGGAGATAGCAAAGGATTATTATACAATAATTGAATTAGGTATTCAATCGGTCCATCAGAAATCCCTTGATAGGGTTGGGAGAAAGCATACTGTAGGGGATAGTCAAAGAGCCGTTAAAATGATAAAAAAAAGGGAGAATATTGAACTCGTGGCTCACTTAATAATTGGTCTACCCGGAGAGAATGAAGAAGATATCATAGAAACCGCAGATACTATAACAAAATGGGGTATTGACGGAGTAAAATTACATCATCTATATGTAGTTAAAGGAACAGTCCTCGAAGGGGAGTATAAAAAGGGGGAAATAAAGGTCTTTGAGGACCCTTTTGAATATGCAACTATCGCGACAAAAGTAATACAACACCTCTCCCCCTCCATTATAATACATCGATTCTCGGGTTATGCTCCAAAAGAAGAATTAGTAGCTCCTCTCTGGACATCAAACCGCCACATAGCGAGACAGCTGATTCTTGGACAATGAATGATAGTCCGAAGTCCGAGGTCAAATGAAACCGCAGATGCACGCAGATATAGTTAAATAGTTAAGTGGTTGAGTAGTTGAGTTCGTAGAGTGGTATGTGATATGTGGGAATTAGTCAAGAGTCGAGCGTCCAGAGTCAAGACTCTGACTTTTGCCGTCCAAGAATCAGCTGTCTCGCTATGTGGCGGTTTGATGTCCAGAGAGGAGCTACTAATTCTTCTTTTGGAGCATAACCCGAGAATCGATGTATTATAATGGAGGGG
>DAOVFB010000018.1 GCA_030668705.1 Candidatus Stahliibacteriota bacterium
AGCATTCTCATCAAAAAAGATATCCTTTCCTTCTATACCTCTGTTCATGACATGATGGTAAGCTCCATTGAATGTGATCCTTGCCCTTCTCATATTATCAATATATAATGAAAAATGTCAAAATGTCAAGCACCGACCCTATAGTACTCTAAAACATCTTTAATTGACCAGGGTTTTGCCTCATTCATAGAAAATCCAAGTTTACTAACGTATTCCTTTAGTTTTTCAAGATTTGGAGCTTCTATTTCAAGAAAGGTTGGAATATCTGGATATGTATCTATTTCAAAATGAATATTATCTTTAGTATATGATATCCTATGTTTAATGAATTTATGAAATTCTTTTAGACCTAACATTTCCAGTATTTCTACAACTGCATCTATTTTATCTACAATTATTGTATATTCATCCATAACCTTTGCTTTTTCTTTAGATATCTCTTTTTTATAAGTCAGTTCAACCCGGTCGTCTTTCTTCCTTAACCTGAGAATTTTTCCTTCTTTTGCCAACCTCCTGTCTTCAAAATCAAAATAGGTGGTTATAACATCCCCATCAAAAATTTTCCGAGCACCTAAACCTCTCAACCTCTCGATTACTTCCATTTTATCAACTTCTAAAATCTTTACTTCAATCTCTTCCATCTCTTTACTATCCCAATTCCATTGGAAAACCAGTTAATAGTCCGGCACTTCATTCGTTCAAAACCCCTGAATCTTTTATTTATCCCCAACTTTAAAGACAACGTGGTAATGTTATCTATTGTATAGACTCCCCACCTTCCAAGATAAAAGGGATTTTCGTCTCCTATTGGAATGGAGGTAAAAGCCTTCCTGAAACCTACCTCTCCTACGATTCTCCAATCCTCCTCTTTTGCCCTTCCAAATGGATAGGAAAAATATTTGACCCTCTCCCCTATTTCCTCTGAAATCCTATCATAGGATTCTCTTAAGTCCCTCTCCACCAAACCCACTGAAATCCTTGAATAATCTGGATGAAGATGAGAATGCGAACCAATAGTAATACCATACTTATGCATCTCCCTTATATTATCCCATGAGAGGTGAGTAAATGATTTACCAAGTGTTATATCCCAATAATTTCTCTTCCCCGCGTAACCACTTACGACGAATATTAACGCAGTAACACCTTCCTCCTTGAGTATTGGAAAAGCATATTTATAAAGTTCTAAGAATCCGTCATCAAATGTTATAAGAACACCTGAAGTGCTTTCGAAAAAATCATCCGGAGGGAGGATTTTTAGTCCTCTCCTCTTAATGAATCGAATATGTTTTCTAAAGGTATCCGGTGATACAATAGAACCATAGGGAGCAAGTGTAGGAGCTATATTATGATAGAGAAGGATCGACTTCATGGTAGAAATCAAGAACCTCCTGGCTTACTTTTCTCCACGAATATTCTCTGGCACTTGAAATGCCCCCTCCTATTAAAGATTCTTGCAAGTCCTTATTCTTCATTACACGGATAATTGCCTTAGCAATCTCTCCAGAGTCAGAGGGTGGAACAAGCAAACCATTTACCCCATTCTCTATTACACACCGGTAACCGGGAATATCCGAAGCAACAACCGGAGTCCCGGAGGCCATGGCCTCAATAAGAACAATTCCAAAACTTTCTCCACTGATTGCCGGAGACACAAAAAGTGCAGCTTTCCTGAAAACTTCCGGTAAATCTTTCGGGTTTACAAAACCGAGAAAGCGAATGGAATCCTTGACCTTATCAAGAATTTTCAATTTTATTTTCTTATAACCTCCGCCTGCCACGGTAAGGCTTGCCTCTGGTATTTCCTCTTTTACTCTGAGGAGGGCATCAATCAGGAACTGTAGCCCTTTCCGCGGTTCAATCCTCCCAACAAAGAGAATCTCCTTAGAGGACTCCTTAAAAAGCTCCCCAGGTGTAAAACGTTCCGTATCTACGCCATTAGGAATAATTCTATAGACCCCTGGAAAATACATTGCAATGGAATCATAGGCAGTCCTGGACACGGCAATCTTCCCATGAATACGCTTGAAATAATTCTTCAAATATCTTTTAAACACCATAAGAGGGATAGAAGATTCAAATGTTGGATGGAATGTAAAGATATTTACCCTCCTGGAAACCTTCAGCGCCAGGAGGGGAAGAGTTGGGGCAAGTGTCCCGTGGATATGTACGACTTCATATTTATTTACTATACTGGAAAGATTATCACTCCCAACTCCGTATGTAACCCTTGAACAAGAACGATTCGCAGGGATAATCATCGATTTCCCAATCCTTATCACTCTATTTTCATCGGGTCTTAAGTCTCCCTGAATATTAGCAGTAAGTATCGCGACCGAATGCCCCCTCCTCTCAAACTCATTTGCAAGATGATAGATGTGCTCACTAACACCGCCTATATGCGGATAATAAATATCAGTAACAAATAAAATCTTCATTTGTTTATCTCTCACAAAGACAGCAGAGTAAAATCAAATTTTTTCATAAACAAATTCCAGTAGGCCTGGGCCTAATTTATTATAGATTTTAAAACGATAATCCACTATTATCTTTGATATTTGATTTTCTCTTTTATTATCTTTTTTAATATTCTCTATATCCTTCATTTGCTCTTTGCGCCTTTGCGAGAACTAGTCCTTCCAGACCCTCTGAAACACAAACCATTGATCGGGAAACATTGATATTTCTTTTTCAAGTAAATTAACCATTGCCCTCATAAGTTCATCAGTAGAATCATAACCTTCCGGATAAATAGGATTAAATAGGCTAATCTTATAACGAGGTGTATCTGTATCTAAAACAAAAAAACCTACTATTAGTGATGCTCCAGTCTTTTTTGAGAGGAGCGCTACTCCACGTGGAATTGATGTTACTTTCCCAAAAAACTCGCAGTCAACACCAGATTCTTGAATATCTCTATCTGCAACCAGAACAATAATTTTATTTTTTTTTAGTAACCTTACCAGATTGAAAACAAGTCTTCTATCCTCAAGGCGAAGAATAGTACTACCAAGGTGCTCCCTGTAATGCAGGTAAAAGCGAAAGAATGCCATCCCTGGGCCCTTAGATTCTGCAACGGAATAGAGAGGAAAACCAAGAGAAGAAAGATAAGGTCCTGCCAGCTCCATTCCTCCAAGATGGGAAGCAACAAGGATTATCCCCTTTTTTTTCTTCAACTCCTCTCCAAAAAGATCTAAATTATAGGGTTTAACCATAGAGTGCAAATAAGATGGGGACATATTTGGAATATTAAGCATATCACTATAAACCCGCATGAAGTTGATAAATGTTCTCTTTACATCCTTCTCTTTTGCTTCACCCTTTATTACTCTTAAATTTTCTCTAATTACTTCTCTTCTGCCTCTGGCAACGAGATACCAGAGAAGACCTATGCCCCTCGCAATAACATCTCTACAACCAACTGTAGTAAATCGTGATATCTGGGTCATAACCAACATTAAAAATTGCTTCATATCAACGGCTTGTGGATCCAAATCCTCCTTTGTTTCTCTGTGTTTCTCCCAGATTCTCCACTTCTTTTAACTCAACTTTGACTATGGAAGTTATAACTAATTGAGCTATCCTATCCCCTTTCCCTACTTTGAAATCCTTATCACTGAAGTTAAAGAGTATAACCTTTATTTCTCCTCTATAATCAGAATCAATTGTGCCAGGGGAATTAAGAACCCCTATTCCGGAAGTTGCAGCAAGTCCACTCCTGGCACGGACCTGCCCTTCCATACCCTCGGGCACCTCAATGGTAATTCCCGTGGGAATTGTTTTGAAATCGCCTGGACGAACAATACATTCTTCTCTTGCATAAAGATCCAAGCCCGAACTTCCCTCTGTTTGATAATTCGGTATCGGGAGTGTCTTATCGAGCCGTTTAATTCTTACTCTTAAAGGCATGAAGACCTTCTTTCAATATATTCATTGCATCTCGAAGGTCATCCTCCTTCAAAACATATGCTATCCTTGCCTCATCCTTACCTTTTCCAGGAGTCTTATAGAAACCGGCAGCAGGAGCAAGCATTGTAGTTTTTCCATCCTTTTCAAAATCAGTTAACATCCAGCGAACAAATTCTTCACTATCCTCCACAGGAAGCTTTATAACCGTATAGAAAGCCCCTTCTGGCTTTGAGGTAAATACACCATCTATTTTTTGAATTTCTTCGTAGACAACATTACGCCGATGTTCGTATTCTTTTATCATATCAGATAAAAACTCATGTCGATGTTCAAATCCAGCGGTGGCTCCATATTGTTCTATAGTAGGAGGACATAAACGTGCCATCCCAAATTTTAAAACCGTTTCGTACAATTCTTTATTTTTAGTTACGATGAATCCAATCCTTGCCCCACAACAACTAAATCTTTTCGATATAGAATCAGCCACGACTATCCTATCTCGTGCATTATGAAATTCCAGGAAAGAGGAACATTGTCCTCCATCAAATACAAATTCCCGGTAAACCTCATCGGAAAATAACCAAAGATTGTTATCTTCAACTATTTTCACTACCATTTCCTTTTCATTCTTGGTTAACACCGTACCAGTGGGGTTATTGGGTGTACATATAAGAATTGCCTTAGTTTTGTCTGTTATAAGTGATTCTATTTTATCACGGGTAGGGAGATGAAATCCATCTTCAACAGAAGTGGTAATAGGCACGATATTAACATCGCCTATAGTAGCTATACTGTTGTAATTAGCGTAGAACGGCTCAGGGACAAGAATTTCATCTCCAGGGTTTAAGGTTGCAAGCATTAAGAAAAGGACAGCTTCACTACCTCCAGTGCTGATAAAAACATCATCAGGTTCAATAGTCAGGGAATAATCCTCATTAAGATAATTAGCTATGGCCTTTCGTAACATTAGAATCCCCTGTGAAGGACCATATTTTAAAACTTCTTGCTTGAAATCCCGTATTGGACCGAATATTAAATCAGGGGTCTTTACATCCGGCTGTCCTATATTTAAGTGGTAAACATGAACGCCGCGCGCCTTTGCCTCATCTGCATAAGGTATAAGTTTCCTTATGGGTGACTTAGGAATGGTTTTCCCTCTATTCGAAATCATCAATCCTCCTTTTTTAAACCAAGATACCTATCAAGCGCATCTGACAGTATTTCAAGACCTTCTTCCATCATCTCAGAATCAAGATAGCGATAATCGATAAGTATCTCTCCGTTATCTTCATAACTTTCCGAATGGAAGTATGTTGCTGGTGCAACAAAAACTGTCTTTTTATCTCGGTTGTACTCAGTTAATAACCACTCCACAAAGGATTCAGTGTTTGGAATCGGAAGTCGGAGAAAGATGGTTCCAGCTACCGCTGACAGGGAAGCTGAAATATCTTTCCTCCCTTCTATAAAGTGGTCAACAATTTTCCTTTTCGGGTTAATTTCTTCGTTTCTCTCTCCTATTATAACTTCCCTATTTTTCAGGAAATAATCTAGATAGGCAAGTTGATACGGAGATACCTGGAATAGATCCTTAGCGGTCCTCTCTATTTTTTGCGGTATTGCTTCATGAAATAGAAGAACTGTAACTTCATCCATTGAAAAGTCTTTCAATGGTGATGAAATCCTGATTATTCGCTCACTCTCTATAGCAATATTGTGCATTGGAGTATATTCTTCTTTATTTGTTATTAGATGAGAGAGCGTCTCATCAACAGCAAGATACAAATAATAATTTCTGCATATAAAGAGAATCCTTTCGAGGGTTTCTTCAGAGTAAGTTACACTACCAGAATAACTTGGAGAAGAATAATAAAACATCTTTGACCTTGGTGTTATCTTACTCTCAACATCCTTCCTGTATGGAAGGTCGTAGTCATCCACCATACTTGTTTCCACGTAAAGGACTTTCAAGCCCAGAGATTCAGCATATTGTGTTAAGAAATAAGGAACAGGTGCAGGAGTTACAATTTCATCATTTAGATCCAGTGTAGAAAAGAAAAGAGTATAGTAGGCTGAAAATTGATTGGGAAAGAGTAATAATTTATAGGAGGGATCAACCCCCATATAACTCTTTAATCCTTCTATAATAATATCCATCTGCACTGGATTAACCTCTTTTAAAATGCCCTGGGAGATAGGTTTAACCGTAAAAAGGTTAATTATCTGTACATTTTTGTCTCTCCAATACTCAAATCTCTCCTTATAAAGGTTGAACAAGAAAGGTTCGAAGAGATTCGCTCTCCTCGATGCATAAGAATTACCAGATAACATCTTTACTTCTGCCTAAAATAGTTATATCAAAAACTTCAGGTTTAAAGAAACGCTTCCGTAAATCTCTTACCTCTTCAAACTTAACACTATCAATTCTTTCCAAAAGTTCCGGAGCAGAAAGCCTTTCCCCAAGATACATCTCCTCTTTAACATTCCTTACCATCTTGTCAGTGTTATCTTCCAGTGAAATTACAATATTTCCCTTTGTCCTTTCCTTGGCAATATTAATTTCCTCAGAGGAAAATTTTAGAGAATTAAGCAAATCAACAATTGCACTAAGTGTTTTCGATAATTTATTTTTATCTGTTGACAAGTAAATACCAAAGATACCTGTATCCCTAAAGAACTCGGTGAAGGCCGAGACATAATACACCAGTCCCATCTCCTGTCGCAATTTCTGAAACAATCTCGAACTCATTCCCACTCCCAGAATGGAAAGTCCAATAAGAAAGGGAAACCTTTCTTGATTATCATAGGGAAAACACCTTGAAGTTAGGGCCACATATTCGTGATTCAACTCGGGCTTTCTTACCATATTAATCCGTGTATGATTCCCATTGACTTCTTTTCTCTTACATTCTTTACCCCTCCTATTTCCCAGTTTTTGCTCTACCTTGTTACACAAATCATCATGCTCTACCCTTCCTACCGCAGAAACGAACATCCTATTCGTAGTATAATTCTCCTGCCAGAAGTTTTGAATATCTTTTGTGGATATCTTACTAACAGACTCCGGTGTTCCTAATATCGGAGAAGAAAGCGGATGAGTCTTCCCCAAAGTGCTACCCAGGGCATTAAAAAATAGGAGACTCTCTGGAGAATCATAAAATCTTTTGATTTCTTCTTGTATGACAAGACGCTCCATTTCAATCGCATCTTTGCGAAACAGGGGATTCCTTATCAGATCCGCCAAAACATCACAGGCAAGTGGGAGTTCGCAAGGCAACACGTGAGCATAGAAAGATGTCCATTCCCTTGAAGTTGAAGCATTCAATGTCCCACCCCTGGCTTCTATAACAGTCGAAATATCTCTCTCGTTCCTTTTCTTTGTCCCCTTAAATACCGAATGTTCAATAAAATGGCATATTCCCAATTCTTTCTTCTTTTCGTCCCTGGAGCCTGTATTCACGTAAAGCCCTATAATGGTAGAAAGAGCTGTAGGTATATTTTCGGAGATAACTGTTACTCCTGAAGGCAGGACAGTTTTTCTATAACTAACCATGAACCCTTATCAATTTAGCTCTGGCCTGTGCATAGATTACATGTTCGGAATCCCTTAAAATTGATTCCGCGGTAACCACCTTATCCTTATCTTCGATAACTTTACCTTCCACAATATATTCATATCCCGTTCTGACAGGTTTCTTATATCGTATTTTAATCTCTCCTGTAGCATATTGTCTCCCGAGTGACATACCTGCATAAATTGCGAGCTCATCAAGGACCGTGGCCACAAGTCCACCATGGACAATACCGTTGTAACCCTGCATATAACGAGGGAAATTTATGCTGGCACGGGAACTTCCCTCCATAGTCTCCACATTCAGGCGTAATCCCCTTTCGTTCTTCTTTCCACAGGCAAAACAATAGTCATCCAGTTCAAATGCCATAAAGATATGATACAGAATTCACCCAATATGTCAATGGGAAATAGTCACTTCCCTCTTACCAATGAGGATTGAAAAGCGCCCTCCCCTACACAATTACTTTAGACACAGATTTTCACTGATATCAACTGATTAAAAACCCCTAACCCCATTGAAATCTAAACGCAGATGAACGCAGATAGATATGAATAGAAGACACCCACCACCCAAGGAAATGAAACCGTAGATTAACACAGAAAAACGCAGATAAAACAAAAAATAATATGTGTTAACTAAAACTCATTCTCCAAAAATGGAGTAGCGTAACTTGTTACGCGCAAAGAATGAACGCAGAGCAAGCTCTGCCACTACAGTTTGTTTACACAAATATCACTTTGCGGGCTTAGCTCCCTTTGTGTTCTTTGCGTGAAATACTTTGGGTTTGAGAAATCAAATCTCTACAAAATTTTCTTTCTCTGTATCCTCTGTGGCAGAAAACCTTTCTGTCTTTACTAAGACACTTGTAAAAATGAGATATATCAATAAAATATATTTGAGAATCTTCGAATAAAATAATAAGTAAAAGGATACTATAGGTAAATGAAAGATGTAATATTAATAAAAAAATGCCAGAAAGGCGATATGGAAGCATATGGGGAATTGGTGAAGAAATATATGAAAAGGGCATATAATACAGCCTGTGTTCATCTGCGGCATTATTAGGTGTTTGGTCTTAGGTGTTACGGTTAGGATCGGTGGTTGGACGGTTAGTCGGTTGGTATGTGGGAACGGGCTTCTGCCCGTGATCATCGAGGCTGGAAAGCCTCTCCCACAAGATTAGTCGAGAGTCCATCTTTTAGGTCCTAGGTTCATAGCGTTAATTGCGTCTATAGCGTCTATAGCGTCTATAGCGTGGATAGGGTTCGTTGGGTTCATTGAGTTTTTCCTAATCAACGACTCAACTACTCAACAATTCAACTACATTACTCTGTGTTTATCCGTGTAAATCTGTGTCTAAAATTTAGTTCTGAGTTCAGTGTTCTTAGTTTATATTAATCAGTTCAAATCTGTGTAAATCTGCGTCAAAAATTTGTGATGGGGGGAGGGTTTTCAATCAGTTAATATCAGTGTAAATCAGTGTCTAAAATTTGGATGGGTTTGGGGTTCTGAAAACTGAAAGTTGCCAGTTGATAACTATCTCTTATTCAAATAAAGCTTTTATGAAATCATCTGCAATAAAAGGTATTAAATCTTCCCGACTTTCTCCTATTCCAAGAAACTTAACTGGTATACCGAGTTCCTTCACTATTGCAATTGCTATACCACCTTTTGCTGTGCCATCGAGTTTTGCAAGGGTAACACCGCTAAGTCCGATAGCATCATTAAAACTCTTAGCCTGCTGCAGGGCGTTCTGACCGGTTGTGGCGTCTATTACAAGGATAGTTTCCTGTGGTAGATCTTGTCTCTTATTCGAAAGAACCCTCTTTATCTTCTTCATCTCCTCCATAAGATTCCTCTTCGTGTGGAGTCTACCTGCAGTATCTATCAAGAGATAATCCACATCTCTTGCCAGGGCTGCATCCACGCCATCATAGGCAACAGAGGCAGGGTCTGCTCCGTAATGGGACTCTATAACGTCTGCTCCGATCTCTTCAGCCCACTGTCTTAGTTGCTGCAGGGCTCCGGTTCTATATGTGTCACCCGAGGCAAATAGTACTTTTTCACCTCCTTTTATAAGCATATAACCTCTTTTCCCGATGGTTGTGGTCTTCCCAACACCATTTACCCCAACGTATAACTCAACCACAGGGGGTTTTTGGTCTTGCGTCTCCTCATTTTTTAGATTGAGCAGATGCGTTAACTCCTTTTCAAGCTGTTGGTAATACTCTGAAGGTGAACTCCTTTCAAGTGCGTTAGTTAATTGTTCAGAAGCAAAAACTCCAATATCCGATTGAATCAAGAGCGCTTCTATTTCGGATAGAAGATTCGGATCCCTCTTCCCAAGCAGGTTTCTTATCCTATTGCTAAATCTACTCCTTGTCTTCGTTAGAGCTTCGGTCAGCCCCATACTCCACGACCTCCCTTTCGAGTCTCCTTATTCTTTCGTATAACGCAGTTATCGCCTCCGTTATAAAACCTACTGTGAAAAGCACTAATCCTGAAACAACTAATAGAATGACAAGATAAAGTATAGGACGGTAACCGTGCTGATAGACAAACCGCTCTATAATACCATATGCACCAACGAGAACGCCAAGAAGAATGAGTACTATTCCCGCTGTTCCGAAGAAGAGCAAAGGCTTCCTTAAAAAGGAAATCTGCATTTTTACTGCCAGCAAATCCATAACACCTATTATTATTCTGCCTTTACCTCTATATTTTGACTCCCCGTGTAAACGCGAGCGCAGTTTGACCTTCACTTCAGAAACTTTAAAACCTTCACTTACAGCGAGGGATACTATATATCTATGCCAGTCTTTTCGAAGGTTTATCTCCTCCAATACCTCGCTTTTTAAAGCCTTGATAGAATTCTGGTCATGGATAGGCAGGTGAAATAGGCGGCGAGAGAACCAATTGTAGACCCCCGAAACAAATCTCTTCTGGTATTGTCCCTGCTTCCAGCCAGTTACTATATCAAAACCCTTCTCCATTTCATTCAGTAATAATGGAATATCATGTGCATCAAACTGTAGATCTGCATCCAGAAGAACTACTACAGGAGAATCAGAATGACGAAAACCTGTGAGTATTGCCTCTGTTTTTCCAAGATTCATACGATGTCGAATAGCCTTTAAGTGATTATATTTTTCGGACAATCTTATAGCTTCCTCAAAGGTTCCATCGGTGCTTCCATCGTCTATGAAAATAACATCATAATCCCTCTCATCCTCCTGGATTACATCGTGTATTTCCTCCATTAGAGGAGCTAAATTGTCTCTCTCGTTATAGGCTGGAATAATTATTGTAATTCTTTTCTGAACCATCTAATTGTTCTCTCCAATCCCTCTTTTAAGGGAATTTCCGGTTTCCATCCAAGTAAAGATTTTACGAGTGAAATGTCAGGTTTCCTTTTTGGAGGATCATCATCCGGTAACGCTAAATATTCATAGATCTTGGACACTCCAACAAGATCAGAAATAATATCGGCAAGATCTTTTATAGAAAACTCTTCGGGATTCCCTATATTTATAGGCCCCTCGTAACCAGATTCCATAAGTTTTATTAAAGCTCGGATGGTATCATCAACATAGCAGAAACTTCTGGTCTGAGAACCATCTCCATAAATAGTAAAGGGTTCACCTGTCAACCCTTGAGTTATAAAATTAGGTATAACTCTACCATCACCAGGAACCATATAGGGACCAAATGTATTAAATATCCTTGCTATGCCTACATCCACCCCGTATTTTCGACGATACGCCATAGTTACTGCTTCTGCATATCGTTTCGACTCATCATAAACACTCCTCATGCCAATTGGATTTACATAGCCCCAGTAATCTTCTTTCTGAGGATGAACTTCCGAGATTCCGTAAATTTTTGATGAAGAGGCAAGAAACAATCTGCATTCTTTTCTTCTTGCGAGTTCAAGCATATTCTCTGTCCCGAGAGAATCAACTCTCATTGCTTCTATTGGATTCTTTAGATATTGATAAACGCTCCCTATTGAGGCGAGATGGTAGACACCATCAATATGACCCGGTTCAAAAGATTCAACTATGTCATGTTCTATAAATTCAACACGAGAATTAACAGCGAGGTCTACGATATTTGAATATCTACCGGTAATAAGATTATCAACAATTAGAACTTTATGTCCATCCTTACACAATTGACGAACAAGGTTTGAACCTATGAATCCAGCTCCACCAGAAACGAGATACCTCATTTGGGTATCACCCATAAGAATCTCTTCTTGCCCAGTTTTATTATGGATTTGGTTTCAAAGGAAAGATTTAGAGTGAAATCGGTAATCTTCTCTCCGTCAATCTTCAGAGCCCCCTGTTCGATCAATCTCCTTGCTTCCCCTCTTGAATTTACCAGTCCAGCATTATCCAGTAATTCAACTATCCAGATCCCCTCATTTCTATTAACATAGAACTCCTCTACATCAAGGGGTATTTCCTCCCTGGAGAAAACCCCAATAAACTCTTTCCTTGCGTTTTTTGCATCTTTATCAGAATGATAGAGATTGACTATCCCTTCAGCGAGATCCAGTTTCAAATTCATTGGGTTTTCCCCGGATTCCAAACGCTTCTTAAGTTCGTCTAAGGACACTTTATTATAACTCAAGCAGAGCTCATAGTAACGGAGTATAAGATCGTCAGAGATTGACATTACCTTTCCAAACTGTTCCCCTGGAGGTTCTTCGATACCTATATAATTATTATAGGATTTACTCATTTTGTTTATACCATCCAGACCTTCAAGTAAAGGCATAAGGAAGACTACCTGTGGCTGTTGCCCAAAACTCCTCTGGAGGTCCCTGCCCAGAAGATGGTTCCATCGTTGGTCAGTCCCCCCCAGTTCAATATCAGCCTTTACAGCAACTGAGTCATACGCTTGAAATAGTGGATACAGGAATTCATGAAGAGCGATAGGCTGCTCTTCTTTATATCTCTTTTCGAAGTCATCCCTTTGGAGAAGTCTTGCAATAGTGACCTCTGATGCGAGTTTCACTATATCAGAAGGAGTGAGTTTAGAGAGCCACTCTGAGTTATATCTAAATTCAGTTTTCTCCTCGTCCAGTATTTTGAATATCTGCCTTTTGTAGCTCTTCATATTTTCTTTGACCTGTTCATCACTAAGTGGTGGTCTTGTCTTAGATCTACCGGAAGGGTCACCTATCTTTGCCGTGAAATCACCAACTATTAGAACAGCAGTGTTACCCAACTCCTGGAATTCTCTAAGTTTCCCTAAAACTACGGCAAACCCAAGATGGATATCAGGGGAAGTAGGATCAATCCCAAGTTTCACTCGAAGAGGGCGGTTCCCCTTTAATTTTTCCTGTAACTCTTCCTCCGGGATAACGCTATCCGCTCCCCGTAATATTTTAGTAAAGTCGTGGCCTATTATTTCCCTCCGGATGGAATATTAAGAAGTGGAGTAAGCTTCTGGTCAAAGGGAGTAACGATTATCGTATTATTGGGTGAGTTAACCAGGCCCTGGAGTGTCTTGATATAATACCACTGAAGATATTTGGATGATAGGGATTTTGCAATAACCTGGTTAGCTGCCGATATCCCTCCTGCTTCCACCTTTTTCCTTTCTGCTTCCTTCTTTTCTTTCTGCAAAACAAACTCCATCCTCTCTGCTTCCTGTTTCGCTGCCATCTTCTCATTTATCTTATCTGCAACCATAGCAGGCAAATTGACATCACGCATTAAGAACTTCTCTACCACGATATCTCTATCGCGAAGGTCTTTTTCCAATCCATCCTGAATAGCCAGGGATATCTTCTCTCTATTCTTTGAATAAATATCTGCCACCTTATAATTGGAGATAATATTCCTTATCGCTGTCTTAATCGAAGGTCGGACGATCTTATCAACATATCCAGGACCAACATCACGATAGACCAGCCAGGCCCTGTCACCCACAAGATGATACCACACAGTAACATCTAATCTGACCATAAGCCCTTCTGATGTGAGAACCCCAATAGCATCATCCCCACGAACAACGCCCTCTCTTGCTTTAGCACTCATAGTATAACTCTGAGTCCTGACGGTCATCTTTTCTATAGAAGCAAATGGATTGACCAGATGCAGGCCACTCTTTAATGTACTTTCCCGAACCTTACCAAAGAGAACAACCACACCAACTTGCCCCGGACCAACAAGTCGAACCATCGAAGCGATTAAAAATATGAACGATAGCACCAAAACACCTGCTGGCGCCAATCGAGACCGCATTGCAACCTCTTTTGAAAACATCATACCAATCCCGATTACCAAGAAAATAAAGAATAAGAATATCAACATTCTTACCTCCCTCTTTATGATATAGCGGCGCAGGGACTCGAACCCCGGACACGTGGATTATGATTCCACTGCTCTGACCAACTGAGCTACGCCGCCGCATGAGAATTATAGCAAATACAATATAATTGTCAACCTTCTACTATTCTATCCAGATCTTTACCCTCTCATCATCTTCCTCTATATCAACAATAGTCATAGGAACTTCATCAATTTCTTCCTCTATGGCGTTTAGTATGTCTTTTATCTTGATATTATGTTCTTTCAACTTCTCTCTTGTCTCCGGAGAGAATTTTACTATTAAATCACCCCCTATTTTCATAAGTTTAGAAGCAAGACCCAACGGGATAGATATATTTGCCTTTTGCTCTCCATCGCTTTCTACCTTTATCTTTAAAGATTTCCCCCTTCTTTTCTTCTTATTAGCTCCCTCCAGGAGCCGATATGCTTCCTCAGCATTAATCCTACCTTCTTCAAGCATCTTCAGTATACGCTCTTTTTCATTACTCATAATTTTTCCAATTCATCTATTGCTTCTTTTGCATCTATCTCTTCATTCTCAAGTTTCTTTAGCACTTTCTTCACTTTCCTATCGGTCTTACTTCGTCCACTTCTCGAATAATCCCAGATCTTATAAATACCGAATACTAAAAGTAAGAAAGGCCAATCTCTACCCCAGTTAAAACCACCACCGTAAAGATTGAGTAACCATATTCCTGCACCAAGTATAAGACAAATTACTCCTAATACCATTATTCCTCCTTTATTTTTGTTAGTTCAATGGATGATAACTTAGCATTGATCTTTACGTGACCTTTATCTTTACCAACCAAGCCAACAACTCGACCATTAGATTCTTCCAAACCAAGGTTCTGTGAGATTGCACCCATAGAATTTACCACTTCAAAATGTTGATTTATCGGCTCTCGGAAAGAAAGGGCAAGATTCCCCATCTTTATTTCTGCTTCGATATCAACAGGCCTTAGAACAGATAACTCAACGTCACTCATCGCACTTTCCAGTTTAAGGGGAACACCTATAATCCCTGTGAGGTCTGAAACCTTAAGATTGATAGCGAGAGAAGAAATCAAGGGAGCCTCCATATCCAATGAACCAAATAGTGTTAGCTCAACTTCCCCCGCTTCCCTCTTATGAGTCATCTTCCCTTCTCCATAGACTCTAAACTTAGAATCAGACGATTCTTTAATCCTCAAAGTACAGGCTTTCAGGTTGATAACGGCTTTGTCTGCTTCAAATTCCTCTGATATCTCCCCAATATTGTCTACCCCGACAGAAAAAACTTCTGCGATTCTATCTACAAATCCCATTCCCTCTTTATCTGTAGATATGGCTTTTAGTAGCTTCTCGGCCTCACCTGCCGTGATTTTCCCATTCTCAAGCATTCTGAGGATACGCATCTTTTCATTACTCATTTTCATCACCTCCTTTCGTCTCCAATCTTCTAAGAGCCTCGCCAACATCTATGAGTCCCATCTCTAATTCTTCAATTATTTCATCCTTGCCCCTCATAGAGGCAGGAAATCCAAGAGCTTCCCTCACTTCTTCAAGCCTGGCTCTTACCGTGGGATACGACAGATTAAATATTTCACCCATCTTCTTAAGATTCCCTCTTACCCTGATGAACAAACGGATAAATTCCCAATGCTCCTCTGAAACAGGAATCCCCCCTTTCTCAAAGCAACCACTAACCACAGTATCACAGTTCTTGCATCTAAACCCCGTTACTTTTATCACTCCGCCACAAAAAGGACAATGCTCAGGTAATTTCATATCCATGTTTACATTTATAACATAAATATTAAATTTGTCAAGGGTAAAATTAAAAAAATTAATTTTTTTATCAATAATATTCAACTTTATTGAAATAAATATTAATATTCTCTAAAAAAGCCAGTGGCTAATGTCTGAAAGGCAAATTTTGACTTGACAAAGTAATCTTCCCACCTATACTAAAGTATGTCAGTTACAATATTTCTTCTAATGGGAACGCTTTCAGCCTTATTACCTGAGTTAACCTCCTTAAACGAGAGAATGATAAGGGAAAAAGACATAACTCTTCCCTATGGTGTCATACCTTTATTCAGGGAAGAAGACGGGATAAGACTATCTCTATATTCTACCGTAGATACCGTAAAATACACCCAACTTAGCCCTATCATCCAATATAAGGAAAATGGCTGGGGGTTCAACTTCGCTCCACTCCTTCGTATGGGTTTCGCACATATCTATCCAACTCGAAAGAAATTTGGTGTCTATGCTGACTTCATACGAGGTTCTATCTTCTATAAGAATGACAATTTAATCCTCTCCAGTGGGAAAGATATCTTTTCCATAGGAGGTTCATTTGAGCACAACCCTGTCCTATCTCCCAATCTACCCTTAAACTATGCTCGGTTTATCTATATCGGTGACAATTTTTCATTTTCGCAATTCATAGCAAGGTTTGACGACTATGAAGGGGTAGAAAATATCTGGGCGGGTGGATATAGCTCTGATACTGCATTATTCCAGAGATATCTTGGCATCCACCGACTGGAATTTAAACCTACCAAAAGAATCGGAATTTCCTTCAGTGAGGTAATGCTAATTGGTGGTGAATCGGGAGGATTTCCTTTTGAGTTGCTTTCCCCGCTAACAATATACTATGCAGAGCAGTTTAATAAGGATAGGAATGTTAATATTCTATGGAATATAGATGCAAAAGTAATATTTAATAATTTCCTCTTCTATCTGGATTTCTTTATAGACGATTTCCAGTATGAAGAAGATCTATGGAAAGAACCGAACCATATAGGAATTTATGCGGGTATCCAGGGAGTTGACCTTATTAAAGAAGGATCACGACTCTTACTATCATATAACTTGATGACACGATGGTGCTACTGTAATTTAAGGGTCTGGCAGAGGTATACTGATGGGGAATTCCCACTGGGATCACCACTCGGAAATGATTATGATAGATTCTACCTCCAGGCTCTTTATCCTCTTTCTTCTTTCCATGCAGGACTCGAATTTTCCTTTACACGTAGGGGAGAAAACAAAATAGATACCCCATGGCCGGTAAATACAGACTCTGACCCAACACCCGATAATCAATTTTCAGGTACGAATTTCCTTTCAGGAACAATCGAGAAAAGACAGAGTATTTCATCCATTATAAGATATAAATCTCTATTTACTTTAAAAGCGGGGTTTTACCATATCCAGAACTATAGGCACCAGGATGGGATAACAAAAACAGAGCCACTACTGCAACTCAAAATCAATTATCATCTATAAAATAGATACGGGTTACAGACATAAACCTACTACACAGAGCTAACGAGCAGTCTATCGCACATAAACTTATCCAGCGGTTCCACTGTAATAATTTTCCCATCTGGCAATTTAACCTTAGCAGGGCCACTCCCTGCATATCTTGCGAGGATTCTTGCGGCAAGTAGGGAATCATCCCTTTCAGGAACGCCGCGTTGTCCCTTGAATCTCCCTTTACACTCAAAGAACCTGCCCGATGGACCTTTCGCATCCACAAGTTCAAAGAGAGATGAGCTATCTTCGCCTAATATCTTACCCTCTTTTTCATTCCGACTTACAATAAAAAGGGACTCATTTAAATAAAAGTGACGTCCTATACCCACAAGAGGTATGAGGCCTTCATTAAAACTGCACTGTTCTATTGCAACAGAAAGACGTTCTGAATAAACCTTACTGGTGAGAATACACCCTCCAGCCGGCGAGCCAAATTCTGATACATTAAATTTTCCTACCAACCTCATCTGCAACTTTCTACTCCTGCCTGAAATCCCATAAAGTGTCTCTCTGTTTATGATACCTTCTCTTTCTGGACGGGTAGGCTTTAACAACTTGGCAGAAAGGGGACGAAGGGTTATATCCCCGAGCCCACTTAATCTATCAATTGCGGATAATCCTTCCCTCGTTTGAGAAAATGGCCTCTGTCCCAATACATCGCCCGTAATTAGAAATTCTGCTTCCATCTTTCGTAACAATTGATATGCTTCCTTTATCATAAGAGCATGACAATCGATACAGGGATTCATTCCCTTTCCATAACCATACTCAGGATGCAATAAAATTTCAAAATGCTTATGAGAAATATCAACAGTTACCAGATCCAAACTATTTGCCCTAGCATATTTATGAGCCTTTACAGTATCGAAGAAGTGACTCAGGAATGCAACTGGCACTACTTCCAGCCCCTGAGTCTGAATTATTTTTACAGCGAGAACAGAATCTAATCCCCCCGAAAAAAGAGCTACTGCCTTCATTCGGGCAGAATATCAATTACAATTCTACGGTTCTTTGCTCTCCCCTCAGGAGTTGCATTGGGAACAACAGGATGATATTCCCCATAGGCAACTGCAGTAAGAAGCTCTGGAGCTATACCCACTTCGGAAATTAAATATTTAACAACGTTAACAGCTCTTTTGGCAGACAAATCCCAGTTTGTCGGATATTCTTCGCGAAGGCTCCCCGAGATTTTTGTGTTATCGGTATGACCTTCTATCATAATCTTTCTATCTTCCATACTTTTCAGTATATTTGCAATTTTAAATAACATCTCTCTCCCTTCATCACTCAGATCTACACTACCCGGAGGAAACAATTTCTTCCCGGGAAGTGTAATAGAAATCTCCTCCCTTACCTGCTCAACCTCTATTCCCTCAATCATATCCTTTATATCCTGTGCAATATAATTCCCTGCTGGTTTTTCTATATCAATAGTATCTTCCATTGGTTTTTCTTTCCTCAGCTCATTCACTACCGATACGAGTGTCATGTTTTCTTTTTTATATTGAAGCAATTCAGTCTGAAGGGGATAGTATTCCCTGACATAGAAATATCCAAAACCTAATAGCATTAAGAACATTATTAAAATACAAGCAACATCTCTCCTCATTTTTCCTCCTAAAAGTGAAATTTATCTATCGTCTCAATGGGTCTGTTCTCAATCCCAACCTTCCCACCATGAAGAGAACAGAGCCTTTTGGGAACATCCCCCTTTCTAAATATTTCTTTTCTTACTTTAGGGCACTTTGGAGTGGCGAGTTCTCCACTCTCAGTGCATACATATCTATAAGTAATACCCTCTGGCTCGCGGAACTGATAATTCTCCGTTGAATCAACTACAGCTTTCATAAAATCTGTCCAAATCGGCAGGGCAACACCTGCTCCTGAAGCATGCCCCCCTATCCTCTTAGGATAATCATATCCAACCCAGACGCCCATAGCAAGATACGGAGTAAACCCCATAAACCAGGCGTCTGTAAAATTATCGGTAGTACCCGTTTTCCCTGCGGCTGGCAATTTAAAACCTCTTCGTCTTGCACCATAAGCTGTTCCTTCATCAAACACACTCTGCAACATATTAAGCATTATATAGGCTGTCTCCTCTGAAAGAACCCTTTCCCTTACGATCCTATTTTCATAGACAACATTCCCATATCTATCTTCCACCTTTAATATAAATATTGGTTCGACCTTTTCCCCCATATTTGCCAGTGTTGAATAAGCCCTTACCATTTCAAGCAAGGTTACACTGGAGGTGCCGAGAGGGATAGTGAGAACTGGATCAAGATAACTCTCAATGCCCATTAAATGCGCATAATCAACAACTGTAAACGGCCCAACTTCCTGGCAAAGACGTATTGCTGCATTGTTACGTGACTTGCTTAACGCTTTTCTTAATGTAATTTTTCCCATAAAGGAACTATCGTAGTTTGCAGGGGCATAGATTTGCCCTGCAATTTCCTTAACAACAGGAAGATCAAATACGAAATCAGAAGGGGAAAACCCATTATCGATAGCCGCTGTGTATAGGAATGGTTTAAAAGAGGACCCAGCCAATCTTTTCCCCTGGGTAGCCCTGCTAAATTGGCTATGGCGGAAGTCTCTGCCTCCGACAAGAGCCAGCACATAACCAGTTTCTGACTCCAGCACTACAATAGCACCCTGGATGTATGGAATGTTCTCAGAATAAATTAAAGAATCGGGCATGGAATTCTTAGGGGTAAGATGCCAGTATTTCTCAACCCGGTTTAGACCGACTTCTATAAGGCTATCCGCCAGCATCTGCATCTTTTTATCCATTGCTATATGGACCTTATACCCACCCCAGGTCCTGTATGCACTTCCGAATATAGAATTCATTTGCCTTTTCACTTCATTGATATAATACGGTCCAATTCTATTCTGATTGCTGTGATCTACTACGGAAAGAGATTCCACAAGGGCTGAATCCATTTGCTGTGCACTAATATACCCCTCCGCAAGTAACTCTTTCAGAACAAAATCTCGCCTCTCCTTAAATCTTTGTTGGTCATTGTATGGTGAATAACGTCCAGGGGACCTTATGAGACCTACCAATGCAGCTGCTTCAGATAGAGAAACGGAATCAATTTCCTTATCAAAATAGTATTCTGATGCAGCCCCTACACCATAATTACCATATCCAAAGTATATTTCATTTAAATACATCTCAAGGATCTTATCCTTGGTATAGTGACGGTCAATGAAGAGAGCCAGGTATATCTCTTTCGTTTTTCGAATAATAGTCTTTTTAAGATGAAGAAATATATTTCTGGAAAGCTGCTGGGTAATTGTACTTGCTCCCTGAACATACTTTCGCTTTATTAGATCCACCCACGCAGCTTTTAAAATCCTTTCGAAATTTATCCCGCAATGCTCATAAAAATCTTTGTCTTCAACCGCGATAGCAGCATTTGATATATAATCTGGAATTGAATCCAGACTCACGGGAATTCGGCGCTGCTGATAGACTTCACCGATCAATTCACCATTTATATCATAGATCCTGGTTGTGAGTATCGGTTCATAATACTTTATACTCGTCACATCGGGTAGATCGCTGATGATCCACAAATTTATTCCAGCGAAAGAACCAAGTATAAAAAAGATTATAGATAAAATGATTAATCGACGGGTCATAGAGAGAAATACCGAATAAATTCAATAGCAGAGGGCCTACTCTCTATATCCCAAAATTCTTTCCTCTTTGCATCGCACCACCTATCCAAAATCCACTCAGGGAATATGCCATCTCTCGTTAGGAAATCTTTGTCCTTCATAAGTGCATTCGCCGCTTCCAGAAGATTACATGGAAGTTCTTCAAGTGTTCCCTTTTGCTCCTTTTTGCCCATAGATGTCTTCACGCCATCTAACCCGGAAAGCAATATAACCGAAAGAGCAAGATATGGATTACATGTAGCATCAGGCGGACGGTATTCAATATCAATGTCTCCTCCCTCAAAATAATCAGGTATCCTTATAGCTGATTCTCGGCCACCCACTGAATAAGAAAGCTTCCGTGGACTTTCAAAGCCGGAAGTTAGCCTTTTATAAGAATTTGTAGTTGGATTGGTGAAAGAAGAGATAGCTTTTCCATGTTTTAATATCCCTTTTGCAAACGATTTTAAATCATAAGATAGATGCTCTTTATCTTTTTCGTCATAGAAAATGGAGCTACCGTTTTTCTTCAAAAGAAGATGGAAATGCAATCCACTGCCTGGTTCTCCATAAATAGGCTTGGGCATGAATGTAGCCACCAAGTTATAAGAATTGGCAACCCTTTGCACAATATATTTCCCCAGCAACACATTCTCTGCTGTTGTTACGGGATCAGATGATAATAGCTCTATCTCAGATTGGCTAAAACTCCCTACCTCATGATGCCCATATTTCACCCCTATTCCAACCTCCCCAAAGACTGCCATTAGATGGGAGCGGAAATCCTTCTGGAGATCCAATGGGTAATCTGCATGGTAACCGTTACATCCCGGATAACCCTCCCGAGTTTGTATATCAATTGTTGAAAAAAGCGGGCTGTTTTGATAATTACACCCGTCAAAAACATAGAATTCTAATTCAGGCAATGTAAGGATTTCATCCGCTATATCCTCTTCCTTTAGGATGGAAACCGTCTTCTCAAGTATTCTCCTGGGGTCACCATCAAAATACCCTCTTCCTTTCGTAAGAAATAACTTTCCAAAAAGAATCAAAGTTGGAATCGGAGAAAATGGGTCCGGGTAGTAATGAGTCAAGTCAGGTTTAATGACCATATCGCTGTTTTTCTCATCCATAAGACCCAGAGATGAACCATCCACCCCGATGCCTTTTTCAATAAAGTAATCTAATTGTTTGACTGGAAAATTTATACTCCTTAATCTTCCCTCTAAAGAAGTATAACGAACATCAATAAATTCTATATTTTCATCTTGAATAAATTTTCTTATATCCACTGTTAGCATAATAATAATATCCCATCCCTTAAAGTCAAGGATTGGTCATAAAGAAAGTTAGTGCAATTACCAGGGCTGCTTACCCTTCAACTAAAAGACTTCAATCAAGGGGAAATTCTTCTATCTTTACTTTTCTGCCAATTATTAAAGCTCCAACTCTATTTGTTTTCATTTGTGTATTCAAAAAAAGTTCCTGTCCTTTCGCACGATCGGCGGTTTGTTCTACTATTATAACAATACCTTTGTCCTTCAGAATCCTCCGCACTTCCTTATAAACCAATAACATCTCCGAACCAAATTGCTGCAGCCATGAAGTGGAATACCAGAACAACACACCATCTATTGAATTGTTACGAAAAGGGAGTTGGTTCGCATCTGCTTTCATAGGTTGTATCCTCTCCGCTATATTTCTATCAATTTTCCCACACCGAACTGCCTCCTCTAAATTTTCTTTGAATTTTTCCATCCTCTGGTATCGATCAATTGCAATGACACTCTTTCCCTTTGAAGCCAGAGTTAATGAAGGTTTTATATTATCCCATGAGCCAACATCAATAACAATGCTCTCCGGTTCAAATAGGGAATTAGCAACCAATTCATCAATCATTTGAGTTAGAGAATAGAGTTAAAATTCTTATTGTCAACTCTCCACCACATTTTCCCCATCTATGCATCTACCCACCACCCAAAGAATAGACACTGATTTTCACTGATATTAACTGATATAGTTAAATAGTTGAGTAGTTGAGTCGTTGATTAGGAAAAACCCAATGAACCCAACGAACCCTACGAACTCAATAAACCCAGAACACACCACCAAAGATTAGCCACGGCAAACTCACGGTTAACTCTTTGTTGGAAAACACACACCTCCAGGAAATGAAACCGCAGATACACGCAGATAAAGACACACACCACACAAAGAATAGACGCAGATTTACACAGATTGGAACTGATTAATATAAACTAAGAACACTGAACTCAGAATTAAATTTTAGACACTGATTTTCACTGATATTAACGGATATAGTTAAATAGTTGAGTAGTTGAGTCGTTAAGTTGGTAAAAAAATAAACCTAAGACCTAAGACCAAACACCTAATAATTCCACAGGGGCAGTCAGAGAACACAGAGAAGAATTATTTTTATTGTGGGAGAAAGATTAGCAGGTAAGGTGCAGACAGGCTACTACATTCTGTTTCTTTTTCATGGCTTCATTGAAGGCTAGGACTGCTTCATTTGTCTTAA
>DAOVFB010000038.1 GCA_030668705.1 Candidatus Stahliibacteriota bacterium
GCAAATTGAAGCACCTTACTGTCATCAACTTTAATGTATTCATGCACCAGAATATTTCGAAAACGAGCCATGCTCACTAATTTCTTCACAAACTTATCATCAAAAATACCAATATCCCCTAAATTCCTGAAACATTCTGTATAACCGGAAGGAGCAACTTTTCCAAATTTTGAAGATATATGATTGCAGATAATTGCACAGGATTCAATTGACTGTAAAAGTAAATGCTTAACACTCAATACATTTCTTTGATCACTGAAAAATTCCTCTTCGGAGCCAGTATATTCCTCTATCAGTCTGATATTTTCCCTGATTTCTTTCGCATACTTTTTGAGTCGCTCAATATCTATCAATTAAAACATCCCTTAAAAAAAACTTCGAGAGTTCATAATATTCCATATATTCGAAGGATTTCCTTTCTATATAATCTTCAACAAACTGCTGATTTTGGGCAAATAGAAGTTCACCCTGAATTATGTTTTTAAGAAGACCTAAAGAAGCATAATTCATAATACTCACATCCAATTCTCGATCTAACTCATAAGAAAGTTCGGACGAAAGTGAAAGAGAATAGTCAAATGCGCTCTCCTCATCTATATCCTTTTCTTTAACAAAAACGCCTATATCAATATCATTAGGGTTCTCTGATTTGAGTGAAGAACCAAAGAGGAAAGCGAACAAGATTTCCTTCTTTTTTCTTAAGATTTCCTTTATCTTCTCAATAATTATATTTTGACTGTTATCCATAATAAATATATAATGTTTTTCTTATGAAAAGTCAACAGATTCTTCACCAAAGAGTAAAAAGATTGCCCTCTTCTCTTGGTGTTAGTCGTGGAGACAAGGACTCAGGTCAAGAAAAGGGGGTAATCAGGAATTTCCATAAATGACAGAAACTTCTCTATTCTGAACTTCTCTATTCTGGAGATACATTTTTATTACACGGGGCGAGCCCCTACATTTTTGGATTTGATCAATCAAACTGAACAATCAGAGGGAATCTGTGCCAAAAAAAGGGGAAGGGTGGGAATAATTTTGCATTTTGCACTTTGCAATCTGCAATTTTCAATTGGAGCGAAGCGACTATCTCTGTGTCCTTTGTGTACATTGTGGTGAATAAAAAAGGGGCATGATGTGGTTAGGAGTTCTATCCATTCCCCTTGACTTTGAAGGGTCAGAAGATATATTTGGGTCTATGAAAGCGGGATATGTTGCAATAATTGGAAAACCAAATGTAGGGAAATCCACACTCTTGAATCGTCTGGTGGGAAAGGGTCTATCTATTACTACACATAAGCCACAAACGACAAGGCATAAAATTCTGGGTATCTGGACAGAAACTGATAATCAGATAATATTTGTCGATACACCCGGATACTTCAAACCAAGGAATGAACTGGATAAAGCTATGCAGGTCCAGATAGAACGTGCTTCGGAAGATACAGACCTTACATTGCTTATTATCTCACCTGAGCATCTGGATATCCCACCTCATATACTGTCTGACCACAAAAAACCTGTTTTTCTCCTGATAAATAAGATTGATAAGATAACGGATGAAGAACTGCAGGAAATAAGAAATTCCATTGATGAAGATGCCCTTGATGAAATACTCCCAATATCTGCACTAAAGGGTGAGAATGTCGATAAATTGATTCCTTTAATCCTTCCATATCTCCCCCCTGAACATCCTTTTTACCCTCCTGAGTACCTCTCTGACCGACCCGAACGCTTCTTTATAGCTGAGATAGTGAGGGAGAAGTTGCTGGAAGAATATAAACAGGAGATTCCTTATGCTACTGCAGTTTTGGTAAATGATATGAACGAAGGGGAAATAGACATCAATATCTACGTGGAGAAGGAATCACAGAAGGGAATCATCATAGGAAAAGGCGGAAAGAAGTTAAAAAAGACCGCAAGTAGGGCAAGAAAAGATATTGAAGAATTTCTTGGAAGACATATATACCTAAATACCTGGGTGAAGGTCAGGAAAAATTGGAGAAAAAACAAACAAGAAGTGAAACGCCTTGGATACTATGAATAGAAGAAATTTTATTATAATCCTTATAGGACTACTAATCGGAGTCAAAAGTCGAATTACTTCTTTCGTTACCGGATCTTCTTTTCTTTTGGAATCCGAACTCCAAATGGATGAAGACCTACTGGGGTAATAGATGAATTGGTGTTTAATCATTCTCTTCCTTCTTGCATCAAACATAGAGTCGCCAAAAGAGCGTCTTGAAACACTCCGGAACAGACTTAAAGAACAGAGAGAAAAGATAGCTAAATTGAAAGGGGAAGAGAGCGGAATACTTAAAAATCTACAGGAATTGGACAAAGAGATATCGCTTAATAGAGAATTAGTAGGAGAACTTCACCGAAAGACGGAAATAACCACTGAGGAAATTAAAAATATAGAACTATTGATAGAGGAACTCGACCACCGCCTGAGAGAAAAACAAATTATACTGTGCAAACGTATAAAGGAAATATATATACATGGTTCCCTTCACCCGATGGCTGTGATTCTCCTTTCTTATTCATTCAGTGATGCCTTAAAAAGAATGAAGTATTTATCTCTTATAGCAGATCAAGACAGAAGAGTTTTGACTGAAGTTATGCAACTTGAGGACCGCTTAAAATTAAAAAAGTCACAGATAGAGAAGAAATTATCTCTTTTAGAAAAAATATATAAAGAAGTTGAAAAACAAGAGAAGGACTTAAAAAAAGATAAAATAGAAAAAAGAGAATATCTTACGAAGATTGAAACAGAGCGTAAGAAAGCAATAAAGATGTCCGAAGAAATGGATCAGGCAAAGAAGGACCTTGAAAAACTCATACGAACCCTCTCCACAAAAGAAAAAACAGAAGGGAGTGCCTACTTTGAAAAAAAACAACTTCAACTCCCTGTTGACGGATTTATCATAAGTTACTTTGGAAGAAAAAGAGACGAAAAATATGGAACCGTCACATTGAACAGGGGTATCGACATCAGAGCCAGGTGGGGAGAGGATGTTAGAGCGGTGGCGCCAGGTAGAGTAGTTTACAGCGATAACTTTCTTGGGTACGGTAAAATAGTACTGATTGACCATGGTGGTGGATATATTACTTTATATGCTCACCTCTCTATGGCTACAGTAGCGAATGGAGATAAAGTAGGAGAAGGTACTGTGATAGGTAAAGTAGGACAAACAGGCTCGGCCAAGGAAAATATGCTCCACTTTGAGATAAGAAAAACAGGAAAAGCAGTAAACCCTATGAATTATATAGAGATATAATTTATGATGACCAGTGAAATCAAAGGCCAAGATATCCCTAAGAGACTCCTGTCTTCAATGACAAAGAAGCAAACTATACCTTCTGCTTTATTGTTTTATGGACCACCAGGAGTTGGGAAATTCTCATTGGCATTGGATTTCGCAGGTGAAATTATAGGAGACAAAGATTTGGTAAAGAGAGGCGTTCACCCTGACTCAATTAATATATTTCCGGAGTTCAGTGAGTACGATTCCGGTAAGATATTCAGAATAAGAAGGGCTGGCGAATATTACAAGCTCAGGTATTTTAAAGCCAGTATCTCAATCGACAGGATCAGGGAAATTCAGCATTATGCTTATTTAACCCCGATGAAAAGCGATTGGAAAACAATTACAATATTACAGGCTGAGAATATGACTGTGAATGCCTCTGATGCTTTCCTCAAAATATTAGAAGAACCACCTAAAAATGTCCTATTTATTCTTATAACCCTCAATCCCTATCTACTGACAGAAACTATATTCTCAAGAACCCTTGGTATCCGATTCCACCCACTGTCTCCGGATATTCAGAAAGATATTATAGGGGATCCAAATTTAAGGTATTTTGGACGAGGAATAGAAGATACACTGCTGCTTAAAAAAATAAAAGATATGGAAGACGAACTAGAGAAGATATTCTTTCACACCGAAAGAAAGGTCAGGATAAAAGACTGGAATGAAAGCCTTGTAAAGAAATGGAAGATTGAATTCCTTCTCATATATCTCTGGAAGATGGTGGAAGACAAGTACTATAATGGAAAAATAGATTCTGATAGGGCATACAAGATTTTTTCATATCTAAAAAAAGCCTATGAATATTATTACTCTAATATAGCAGCTGAAAAGATACTATTCTATCTTTTCTTGAAAATCTGATGTTGTACTATGTAAGATTTGCAGGTATAAAATATCCAATGGAATCCTCTTTTACACCCAAGAGCAAAGAATTAGTTCTCTGTAAAATAAATGGGGAGCATTTCGTCGGGTTAGTAGAGGAAAAAATCCACACCGAAATAGAATCCAAGGGTAAAATATTACGCCCAATTTATGATAGCGAAAAGGAAAAACTAAAAGAAATGAGAAAAGCCGAAAACCAAGCTTACCAATTCTGTAATGAAGCAATAAAGCATCATAATCTACCTATGAAACTGGTTGGAGTTAACAAGGAATGGGAAGGGAAACGATACAAATTCTACTTCCTGGCAAATAAGAGGGTTGACTTCCGCGAACTTGTAAGGGACTTAAAAGATAAATTCGGGGTTACAATAGAATTGAGGCATATCGGGATACGCGATTATGCAGGGTGCCTTGGAGGAGTTGGATTATGTGGAAGAGATCTATGCTGCGGCACTTTTCTTAGAGAAAAACAGTCAATTCAACTTGAAGCTGCCAGAGACCAGGATATATATGTAAACCCTTCTAAAATATCCGGACCCTGCGGGAGATTGCTTTGTTGCCTTGCCTATGAACACGAATTCTATAAGAAAGCTCAAGAAGAATTCCCTGACCGCGGAGAGAAAATCATGACAGAAAGGGGAACGAGTACAGTACTTCATAGAAACATCATTAAAAAGGTATTGACTATAAGCTATGAGGATGAGACCCAGGAAGAGATTACTCTATCGGAGCTAAGAAGAAAAGGAGAGAAATGGGTCAAAATCACAAAACAGAAATGAATGAAAGATTTATAGTAACTGATGCCTTACCATATGCAAACGGACCACTACATATAGGTCACTTTGGAGGAGTTCACCTCCCTGCTGATATATATACCCGATTCCTGAAAAAGAAGGGAAAGGATGTAATTCATATATGTGGAACCGATGAGAACGGCGTTCCAATAACCATTGCAGCTGAAAAGCAAGGTATCTCACCTCAAGAAATAGTAGACCATTATCATAACCTGATGGAAATCACATTTAAAAACTTAGGGGTGGAATTCGATAACTTCTCAGGAACATCCAGAAAGGTCCACCACGAGTTGGCACAGGACTTCTTCCTTATTTTATACGAAAAGGGATATGTAGAACCCATTACTACAAAAGAATTCTACTGCCCAAAATGTGAAAGATTTCTGCCCGACCGTTATGTAGAAGGAACCTGCCCTTATTGCGGGTATGAAAAAGCCCGTGGTGATTCCTGTGAGTCCTGCGGAAGCTGGTTGGAACCTGAACAACTAAAGAATCCGCGCTGTAAATTATGTGGTTCCACACCGGAAAAGAAAGGTACAAAACACTGGTACCTCTTGCTCAATAAATTCCAAAAAGAACTGGAGGAATGGATAGAGAAAAAGAACTGGAAAAAAACAGTAAAGAGATACCTCAAAGGTTGGCTTGATGAGGGACTTAGGCCTCGCCCAATTACAAGAGACCTTAAGTGGGGTGTAAAGGTCCCATTAGAAGAAGCAAAAGATAAAGTCCTTTACGTCTGGTTCGAAGCACCATTAGGTTATATCTCCTCAACAATTGAATGGGCAGAGAGAATAGGAGAGCCGGATAAGTGGAAAGAGTACTGGCAGGGGGAAAACACTAAATTGATTCATTTTCTTGGAAAGGATAATATAGTCTTTCATGGTATTATATGGCCAGCCACTCTGATGGGATATGGAGAATATATCCTTCCCTCAGAAATACCAGCAAATGAATATGTAAATCTCGAAGGGCAGAAGATTTCAACCAGTAATAACTGGGCTGTGTGGTTGCATGAATATATAGAAGATTTCGACCCTGATTTCTTACGATATTATCTTACCCTTATATGCCCTGAAACAAAGGATTCAGATTTCAAATGGAATGAATTCCAGGAAAGGGTAAATGCGGAGTTAATCGATACACTCGGAAATTTTGTCAATCGAACCCTGAAATTTATTGAGCAATATTCAAATGGAAGGATTCCAAAACCTGGAGCTTTTGAAAAAGAAGACAAGGAATTGCTCTGCAGAATAAACGAACTAATAGATGAATTAGAGAAAAATTTATCGGCTTTTCAGTTCCGTCGTGCCCTAAAGAACTTTATAGAAATCGCTGCAGCTGGTAACCGTTATTATGACCTGATGGAACCATGGGTTACAAGAAAAAAAGATGAACTAAGAACAGCCACTACCCTTCATTTATGTTCACACATTATATATATATTGGCCAATATAGGTGAATTATTTATACCTTTTGGAGCAAAGAAAACCCTCTCGATGATGAACCTTGAAAAAACAGAATGGCATAGAGTAAAGGAGATGATTATCCCAGTGGACCATCCAATAAGAGAGGTAAAACCGCTTTATAAAAAGATTGAAGATTATGAAATACAAAAACAGGTAAGGAGGCTAAGGATGTCCTATATCAGTATTGAAGACTTTAAGCAGATGGGATTAAAAATTGGAGTAATAAAAGAAGTAGACGATATTGAAGGAGCAGATAAGCTTTATAAACTTACCGTCGATACAGGAGAGAAACGTACCCTTGTTGCAGGCATAAAAAAGAATTATACTCCTGAAGAATTGAAGGAAAAAAAAATAGTCGTGATAACAAATCTGGAACCCATTACAATAAGGGGTGTTCGATCCGATGGTATGCTTCTTGCAGCAACAGAAGGAGACATTATCTCCCTAATTTCTCCTGACCGTGAGGATTTAAAGCCAGGCTCACAAGTATCATAGTGAGAGTAATTAATGCCCTAATTGCAGGGTTCGCGGTTCTATTAGGTGCTTTTCTCACAAAACACTACATCAATTTAGCTGTATGGCTATCGTCGTTTTCAGTGCTCTTAATCACAATAGGTGGTAATCTGATCAACGATTACTTCGATGCTGGAATAGATAAGATAAATAACCCCCAGAGGCCTATCCCCTCTGGCAAGATAACTCCAGGTAAAGCCTTGAAAGTATCCATTATCCTTTTTATTCTTGGAAATGTGATATTTGCTTTCATTAATTTAAGGCTTCTTTATGTGGGTTTATTTGCATCCCTTCTATTGATCCTGTATACGCCTTTCCTTAAGCCTCTTCCCCTGATTGGCAACATTGGAATATCTCTCTTGCTCGCTTTAACACTCCTTGTAGGTGCAATTTCCGCCTCCGGAAAGCTAAATGTGATTTTATTCCCTGCTATTTTTGCTTTCCTTCTGAACTTCCCCCGCGAAATCCTTAAGGACGGGGAGGACATAATAGGGGACAGGAAAGCAGGTCTCCACACATTCCCAATCGTTTTCGGAATAGAAAAAACTCGCCTTCTCGTGTTAGTACTCCTAATTTTTCTTGTAATTTCAATAGTTTATGCTTCATTCTCTTATGGTGCATTATTTGCACTATGTGCGGGTTTTGGGGTAGTTCTACCTGTAATAATTATGGTAAAAAGGTCAAAAAATTCACCTGTTTGGTTTAGAAACACTGAAAGGATACTGAAGATCTCAATAATACCTGGTATGCTCGCTCTCATGTTAAGCGGTATTCGATGAAAGCAATAATATTAGGGATTGTTCAGGGAATTACCGAATTCCTCCCAATATCAAGTTCAGGGCATTTAGTGCTTCTAAAAATGCTCATGGGATTAAAAACGCCAGGGGTTATACTTGAAGTAGCTCTACATTTTGGCACATTTCTTTCAATAATTATATACTTTCGGAAAAGAATACTTAGTTATCTCTCTAAGGAAAAACTGCCGCTTATAATTGTAGGGACTATCCCCATAATGTTCACAGGTTTATTCTTAAAAGAGAGGATAGAATCGATGTTTATGAACCCTCTGCTTGTAATTTCAATGCTGTTCGTTACCGGATTTATGCTACTTTTAACAGTAAAAGCAACTCCCACGAGCAAACTCAATCTAAAAACGGCCTTTATAATTGGGATTGCCCAAAGTATTGCTCTCATTCCCGGGATTTCCCGTTCGGGATTTACTGTAGGTGCAGCCCTCCTTCTTGGAATATCTCGAGAAGAATCCTTTGAATTCTCTTTTATCCTTGCTATCCCTGCTTTATTGGGAGCATTTATCCTTGAATCACGTGAAATTAGCTCTATGAACTTTGATTATATTAGACTAATTCCTGGAACTATTGCAGCTTTTCTATCGGGGCTTCTTGCCTTATGGCTGTTTTACAAAAGTGTAAAGAGACAGAGTCTCCACTACTTTACTTATTACTTGTGGTTTGTATCCCTTTCTGGGATTCTTCTTTTCCTATTCGCTCGATTTCCTCTCTAATAAATTCCTGCATGGGTTTATTTCTTGGCATTATAAGTGCCCCTGCAATCCAATCCCACTCTTTTTCACTCATCCCATACTTTTCATATATTGAAACCTGCTTTTCCTGCCACTCTTTTTGAATCCTCCCCCACTCTGAAATAACCTCGGGATGAGCCTTTTTAAATCCCCTATCATTGAGTTCATTCATATCCAATGAAATATTGTACTTTCCTCTAAAGTCTTCAATAATACCCGCTTCTTCCTCCACCGCCTCTGTTAGAGCAACCGACACTATGGCGTATCTCGTTGCCATATCCTTAGTAACAATTTTATCCTTTGGCGGTATAAAAGTGGACTCCGAAGGTGAATTATTTTGACATCCTGCTATAAATATAACAAAAAAGAGAGTTAATAAAAACGCATTTTTCAATAATGTCATTTGCTCTACTTTACCTCCTTTTGGTACATATTATCGCCTTCCTTCCTTATGTCAAGTCCCTTGAGTATCTTCTCTCTTACAAATTTCAAAGCTTCCTCCTTAGTCCTTACTGCTCCCTCCTCATAGGCAACCTGAACTCTGGTAAGTATTCTTCCGAACATCGGGCCCGGCTCCAAATCAAAAAGCTCAATAAGGTCTCTACCCTGAATGAGAGGTTTTTCAACTTCATCCTTTGATTTAAAATAATATGCTATAATGTCATTACATACATTTATTAAATGCTCATCCACACCCCCAATAGAAGCCATCTGGTCTGCCATGGCGATAAGGGATAGGCCAATGACATCCTCGCTTAATCTAAAAACCATTCTTCTCTTCGCTCTTTCAGTCACTTCCTTCTGCGCTGCGAGAAGATGTATCCACATATGGTTTTCGAGAAGTAAAGATATAAACTCCTTCTCTCTATATGAGAACTTGAGTTCTTTTCCCCTCTTCTTAAACCACTCACTGGCTATTTTGTCATGTCCATAGAAATGAACTTCACTACCCTTCACAACCATTGTATCAGGTTTTTTTATATCGTGTAACAACGCTGCCAGTCTTAGTCCCACCTGTCTTTCCTTAATATACCCCGCTACCTTCCTCTGATACTTTTTAAACAAGGACGGATCTTTAATAATCGAGTTAAGCATCTTCAATGTAAGTACTGAGTGACCCAATAGATCTTTGGTAACCTTACCGCCCAGGACATCTCGCATTCGCAGGAATCCAGGAAAAATGACATCGAATATCTCCGGGACTATAGCGAGATGCGAATTTTCCTGATTGAACATTGAAACCAATTCCATATGAATACGCTCTGGTGGGCTTTCCAATAGAGTATCAGCATACTCCTTTAAAAGCTCCATTGTTTTATCTTCTATCTCAAAACCAAAGGCAGCCTTAAACCTCAACCCTCGTAGAATTCTAATCTTATCATCGACTATATTCTTCCGTCCTATTGCTTTGATAATACCATTCTCAAGATCCTTTACCCCATTAAAGGGGTCAATGAATCGCCTATCCAGAAGATTATATGCCATTGCATTGATAGTATAATCTCTTCTTGCAAGGTCACTAAGTATCTCTGTTGTCCCGAGTCCAAGGACATCCACGGTGGAAGCACCCATCCTTACCCTGAATTCATCCATATCCTTTCTAAGGCAGAAACACTTCCCAAGTGCTCTGGCAAAATCTTCTCCCTTCCCACTTACGGCAATATCAAGATCCTTGATTTCTCTCTCCAGAAGAATATCACGCAAGACTCCTCCAACAAGATAGACCTGCTTCTCTGCCCTCTCTGCATATTGGCGAATCCTTTTTACTGGTTTTACTCTACGGAGAATACTTTCAAGGGAGCGTTTTTTTACCATTTGAATCCAACCTTATAAATATCAGACCTATTGCGAAAAGGAGAAAAACCCATCCGAAGGTATCACCAATTCTTGCATACACTGTAAGTCCCTCTACCAGAGGAACTACACCTGTAAGTTGAGCCTCTTCGTAAATTTCAGTTCTCGAGAGTATCCTGCCAAATGGGTCCACAATCAGGGAAACGCCGGTATTTGCTGAACGCAATAGAGCTCTTCTATATTCAATACAGCGAAATGTAGCCATCTCTGCATGTTGGTACGGAGCAAAGGTTTTCCCGAACCAGCCATCCTCGGTGATATTCACAAGGATTTCAGCCCCTTTCAACACAAACTCCCTGATAAGTTGCGGAAAAATTGCCTCATAACATATGAATACTGACAATTTTGCCCTCCCAACATCAAAAACCGAGAAAAGTTGCCCAGGCGTAAAATGCCCCTGCCCCAAATTTATCTTCTTAAATATAGGTATAACATCATCATAGGGAAGCCTTTCCACAAAAGGAACCAGGAACATCTTCCTATAAACACCCGTAATCCCTGTCGAATCAACCAATCCTACGGCATTATAATGATAGAGTTTTGTATTTATTACATCAAAATCGGGCATACCCGTAATAATATAACCACCCTTTCTGTTAGCAAGGTCAGTAAAGAAGTTCCTCGTCCTCATACTGTGTGTGAGAGAGTAAGGCGATGCAGTCTCCGGTAAGATGTATATATCAGAATCTGGAGCATCAAGTATTATTTCCTTGATTATCTCTTCTCTCTCTCTTCCGCTACTGAACCTCTTTTCATCTGGGAGGATATTGGGCTGAAGCACAGTGGCGGTTATCTCCCCTGGACTTCTGTAACCCCGGAGTACCACAACTCCTGAATATATAAAAGGCATGACAATAATTCCAATCAGTAAGTAAAGATAGTTCTTAGACGGCCTATTCTTTACTGCGTACGTATCCGCTAATAGATACAAAAGTATATTTATTGAAATAATCCAGAAAGTCACGAGTGGAACTCCACCCAGTGAGGCAAACTGGACAAAATAGATAAGATTAGTCTGAGAGTACCCTAAGGACCCCCATGGAAAGCCCAAAACAGAGGAGAGACTCCGCAGGAACTCTAACCCCCCAAAAACAAGGGGGAATAGATATATACGCTGCATCCTCCTTAACTTATCATAGAGCATCCCAGAAAATCCAAAGTAACATGAAAGGTATAGTAAAAGCAGAAAATAACCTGCAACCATCTGAGGTACAATCTCCTTTTCTATATTCGAGAACGGAATCCAGGAGAGTAGAGTTGAAAAGAAGGCAATACCCATAATAAAACCCTTAAGGAATGGGTATTTACCATCCCTTAAAGAATAAAATAGAGGGATAAAGGCAATCCACGCTATGAGCGATAAACTATAGGGGGCAAACGATAATGTAAGTATTAAGCCACCTAACCCCGGAAGTAAAAAACGAGCAGAGGTCTTCACGAAAGTAAAATCTCCTTTTCTTCCTCTGCTGAACGGTATGCCGCATCTATTACTCGCATAACTTCATATGCATCCATCCAACCGTGATGGGACACAGACCTGTTCCTCACTGCCTCTATAAATTCTCCCATCATACTGTAATAGGAAGCTTTAATAGGATGTTTTGGGATATTCTGGGGAGTTATATCTAAGACTTTATTATCCTCTACTTTCTTGACCTTTAGAGGATTGAGTAATGCTACACCATCAGAACCATAAAGGTTAAAATAGGTGAAATCTCTTTCAAACAGTAATGTCCATCCTACCTCAATCATAAGGTAACTTCCGTCTCCGTAACGAAGAAAGATAATACCCGAATCCTCAATTTTATCGGTAGTGTGAAAACCTGCTACAACACTGGAAACATCCAATCCTACCAACCAGGATGCAAATCCAAGTATCTGTATACCAAGTGTCATGATGACCCCTCCCCCGGACTTCAAAGGATCCCTTTTCCAGCCATTTCTATCCTCATGTAAAGACTTCAGCCACCCTGCCTTGGCAAAGGAAAGATGCCCTAATTCTCCCGAAAGGATAATATCTTTTAATATTTTAACATCGGGTCTGAATCGCCCATTAAATGCAGCCATTAATATATTATCAGATGCATCCACCACCTTCCCTAGATCCTGAACTTCATTTGCATCAAGCCCGAGAGGCATCTCGCAGAGCACATCCTTTCTATACTCAATTGCAGAAATCGCCATTGGGGTATGAAGATAGTTAGGGGTTGCAATGATCACCACATCTATATCAGCGTCCCTCAGCATCCTCTCATAGTCTGTGTATACCTCCTTTATATGATACCTCCTTGAAAGCACCTCCACCTTCTCTCTGTTGGACTCACACACTGCTTCAAGCGTGAGATTTTCCATCTGTTCAACTACCGGCAAATAACCAATCTGGGCGACAGCTCCTGCACCCACCAATCCAACCTTTATTTTGCTATCCATTACCTCCTCCGATTATTACCCTGTTATCTCGTACTTCTAATTGTCCTTTTGCAAATAGATCTATAGCCTCTGCATATATCCTGTGTTCTTCTAAAAGGATTCGCTTTGATAAACTTTCCTCTGTATCATCCTGATATACAGGCACTACCGCCTGGAGTATAATAGGCCCTTTATCAACGTTTTCCGTCACGAAATGGACTGTTGCTCCGGAGAAGCGCACACCTCGATCCAGTGCCTGTTTCTGTGCAGAAAGCCCTCTAAAGGATGGCAGGAGTGCAGGATGAATATTCATTATCTTCCATTTAAACTCACGAATAAATTTTCCTTTCAATATCCTCATAAATCCAGCCAGACACACAAGATTCACATGACAATCTTTCAGGAACCTTATATAATCATCCTCCGCTTCTCCAGTAAGTATGGGTTTGTCTGTGCGAGGATCTATATACATAGCAGGAACTCCTGCTTCTCTGGCTCTCGTAAGAGCGTAAGCGTTTGGTTTGTCTGAGATAACTATCGCCACTTCAGCAGCGATTAGAGAAGAAACGCTTTTATCTATGATTGACTGAAGATTGGTTCCTCTACCAGAAACCAAAACACCAAGTTTAATGGGCATAAGGTTCCTCCTCTGTAATAGTAAAATAGACATCTTCAAGGGTTGAAGATGGACCTATTAAGAGTTCTTCTATCCTACCCACCTTTATTAAACTCCCTTCATCTATTACTCCCACTCTGTCAGATATTTCTTCCGCAACATCAAGGGAATGAGTCGACATAAAGATAGTAGTTCCACTTTCCACACGTTCCCGAAGCAACCGCTTCACCGTCCTGGCAGAAACTGGATCCAATCCCACCATAGGCTCATCAATTACAATAATACCCGGGTTATGTATCAAAGCCTGGATAAATATCACTTTTTGCCTCATCCCGTGGGAATACTCGGATGAAGGAAGATCAATCCAATTCCCTACTCTGAACTCTTCGAATAATTTTTCCATCCCTCCTATTATCTCTCGGTGCTCCATCTTGTATAATCTGGAAACAAATATAATGAATTCGCGACCGGTGAGTTCAGGATAAAGAAACGGCTGGTCAGGTATATAAGCAATCCTTTCCTTGGCTTTCTCGGGAAATTCTAAAACATTAATATTATCAACAAGAATCTGTCCCTCTGTTGGTCTAATTAGCCCAGCTATCATCTTGACTGTAGTGGTCTTTCCCGCTCCGTTTGGGCCAAGTAAAGTAAATAACTCTCCATCAGGTATCGAAAGGGTAAGGTCTTTAACAGCATAAAGGTTACCGAAACGCCTGCTAACTCTTTGTAACTCAATCATATTGAAGAACTGATATCCTCAATTTATTTATCACACGATAAAGTTTTGCTTGCTCTTTAAAACCACCATATTCCAGCTTAATATGAGCAGGATCAGCGATTAATTGGCCAAAGGTTGGATCAGTTGCTACCCATTTCCCACCCATATATACTCCTACCCAGGCATGATAGTAGAAAGCTCCTCCCACATATACAACCCCGACCTCAACCCTTGCTGGGATGCCTACTGCACGCAGGAGTGCAACAGCAAGTGCTGAATGTTCATTGCAGTCCCCTTCTTTTGATTTGAGTGCATCCAGCGCATTCGGGATTGAGAACGTTGGATTATCCCGTAAGGTGGTATCTACAAAGGTTATAATCCTCTCCACTGCCTCCCATCCTTTCTTGCCTCCTATAACATCAAGAGCTGTCTTCCCTACCAGTTCATCGTCAGACGGGACAAAGGGAGTAGGTTGTCTATAAGGTTCTACCTCCTCTGGTATCTCATCGGAATCTCCAGGTGTTACTTTTTTAATGGTAAGTATATTCCCTCTAAGTTTTTGTCTGTCATCCTCTATTCTAAGACCCGATAGATCCACTGAATCAAGACGAACCCTGAGCATATTGAGCATCCTTGGATTTTTAATAGGGTTATCCACTTTAATTGCATAGGAATCAAACAACTTGAATCCAACAGTTTCTATATCAGAAAGGTTTACATCGGTTTCTCTTTTCATCACAAGTCCTATCGGGGATTCCTGTCTTATAAGATGACCTTCGCTCGAGACCCAAAAATACACATCAATACCAGATTGTTGAACTGCATATTTGGTGGTTGGCACTCCTTCTAATGTATCGTGGCCTAGATTCTCAATGCTTATATCAAAGATACTCTGGAGCGTTGGATCAAAGAACTGAAATGTTCCTGTTCTTCCAGTCTTAACCATTCCTTCAATCGTAGCCGGGAGATATGAAGACTTTAAGGGAAATTCCATTTCACGCTTATTCCCTCCAATCTCCATCTCCACACTCAATTTTTTCCCTATTTTTCTCCCATAGGCACTAAATACATATTCTCCCGAGACCATACGAAAATGAAAATCACTGAGATTATAATCCTTATCGGTATTGGTAACCACCTGATAACTAACTTCCCTTTCATAACCAGCGGCCGGGGCCATCTTCATATAGGTATTGGAATAAACCCTATATCCAACCTCTGTAGAATCAATCCTTGACGCAAGATATCCTACTTTATGCCCTTTTAAGTATATACCCAACCACTCTACATTTGCTCCTTTTGAAAAAAAGGTATCAGGGAACAGTTCTTTTCCTGTACTGTTTCCTTTCTTTATAAAGAATATTAAACTTACGCCCCCTATTATAAAAAGCACAGGGAGGATTAACTTCAATTTCTTCAATATATCCCCCTTTTTAGGATAATATTACTGGAGAATATAAAGTCAAGGGGAAGTCGCTTCGCTCCACATCCAGCCAAATTTTCAGATACTGATTTACACTGATATCAACTGACTAAAAACCCCTAATCACCACCGGAATGAAACCGCAGATACACGCAGATGAACGCGGATAGATACTAATAAAAGACATACACCACCCAAAGAATAGACACTGATTTACACTGATGCCAACTGATTAAAAACCCCTAATCACCACCGGAATGAAACCGCAGATGAATTTAGTTAAATGGTTGAGTAGTTGAGTCGTTGATTGGGAAAAACTCAATGAACCCAACGAACCCCATGAACTCAATAAACCCGGAACACACCACCAAATCCTAAATCCTATATCCTATATCCTAACCCCTGAATTGGACACAGATTTACACAGAGTAAAAAAAGTTAAATAGTTGAGTAGTTGAGTCGTTGAATAGGTTGGAAAAGAACACTGACTAACCGACCAACTTATATACTTATAGCTATTTTGCTGATAATCTGGAGTAGCAGAGCTTGCTCTGCGTTGTTTTGCGCGAAACTTGTAGAGGCAATTCATGAATTGCCCCTACTCCAATTCTTTTTTTGACACTGGACGCTCGACTCTAGACTAATTCCCACATATCACGTATCCCTTATCACTTACCACTTATCACATACCACGATAGTCCTAACATACCGACCAACTCACTAACTAATTCAACATTCAAAATTACTAATCTTGACCCCTTCTTAAATAGCTGAGTGCTGATAGCTAATTCCTATCTTCCAACTGAGACAACGGTTTTTCTATAGGAAAAAGTATTACTATCACAATCCTTAACTGATAGAAAGACA